>CALUIQ010000077.1 GCA_944320735.1 uncultured Bacteroides sp. | reverse complement strand
AAAATCATTTATATTATCCATTAAAATCACTTTTGGGCACTTTTAATGAATAATTAAAACTATGTGTTGTCTTCTTTTTTATCAGAAAAACAAGCCTTTTTTCTGTAGTCAGAGGGCTTCATACCATATTTCGTTTGAAATAGTTTGTAGAAAGTAGACTCGGACATCTGAGCCTCTTTCGCAATAGATTCAAAACTCCACATAGGCCGTTCGCACATAAGCCGGACAGCGTGTTCCAAACGCAAGTCTTGTATGTATTGCGTGAAGCTGCATCCCGCAAATTCTTGAAACAGAGTGGCGAATTTATTGGTCGGAACATGAATTTCTTTCAGCAACATCTTCTTACTGAATTGAGGGCGTAAGTAGAGGCGTTGGGTGAGAATTTCGTGTACCAAACGTTCATATAGCGCGTAATCTTTTTCTGTCAGTTTGGCTGACTGTGCTGTCTGCCAGATTGTTTCATCCATCTCTGCGTTCTGCTCATCTGATTTTGGAACGGTTACTGTGGAGGCATTTATTTCATTTTGCTGTAAGTTGATTTCTTGAAGCTTCTTGCGTAAGCATTTGTTTTCCTTTTGCTTGATGTAGAGTTTGTGTGAGACATAAACCATTCCTCCCATAGCAGCCACGAGCAAAATCGTGATAATTGCAATCCATATCTGGTGTTTTATAGTGGTTGCAGTCGATATAAGGACTGCGGAGAGTACAATGATGGAGAGAAATAGTATACTGATTCCTATACCTCTGCCCCAATGTAAACTATGCAAATACTTGTATTCCACTATAATATCTTTTTGTTAATAATCGTACAAGCGTAAGCATTTCTACAGCCACCCTTGTGTGAGCAAAATTACTTTGGGAACAAGTATTTGCAAAATTTCGATAGCCTCAGTTGCTCCAATAAAGTCACGAAGCAACTCCATAAAAATGAATTTATCCTTTAGAAAAGTCACAATTTTACTCCGAGAAAATCACTTTGTGGCTCGTATCTTTTTAATAATCAGTATTGTGTGAATTATTTCCAACACAGGGGGATTTTTAGGAATCTATATAATGTTTTCAGTAGGTAAAGAAAGGCCTTTTGAAGGCATATTACACCTCCTACCCGCTAATTTATCATTTAATGTGCCGCACCTTTTCATTTAATGTGCCTTCCTCTCTCTTTAAATGGGAGCGGCTTTGTGGTTAAATGTTGTTCTCCCGCCTGAAAACACAGTAAGCTGCGTTGGTAAAGTAAGTAAGCTGTCTTGGCAAAGTAAGTAAGCTGTCTTGGCAAAGTAAGTAAGCTGCGTTGGCAAAGTAAGTAAGCTGTTTTGGCAAGGCTCGAACAAATGGAATGGTCAATTGGGTATTATTAGGATGAGGATGTATCATAATTGGGAAATAGAACACAGAGGCACAAAGATACAGAGGAAATATATTTGTAAATCAATGAAAAAAATCTCTGTGTCTCTGTATCTCCGTGTTCAAAATCATTTTGATACACCCTCATTCTAATGTTCATCTGATTTTGAGGTACAAAATACTCAGGTTTTCTGCGTTTTTACACCATATTATATATAATGTATTTTCTCCTGCTTATGGAAGTGCTGGCGTATCGGATTCGTCTTTGGGCTCAGACAATTTCTTTTCGCGATAATCAGAAGGCCTCATCCCATATTTCTTTTGGAATTGATTATAAAATGCCCCGTTGGACATCAGTGCCTCTTTGGCAATGGCATCCAATGTCCACTGAGGGTGTTCGCGCATCAGCCGGACGGCATAGTCGAGCCTGCAATCTTGGATATATTGCTTAAAACTGCATCCGGCAAAGACTTTGAATAAGGCAGCAAATTTGTTGGTAGGTACGTGGACTTCTTTCAGCAATTCTTTTTTGTTGAAGTTGGGTTGCAGGTAAAGGCGGCGGTTGAGGATGATATAATTCATACGTTCGAATATGGCTCGGTCTTTCTCGGTTATGAGGCAGGTGGAAGCCGTATCCTTCGTTGCATCCTCCGGTTCGGGCTGTAGTTGTTGCACTTCGTCACGCAAGCGGATATTTTCCCCTTGACGGATGAAGAGTTCGTCTTTATATGCCATCAATTCATCAATGGTTTTCACCATAGCATCGTTTTTCTGCCGAATGGTGCGGTTCACCTTTCGTATATGTCCTATATATATAATGGCCAAGGCAAGAAAGAGTGAAGAACTTATAATATAAATGTTCCGTTGTTGTATGGAAGTTGTCTGCTGAGCTATGAGTTGTGCTTGCTCGTTGGTCTTATAAATCTCTGCAAGCTCCAATGCGTCCTCGTTCCTTTCCCGTTTGCGGAGCGAGTCGGTCAAGGCAAGCATCGTGGCTTGCACGCGTGAAGCTGATCGCCAGTCGCCTTTTTTGCAATAGGTCTCATACTCCATCCGAAGATAGGGGTCGATGTAATCCCAATTGACCGTGTCGGTGGTTTCCTGCAAGTATTGTTTCAGCCGTTGAAGGTGGTGAATGACTTCGTCATAACGCTTTGTGGTGAACAAACTGATGATACGGAGGTATTCGCCATCGGATGTCGAGGAGTAGGGGTTGGCCATCACGCTTTGATACAGGCTGTCTGCCAAGGCTTTATTCCCCACAGTGTATGCAAGATAGCTGTAACAGGCGTCTATTTCGCATCGGCGTATGTCAATGATACCTTCCGGCGTGTCGGGAGCTTCTGTCAACCCACGAATAATCTTGTTGATGAACGTCCGTAAGGCAAGGGCGTCGTCATAGCGTTTTTTGTCAATCAGCAGAGAGAGTTTCATGCCTGTGGCATAGCATAAGTCATCCCATAATCGGTAGCATGGATTCTTGTGGGTTTCTTTCTCCAATATGTCAATGGCCAAATCTATATGGTTGAATGCTTCATCAAGTTGCTCCATCTCAAATAAATTCAACCCCCAAGTGACTTGCAGATTCGCTTCTTGGTTGATATTTCCAGTTTGTTGTGCCAGTTTCAGTCCTTCGGCGCAATAATTCACGCTTGAGGCATAGTCTCCGGTGCTGTGGCATCCGTCTGCCAATAGCGATAACACCGACATCAATATTTGCGGATTATGGCGTGCCTCTGGATCGGCATACGCTTTGCGTGCATATAGCAGAGCCATTTTATAGTGTGATTGGCCGTTATAATAAACTGCTCCACGCAGATAATTTGATTCGAAAGAATTGAAGATTTTCAAGTTTTCCGCTGTGTCAAGCAAGGCGAGAGCCTCTTTCGGTCGGGTAATGGCCAAGTCCAATATATAGTCAGTGGTATATAAGCTATCCCGTCCGTTCACTTCTTTGCTGCCGCCTCCAAAACCGCAGCTGCAAAGAAGAAGGAGTGTTAACGCCATCAGGCTATAGGTTAAAATGTGATGTTTCATGCTTTTTATCTTTAAGTATAAAAACTTGATTTTATTCGATATATTTTTTAAATCTGTCTATATCCGTATTCATAATTAAGGTTTCGGGAAACTCCGTTTCGTTTATCAGTTCAAGTGCATAGTCGTAGCGGGCGATGTCGAAGGAAATGTGTGCGTCACTTCCTAAAATAACGGGAACTTCGTATTGCTTGCACAAACGGAGAATCTCCAAGTTATTTGGTCGTGCTTCTTCTTTGTGGCGGCAAGGGCGGAGGGAACTGTTGTTGATTTCCAATAGGGTATGATGTTCTTTGGCGGCGCGTACAATCGGCTCGAAGAGAAGTTGGGCAGTGCCGTCTCCGGGGTGGCTAATGATGTGAATATAAGGATTGGATATGACGCGAATCAGCCCCTCGGTATTTTCTTCCCGTGTGCCATGTCGGTAACAAAGCGAGTGGATGCCCGCTATGCGCAAGTCAAGCATCTGCAAGTAGTGTTCGTCCATATCCAAATCGCCTTCAAAACTGAGGATGTTGATTTCGGCTCCCAACATCAATTCTATGCCATACATCTTGCGGGGCACGACATAGAGATTGCGAAAATAAATGGGGTCGCTGCTACCCGGAATGCTGGGCGCATGGTCGGTAATGCCCAATAGTTTCAACCCTTTGTCGGCGGCGGCTTGTGCCATCTCTTGTAATGTGCTGAATGCATGTCCGCTGGCAAGTGTATGAGTATGTACGTCTAATTCTATTTTCATAAACTGTTATTTAAATTACATAGGATCCACATCATAATATAAAATTAAAGAGCGAAAACGCTCGTCGGCCACTATCGTCCGTTGCACTTCCATCAGGTATTCCCGTATTTTAGCCATAGCGATTTTTTGCTCAATCTTAATGACTATCTTTCGGATAAAAAATGTCTGGATGCGGGCTACGGGCGGTTTGTCTGGGCCGAGCACACGCTTGTCCAACCCACTCCGCAAATAGGCGGCCATTTGTCCGGCAGCTTGTTCAAGCACATCTTCCTTACGGTGTTTCAGGTAGACGTAGACTAAGCGGTAGTAGGGAGGATAATGAAAAAGTTGGCGTTCGGCCAATTGGGCTGCCACCATACCTTCAAAATCATTTCGCATAACTTGGGTTATGATGGGGTGGTCAATGTTCTTGGTTTGCAAGACTACACGCCCCCTCTTATTCTTCCGACCGGCCCTTCCCGCCACTTGTGCCATTAGCTGGAAGGCGCGTTCGTAGGCTCGGAAGTCAGGATAGTTGAGCATCGTGTCGGCATTGAGGATGCCGACAACGCTTACCCGGTCAAAGTCCAGTCCTTTCGAAACCATTTGGGTGCCTATCAGAATGTCCGTTTTCCCTTGTTCAAAATCCGCAATGATGCGTTCGTATGCCGTGCGGGTACGGGTTGTGTCCAAGTCCATACGGGACACACGGGCTTCAGGGAAAAGTACCTTTATGTCATTTTCTATTTTTTCCGTCCCGAAGCCGCGGTTGCGTAAGTCCACTCCTTCGCATGCAGGACATTGCCGGGGAACGGGCATCGTATAACCGCAGTAATGGCATGTCAGCATATTCATTCCTTTATGGTAGGTCAGGCTGACATCGCAATTCTTGCATTTGGGCACCCAACCACAAGTGTGGCATTCAACCATCGGGGCAAATCCCCGGCGATTCTGAAACAAGATGACTTGTTCTTTTTGCTCCAATGCTTGGCGTATATATTGCAACAACACGGGAGAAAACGGCCCGTTCATACGTTTTTTCCGTTGTAGTTCTTTTATGTCCACCGGGATGATTTCGGGTAATTGTATCTCCTTGTAACGCTCTTTCAACTCTACCAATCTATATTTACCCCCCTCGGTGGCATTATACCAACTCTCTATGCTGGGAGTTGCTGTACCCAATAATGTTTTGGCTCCGCACATTGCCGCCAATACGATGGCGGCATTACGGGCATGATAACGGGGTGCGGGGTCTTGTTGCTTGTACGTATTTTCATGTTCTTCGTCCACGATAATCAGGCCCAACTGTTTAAAAGGAAGGAACACGGAAGAACGTACTCCCAAAATGAGGTCATAAGGCTGATCCGAAAGTTGTTTCAGCCACACTTCCACTCGTTCCGCATCAGGAAACTTAGAGTGATAAACTCCTAAATGTGTTCCGAACACACGTCGCAACCGTTCGGTAATTTGGGCGGTAAGCGCAATTTCGGGCAACAAATAAAGAACTTGCTTGCCTTGACGCAAAGTTTCGGCTATCAAGTGGATGTAGATTTCGGTCTTTCCGCTGGCGGTTACACCGTGTAAGAGGCAGACATTCTGGGTGCGGAAAGAGGTAAGGATGGCATCGTATGCTTTTTGTTGGTGAACATTCAGCTGATGGAGCGGAGCGACGGACGAGCCGACATTGGCCAGGCGACCTGTCTCTTGATGGTAAACTTCGAATACTCCTCGGTTGACCAAAGAGGAAAATACGGCGGATGTCGCACCGCTTCGTTTCAGAAGTTCCGCTTTAGAGACTTCTCTTACCTCCCTATCGCTTAGGCAGCCGGATAGTTCGATGTATTTCATTAATAAATCCAGTTGCTTAGGTGCACGACGTTGAAGTTCGTCAAAAAAGATATGAAGCCGGTGTTCGTTACGAGCGGCTTCGGTGAGCCGGACTCGGGTTTCAACCTTAGGCTTATAAGTGCGTTTTAGTTCTTCTTTGACAAAAATGGCTTCCTTTTCCAATAGCGACTTTATCACCCCCAGGATGTTCTTCAGCCCGCTTTCTTTTTCTAATAGGGTGACGGATTGTACGGGATGATTCGCCAGTAAGTCTAAAATCTTCTGTTCGCGTTCGGTCAGATGTTCCGCCGTATCAAAATCCGGATTGATTTCCACGATTGTCTCGCTCTCCAATTTAAGCCCTGAGGGTAGGGCGGCTTTGTACACATCACCTTGTGTGCACAGATAGTAATCGGCCAACCATTCCCAAAAGCGGAATTGAAGCGGAAGCAGTATGGGGCGTTTGTCCAGCACCGTTGTTACTTCTTTCACCTCATATTCCTGTGGTTTCAAGTAATGCACGTTACGTACAATGCCGGTATAGTATTTTTTCTTCCCGAAGGGAACTACTACTCTGCAACCTATCTCGACACTTTCTGACATAGACGGAGGTAATGCATACGTGAAACAAGCGTGAAGCGGCAAAGGCAATATGACATCAATGAACTTTTCCATGATGGCGCAAAGATACAAAGAGTTTGGGAAAGGAAAAGTATGAAAGTTAGTTTAATTGTATGAACTTTTAAACCGCAGATTTTTTAAGGTTAAGGTAAGATTAAGGTTCATCCGGCAAATGCGTAGTTGATAAATGGGAATTTATAGGAGTGAGGGTGTATCAAAATTCAAAATTATTATCATTTTGTCACCTTGAGCGTAGTCGAAGGGTCTCATATAGCACTATGTGAGATGTTTCGACTACGCTTCGCTTTGATCCCTTAGACAGTTTGATCGTAACTTTCTGTTTTGATACACTCTCCTCCTACTCGATAAATCATTCTTCTTCTATCATATAGCTCGTTTCGGGCTCGGTGGGAAAGGATAGTATGCCATTACTTATGTGGCTTCGTACTCTTTGTCCGTCCGAACGCTTCACCGTAATAGTTCCTTTGCCCTTGTACATCAGTCTGCAAGGTTGCCCCTTCCGAGAGAATACTGTAGCACGTTGTATATGCCCTTCATCCCATAACACACCTATGACAAAATTTCCTCTTGCCACTAAGCCTTCATAATGCCCTTTACGCCAAGTATCAGGCAATGCGGGCAAAAGTTCTATATATCCCTCATGGCTTTGGAGCAGCATTTCCGCTATGCCGGCCGTTCCTCCGAAGTTGGCATCAATTTGATAGGGAGAGCGTAACACGGCCTTGCAGGTAGTCCACAGGTTGTCAAGCGTGGCGTTGCTCAAGAGTGCTTGTAAGAGCTGGTAAGCCCGGTTGCCGTCTTTGGTTCTTGCCCAAAGGTTCAGCTTGTGCGCCATAGACCATCCGGTAGAAATGTCTCCACGCAAGTTCAGTGTCGTCTGGGCGGCTTTCAACCATTCCTTAGTGTCGGTATTAATCAACGTACCCGGATACAATCCTATCAAGTTGGATATGTGGCGGTGGTTTTTCTCCAATACAATATCACCGTAAACCTGTTCTTCCCGATATTCTTTGACCTGTCCGGACAATCCTACTTGTACGGGATCCAACTTCTTGATTTGTTTTTGCAACGTACGGAGCAGCGGGGAGCGGCGTCCCAGTATTTTCGCTCCCGTCAAGGCATCGTGATAGGTCTCATAAATCATCTGTTGGTCGAAAGCGCACCCCATACTGGGATAAGGTTTGCCCGTCAGCTTGCTGAACTGTTCCGGCGAAGAAGACGGATAGGCCAGCGTGTACCCCAAAGTGTCTACCACCGTTTTGCTTAGGAAACGTGCCACTCCTTCAATGATAGGATACGAAATCTCTTCCAAAATTTTCCGGTCTGCCGTAAAGGCGTAGTAGTCCCAAAACAATTTGGACGTCAAACCACCTGTTCCGGGGCCTGAATGTCCGCCGGGTGCTCCAATCTCATACGCGTTACCGGCTGTCCCGATGACCCAGCCGTTACTGTGCGGTTTGGTAGAATATTCTTTCGGATGATACCTCCGGATATAATTGTCCGCTATCCTTTCCGCGGATTCCCTATAGGCTTTTTGGTAGTCGGCATAGCTTTCAAACAGCTCGGCCAAGTTGGTGCTGAAAGCCGGCCAATAGTTCATCTGTATGTTGATGTTGTGGGTATAATTGCCATTCCAAGGAGCCAATTCGTATTGGTTCCACACACCTTGCAGGGTAGGGGGCAAAGTGCCTTTGCGTGAAGTGGCTATCAGCAGATAACGCCCGTACTGGAAAAACAGTTCTTCCAAATAAAGCGAAGGCTTCCCTGCCTTATAAGCCGCCAAAAGCCTATCGGTCGGAATACCTTCGTCCTTGCCTCCCAAGTCGATGAAAGCACGGTTGAAGAAACTGGTATAATCCGCTTTGTGGTCGGCATACAAAGCCTCAAATCCTTTTTCCGCCGCTTTTTCTATGGCTGATACGACTCCCTCGTGCGGGTCAGTGCCTTTCTCCAATTTATGAGGAGGAGCGGCTAAGAATGTCTGGCTGTCCAGCAGGTAGTTGGTTCCCAAAGAGAACAGGATGACGGCCGAATCCGCCTTCTCCACTTGTATGGTTCCGTTCTCTCCGTCCATATCGTTGCGTGCGGAGAGTTTTCCTCCGTAGGGAATGACTTTGACACGACCTTCATAATCAATCTTCAGATATTCCGTCTGCCCCCGTAAGGACAGTATGTCGCCTTGGGCGACCACTTTTCCCGTGCGCCCATTGTAGCTGTGGCGTGTCACCGTGCGTCCGCTCAGGTATCCTTTCGTGATGGAATCTGTACGCTGCAACGGCCCGAACGGAACCAAGTAAGGAATCTGCGGACGCACCGTGAAGGTCAATTTGCCGGGACGGTCTGCCGTGAGTTTCACGACCATCACCTTGTCCGGATAACTGGCGAAATACTCCCGTCGGTAAATCACTTGGTCGTGTACGTATTCTACCCGGCACACTGCATCGTTCAAGTCTAAACTCCGCCGGTAGTTGCCATACGTCTGGTGGAAGAAATCTATGTACAAATCCGCAAAAGCCGTCTGTGTCACGGTACCCCACAGCCCTTTGATGTAAAGTGTCTTGTCCGTAATCTGAATGCGCTCCGAATCTGTACGCCCGAAGATGGCACCACCCATATAGCCGTTGCCTATCGGGAGAGAACTGTTCTCCCAATCCACGTCAATGGGGCGGTCGCTTTCGTCCGGACGAAACACTCCTCCGTTGTTCGGTGCCGGAGAATCGTAATACAAGCGGTATTCTTTTGGCATCGGCTGCATTTGCGAGGTCTGTGCGTAACCTCCGCTGCAAACCAATGCAAAGCCTACCGCTATCACCCAATAAAAGTTTTTTCTCATTCCCTCAATTTATTTAGTTTAGAAAAGATGTATTTAGTTGTGTCGTTTACTTGCCTGACAAGTTGATGACGGCAGGTTTCCCACACCATTCACCTTGCGGCATTTCGCAAATATGTTTCTGTCCGTTCCAGACAATCTCTATCTGCTTGCAGTCCTTGTCCATTTGCGCATCGGTGACAGACAGCTTCGTCCGCTCTCCTTCTTCCTCTATGAGCACGGCGCACGGAGCGGAAACAGACAGCTCCAGCCCATTCTTCTTTAACGAAGCGTTTTTGTCATAGAATATGGCGCCAACGACTTTTTGGTCTTTAGCTTGTAAGGCCTGGACTGCGGTATCGTTGCGCAACACTTCGAACGGATATTCTTTTGCCGGCAATCCTTCTCCGCAATACACGGTATATCCATATGTGTCATTCACGGGGCGTTCGCCGTGGTCAATCCATAGGGCAAGTACGTCAACTTTTCGGGGAAGGTTTTTGCGGTTAGCGTTGGACGGGTTCATCTTTGTCCATTCCGTTGCTCTTGACTCGCGGATAATATGTGTCCGGTCTTTATATTCCGGAAATACGGAATAAGCAAATTGTCCTTGCTGTACCAGCCATTCAATGCCTTCCCCCTCGTAGCGGAAAACACTGTCTGTTTGTTCCACTTGGTCAATAGAGGTGCGTATATGGCCGGGAACTTCCGGCGTAAGGTTTGTGATGCCTGATCCTAACGCAATGAAATAATCTCCAATTATAAAATAGGATTTGTGGGCTTTTACACCATATAATATTTGGTCAGCCCGAACACTGTTTCCTTTATCATTCACATTTTCCTTTTCGGATGCGTTCATTTTCTCAAAAACGTATCCGGCAGCCGCATTCCCTCCTCCGGAGGTAGCGGCAGCCGCAAAGTTGTACTTACTGCAATACCCACGCCAATTCGTGACAGGCCGGAGCTGTTCCATCCCCTCGCGGGCAGTTACGCCGGGATAGGCAGTCACGTCATAAGTCCCGAACACCTTTCGGTACTCATTCCCTTTTTTCTGGAACAGTGTGCCACCGTCCGTTACATAATAGTTGTAAGCGTCCGCAAAGGTGTGGGCACTCTCCAAACCGTCACAACGCACTGAAGCCATATTTACAATGATGTGGTAGCGGTTGTCTTTTTTGATTAAATCGTCATTATTGAAAAACCAGCGCGTTCCATTGTAGGTGTTGTATCCTTCCATATGGATGTCCTGCTTGCAGGTTTCTTCGTAGAGCTGTTCCATTTCTTTCAATTCATCTTGAGTGAAAGATTCACGCCAATCCGACAATAATTGTTTCAGCAAGCCTTGATAACGGATGGCTGCTTTCTCGGATTTATATGACATGGAGTTGCGGTCTACACAAGGTAAACTGTATCCTTTATAATAATAGAAGTTACTCCCCTGAAAATAGTTCATTAGCGCGTTCACGTTTTCTCTGCTTAATTTCTTTTCCCAAGGACTTCCTTTGAGCGCACTCAATATGTTAAGCGCACCTATTGTCCCGTCTATCGGATAGCCCCATATGAGGCATTGCATGCCGTGCCCCCATCCGGCACCGTCAGCCGTAAAGCCTTCTGTCCAAAACGATGTGTCATATGTTGGTTGTGAAGTCATGCTAATGCATTTTTGACAAACCTCCGACAATACATCTACCATTGGAATGGAACGCATCATAAAAGCAACTGGAAGCAACGAACGATAACCTAATGCGTTACCGCCTACCCACCACACGTGATTACGAAAACGATCTAGCTGCACCACATCCTGGTCTGTCGCATCATTTCGGAATGGTTGAGTCCACGCTTGCAATCCCATCATCTTCAGCATTTCGCAAGCCTCTACGGACAATTTATCCTTTACCTCTCCTTTTTCCACTGCATCCATTTGGGATAGGTGACAAAAATAAATATTAACGGCGGCCGTAGGAAGGGCAAAACAGGAAGCATGGAAACGGCGGTAATTATTGGTACGCCTGTTTTCCAGTCCTCCATAATGTATGATGGCTTTTTGGCAACGCCGCCAAGTTTCTTCATTCGCTTTATAGGTTAATTCTCCGTGCCGAAATGCTTCGGCGATGTGCCAGATACGGTTGAAAGCCGCAGTGATGGAGCCGCCACTGTCAGCCTCATTCCCTCCTAAGGACTTTCCCGCGTCACTATCTTTCAAGTCAATGAAAGTGCCGTCCGTCTGCAATTTTTGCAAATCGTCTTTATAGCTTTTCTGCCAGTCTCCTCCGCTGTATTTTTTGTAGGCATGGTTTGAAAGAGAAGTGCGGAAGTCTTCCAATGCCTGTTGTTTCTCCGGTGTGCTTTGGGCAAAGCCAGCTTTATAATACTTTTGATAATTACTCCGGGCAATCTTTTCTTCCTCGGTTTGGGCAAAAACATTTAAATAGACAATAGACAACGCTATTGATAGAGTAAAACGTAGATTCATAATTTTGATTAATCGCATGTTATATGATTTTTATCTATTCTACATTGAAAATCTCAGTCAGACCATCCATACTGCTTTTCCCTACAAAAACTTCAAACTCTCCGTCCCCGATTTCCTTTTGGAAACTTTCATTCAAGAAAGTCATGTTGTTGGCTGATAGCGTAAAAGTCACATGTACCGTTTCACCGGCTGGGATAAATATCCGCTTGAAATCTTGCAGTTTCTTTTGAGGCTGTGAAATGCGGCAACGCACATCGGTCAGATACAATTGGACGATTTCTTCGCCATCCCGATTTCCTTCATTGGTAATGTCTACACAGACTTCTATTCCATCTCCTTTTTGAATGTCTTTTTTGGAAAGTTTAAAGTTGGAATATTTAAAAGAAGTATAGGACAATCCATATCCGAACGGATATAGAGGATAATATCGGTTATCCTTGCTGTTTACCCGGTCTGTACGTTTGATAGACGGAAACTCTGCGATGCTTCCTTCTCTGCCATACGGCCTGTTCAATAAAGGCATAGGCAACTGTCCTGTATAGCGGGGTATGGTAACCGGCAGTTTGCCGGAAGGATTCACTTTGCCACTCAAAATGTCACCCAAGGCATTGCCGCCTTCTTCACCGGCAAAGAACATCATCACGACGCTGTCCACCTTGTCTATCCAGTCCATCATAGTCACAGGACGTCCGTCTACCAATACTACTACAACCGGTTTTCCCAAAGCCGCTACTTCTTCTATCAACGCTTCTTGCGCCCCCATCAGGTCCAAGTTAATCCGGTCTTGTGTCTCACCACCGGTTCTGCCATTTTGACCTCCCATGATTAAGACGGTAGCCTCCGCTTGCTTGACGAGGGAAATTGCTTCTTCAAATCCGGAACGGTCTTGTTTGGTCAAATCACACCCTTTGGCATAAAGTATTTCCGTTGAAGTGCCCAATGCCTTTTTGATTCCCTGCAAAGGAGTATTTCCGCTTACACCGGAAGCGGAATAACCACCTAATTGTAAAACGTTGGCATTTGGACCGATTACGGCGATTTTCTTATATTGCAATGGAAGGATATTATTCTGATTTTTTAGCAAAATGATACTTCGGCAAGCCGCTTCGTATGCTAATTGTCTGAATTCGGGTGCATTTTGTAATTTAACGGCATTTTCCGCCTCTATGTATGGATTTTCAAATAGTCCCAATTCAAACTTGGCGCGTAAGATTCGCCTCACGTTTACGTCCAAATCGCTTTCGTTCATTTTCCCGGACTTCACCGCATCAATCAAGAATTTGTACGACTTGATACGCGGGAGGTCTACGTCCATTCCTGCTTTGGAGCAGACTATGGCGGATTCTTCCAAGGAAGAAGTAATCCGATGGTGTCCGTAGGTATGGTTCACGCCACTCCAGTCCGAAACAGTGAATCCGGTAAATCCCCATTCCTTGCGGAGGACATCCGTCAGTAACCAATGATTGGCGTGACAAGGTATTCCGTCTATGGCATTATAGGCTGCCATAAGGGACTTTACTCGGGCTTCTTTGACAGCGGCTTCGTAAGGGATGAAATGCACTTCCCTCAATTCCCTTTCGCCCAAGGCAATATTCCCGGCGTCACGTCCTCCCGGTGCCACAAAATTGGCTACAAAATGCTTGGGCGAACAGATGACTCCTTGTTTCTGTACTCCTTTGATGAATTCCACCCCAAAACGTGCGGCCAAGAAGGGATCCTCACCATAGGTCTCTTCCATCCGCCCGTGACGCGGGTCGCGAGCTAAGTCCAAGGTCGGGGAAAGTACTTGCGTGATGCCTCTGCTGTGCGCTTCACGTCCTATTGCTTCCGCCACTTTCTGCATGAGAGTCAGGTCCCAAGTGGAAGCCAAAGCGATGGCCTGCGGATAGCTGGTCGCCCCCTTGCCCTTGATGCCGTGCAGGGCTTCGTCGTTGACCAATGCCGGTATGCCTAAACGGGTTTCCTCTACGCTGATTCGCTGAATGTCATTGATGATTTGAACGGATTGTTTGGAGTCGCGATCTGTAGTGGGGCAACTGATGTGACCGATACCATGTTTCCCCAATTCTTTGCGGATTAATTCGGGGGTATATTCTCCACTCGTTTTAAAAATTTCGTCCCCTTCTCCTATACGGAGTGCGCATAGCTGATATACTTTCTCTTCAAGAGTCATCCGCTTCATGAGATCGTCCAGACGCTCCTCAATGGAAAGTCGGGGATTTTTGTACGGCAATACTTTTGTATTCTCTTGTGAATAAGCGGTGACGGAAAGGGTTGTAACGATCGATAACGAATAAAATAGAATGTGTTTTTTTATTATCCGTATCATAACTATTGGTATTTATTGATGTATAAGAAACGAAGGTATGCTGTGATTGGGGAAAACACGGAGACACAAAGGCGATTTGTAAGTCAATGAAAAATCTCTGTATCTCCGTGTTTTAACCCTTTATGATGACCCCTCAAGTATGGTTAAAAAGTTAACTGCGCCTGATGCGTCATCCCTTTGTAGGCACTGTCTTCACCAAATGCGTCGTAGGTGTACGTCTGTTGTTTGCCATTGTACTCGATGGTGATAGTCAAATTGGTCAATTGGTGAGAAGGGTCTGCAAAGTAGAGATCGAAGTTGTTTCCACTTTTTTTCAGCATCAATGCGCAGGGATGGTCTGCCGAAATCTTCATTTTGTCGGCTTCGATGCTTCCTTTTTGGTAGAACAAAGCTTGAACCATTCCGTTTGTTACATCGTGCACGGCCTGTACAGTTGCCGAATTGGCCAAGATTTCAGTGTCTTCCGTCCGGTAGTTCTTCATAGCTCCCGCATTGTCGATGCCTGGTACGATAATGTAACTGTAGGTTGCGTCTGCAGGGGTAGTCCCGTGGTTCAGCCAAATGGTGCATACTTCTTTCTCGACGGGATCTTTGCTTTTGGTATTATTGATGTCATACCAGTTTCCGCTGCGGTTTTCGGCTTTTAGGGAAACCTTTTGTCCTTCGGGGAAAAAATAACCCACACGTCCGTGCCATACCCAATCCAAGGCTTCATCGGTCACTTCGGTACCTATTGAGGCGGTACTCTCCTGTCCGTTTACGGCATATGCCATGTTGCCCTTGAAACTGCATTGGTCAACGGTAGTATTGATAGGTTCTGCCATGGTGGAAGTGATGCCGCTGCCTAAACATACGATTCGGTCATTCAGAAAGAACCAAGCCTTGTTGGCAGACATACTGACACCATGCGTGTTGCCTGCAAATTTGAATCCGGACAGTCCGTTTGCACCGGCGGACAGCCCTCCGCAGAAATCAGATTCGCCTTCTTCACCCCATCCTTTGGCCAAGGGAATTTCGGCCATTTGTGGATTGGTCACTCCGGGTACACGATTCCAGTCCCACACCGGGAAGATGTCGAAGTACTCGTCTCCTTCTAAGGCCAAGTTCATAGACCCGTCGCTCATAAAGAATCCTTTTAGGTTTTCTTTATTCCCGTTTTCGCATTTCCGGGTACGTTTGGAAGCCATGCGCACGCCGACAGAATAGTCTTTGCCTTGGAACAAGCTCCAATCGCCAATGTAGTAGTGGGTGAAGTTGTCTGTGACGGAACCGTAGCCACTGCCTTTCAAGGTGGCGATATGTTTGTCGTATTCGGCACTGTGGGCAGGGTCTATCTTTTTCATTTTTTCAAGGGTTCGGGTAAAACTGCTGCAATTCAAGGCTCCCGGACGGCTGACACTACGACCTACGATGTTGTAGAATTGTACATGTCCCCGGATGCTTTTCATGTACGTGTCGTTGATGAATTTATACAGTACATTCAGTTGGTTGGGAGATAACTTATAGTCGGTGTCTGCCGTATATTCCGCTACTTGGGTCACACCGCTGAGCATGACCGGAGCATATCCGCCAATGTACAGTTGCGGTCCGTGCTGGAAGTACGACAAGTCGTACTGGACTCCTTCTTGATTGGAGGCGACATAAGCCAGAGGCATAAACGAGTGGAGCACTGCTTTGTCCATAACGCTTTTATCTGTTTGCAGGCATCCTCGGTATAGCCAATGCAAGGCAACATCAGTCTTGTTGGCACCTGTCTGCTCTTCTGGATCACCTCCGGTCTGTTTCATATAGAGGAGAATGCTGTCTTCCAGTTCTTCGGGAACGGGTGTCTTGCCATAACGCATCAGGACGAGGATAGTGCTCATATCTTGCGGTGCGGAAATCTGGTTATGGTACCAGTTGTCACACACCGGATGGACGGTGTTCCAATACGTTAAGGCTTGAACGATTTGTTGGTATAAGTCTTCGTTTCCGTAATACTTGCTTTCGTTCAAGACATAGGCTTGGGCCATTTGTTTGACTCGTGTCAGGTGGTTGCCGGGAATCCAACTGTACGCACGATCGGTATAGTTGATGTCGGGAAAGGAGCCGTCTTTGCGGAGTTGTTCCATCCATTTGGCAACATCTTTTTCCACATTGGATGCGTTGGTGGGCAAATTAGCGTTTTTGATTCGTTCGAGGATGGTTTGGCAAGTCTTTAGCAAGGCTTCGTCCGGCTTTTCTTCTTCTTCTTTATCATCATCGTCATCGTCAGGTGGTGTAACCGGTTCTTCGACAACGTTGTCGTCACTACAAGATGCAAAAACAAACGCAGGGGTGACTGTCAGGAATAAGGCGATTCCGGATAGTTGGATAAATTGTTTTAGGTTCATGACATTTATATTTTTAGATTGAGCAAAATTAAACTAAAAATGGGACTTCTGCAAGAAAAATCATCGTACAGAAGCCCCAAATTATTCATTATCCTGAGAAAATCTTATTTCTTTTCTTTCAAGGAGAATTCATCAAACCAGAATTCCAAGTTCTCGGCCGGAGTCTGGAGCTTGTAGGAATTCAGACCGGGTGTGCCCGAAGTTTGTGGCTTCAGTACCAATTTCAGCAGGATGTTTTCTGGAATGTCCAAAGTAATGGAATACTGTTTCCATTCCGTACTTATAATTTCTGAACTCAAGCAGTAGAGGTCACCGCTGGCACCTGCTTCTTTCTGCTTGATGACAGTCTTTCCGTTCTCTTTTACCAACGATTTCCATTCTTTGTAGAGCAGTTTCATATCATCAGCCGTCTCACACAACGCCAGGTTGATGGCCATCGGAGATGATGCCTGGTTACTCTTAGCCCAAAAACTGAGTGTATATTTACCAGCCGGAACATTTTGGATGCACATAGACATATCGGTGCTATACCAGTTGTTCAGTTTGGTATTGCTGTACTTCATCGAACGGTTCGTTTCATTGGCGCCTTCGGTTTCGTCAATGACCAAAGTTGCTTTATTGTGGCTGATTACCCACCAACGGTTGACGAAGTTGAGGGCGTTTTCATATTCGATGTCGCTGCGTGGGCCTACTTTCGGCAATTGTGCGGCATCTATGTCGGTTTCAAAACCACCGTTGATGATGTATTCGGCACCTTCGTCCACATTGCCACCTTCGTCAGGAACGCTGACTTCGATGGGCTTGTAGTAACGGATGTACTTCACGTTCATTTGTTTCGGGAAGATGGTTTCATCGATACCCCACGAACCGCCCCATCCACCGCCTACGGCTATGTTCATGATGAGGAAGAACGGTTGGTCGAAAGGCCAATAATCCAGCGTCATGCCTTCTTCTTTCTCAGCTGTGCAAACCACTTCGTTGTCGAACAGTACTTGAATCGATTCTTCATCCCATACCAAGGAGTAGAGGTGGTAGTTCGATTCGAGTGTGGGCGAACTTGTGTTGCCCGACCAACGCTCGGCCACTCCATCGGTGGTAGCCTGTGTATGCAGGGTTACGTAAAATGTTTCGTGGTCTTCGTTATTCCCCCAAACATATTCCATAATGTCTATTTCGGCGTATTTGCCTTCGAGCGCATTGGTCGGTCTAAGCCAGAATGCCGGCCATACGCCGCGCCCTGTCGGTATCTTGGCCGCAATATCCAGACGCCCGTATTGGAAGTCTACTTTGCCTTTAGTAGTCAGTTCGGCAGAAGAATAATCAAAGTGGTAAGGTTCTCCGGTCCATTTG
The DNA here is from genome assembly GCA_944320735.1 of uncultured Bacteroides sp. Lineage (GTDB taxonomy): Bacteria > Bacteroidota > Bacteroidia > Bacteroidales > Bacteroidaceae > Bacteroides. Next base: position 31,095 of record CALUIQ010000077.1, on the reverse strand, counting down.
TTCACGCCCTCGTGCGGGTCTTTGAAAGCTTCAATGACCAAGTCGCCGCCTTCAACGCGCGAAGTTCGGGGGTCGTCGCTTAGGTAATCTTGCGCTTCTTCATTGCGCATATAGCCTTCATCGTACACCCAGTAAGAGGGGTTGGGACGTCCGTCTTGCTCAAATTCTTCGGCCCAAACCAATTCGTAACCTTCGTAACCGGCCGTATCCAAGCGCTCGTAAGTCGGATATCTGACATCTGTCAAGGCAATCGACTCTTCCGCGCAGGAGGCGAGGCCTGCAAGCAAGCCTCCTCCTATCAACAGATTCAGTATTAATTTATTTGTCATCTTTGTAATGTTCATTCGTTAAACTTCTATTTATCATTCCCAACCCGGATTTTGGAACAGATTGGGATTCACATAAATCTCGTTCTGTGGAATCGGGTACAGGTACATTTTGTCATCCCAAATTCGGCTTTGTACCAGTTGGCGGGTGTACTCAAAGTTGGCTCCGTTCCTACGGATGTGTACACCATAGATTTGTTCTACCACGTTGCCAATCTTCCAACGGCGGATGTCCCAGAAACGATGGTCTTCAAACGCCAGTTCGACGCGGCGTTCGTGGCGCACAGCTGTACGGAATGAGTTCTGGTCACCGGCACCTCTTACATTGGGCATACCTGCTGCTTGGCGTACTTGGTTTAATGCCTGGCGTGCAGAGAGTGTGCAAGTGGCATCGGTATAGTCCGGCCCTTGCCATTCGTTCAGTGCCTCGGCGTAGTTCAGCAACACTTCCGCATAGCGGTAAGTCGGGTAATGGTGGTTCTTGGTGACGGTATTGGGCGGCGTCAGCACGACCGTTTCATTGACCAACTTTTTCAGGTAATAGCCGGTTCGTGTGGCTCCGGTAATGGGGGCACCGAAACGACCGCCTTCGTACGTGTCAATTTGGGTGTTCATAAACTTCATACCATTGGCCAGCACGGTGCGGTAAAAGCGCGGGTCGCGGGTCTGATTACCTGCCTTGTCATAATACATATTCTGCACGTGCGTGGCATTGCTCCAGTTGAAAGGCGTTCCGTCTTTCATTTCAAATTCGTCCACCAAGTTCTGGGTCGGCGTATTACCGCTGTTCGTACCGTTGGCAAAACCAATAGGCAAGTTGCGGGTCTCGAACGTCAGACTGGCATTGTTACGGGTCTCAAAAATCAGTTGCGGCGATTGCAGCACAGCGTCACCCAAGTTGGGATCGTACAACGGGTCCTCGTCGATGGGGGGAAGGCTGTAGTAATTCATAGCAATCACATCGTGGGCGGCTTCGGCAGCGGCTTTCCAAGCAGCTGAAGCGTCGCCTTCGCACAGCAACGGGCTGGCAGCATAGAGCAAGGCACGGGCGCGGATGGCAAGGGCGGCACCCTTGGTCACACGACCAGTCTCGCCGAAGAAGTCGTTGTGGTCTAACGGCAGTTCATCGGCCACGGCGGCACACTCGGTTGCCACGAAGTTCAGTACCTCGGTTGCCTTGGTTTTGGTAACGCTGTTGATTTGGTCCAATTCTATAGGCTCGGTCAGCAAAGGCACGTCGCCGTAGCGTTTCACCAATTCGAAGTAGTAGAGGGCACGCAGTACTCTTACTTCGCGTAACGACATTCTTGCTTTTTCGATATTGTCCGGATAGTTGGAGTCCCACTGGTGGCGCTCCAAATTCTCTTCGGAGTAATCACGCAGGAACATATTGATGTCATAAATGACTTGGTAATATTCGCTCCACTTGTTGTCTATCAAGTTTAACGGACTCCATACATCGTTGTAGATGTCGTACACGGCATTGTCTTCCCAAGTATACACGGCATTGTCGGTGGCCGCCTCACGAAGAGCACCGCCTATGTGATCTCCAAAATCATCGGGGAGTGAGCGGTAAGCGGCATTTCCCAAAGCCAATACGTTTTCAAAATAGCCGTAGGCTTCCTCTTGGGTCTTTCCCTGTGATTCGTCGAAGTCCAGGAAATCGCATCCCCCCAATGTGAGGGATGCGGCTATGAATAAAACTAATTTTTTCATATTGCGTTCAGTCTTTTTTTAGAAGTTAATGTTCACACCTACGAACACGGACATCAAATCCGGATAGTTCACCGAGAGATCCTCGCAGTTCAGATACTTCACATGGTCGATAGAGAAGAGGTTGTTACCTCGTACATAGACTTGGCATTGGTCCATCTTCAGGCTGCTAATCCACTTCTTAGGCAGGTTGTAGTAGATGTTGAGGTTGCGCAGTTTGAAGAAGGCACCGTTCTCCAACCATTCCGTACTGTTGCGGAAATTGTTGGCGTTGTCCAACGTAGTCAGACGCGGTGCGGTAGCTACGCCTTTGGTGTCTTCGGTCCAGCGTATGCGGTCTTCCAAGTACCATTTGGTCAAGTTGCTGTTGTTATTGCGTAACGGCCAATATACCGAGCGGGTGTTCAGCATGCGGCTGTATTGTCCGGCTCCCTGGAACACGGCGTCAACACCAAATCCTTTCCATTCGAATCCTAATTGGATACCGTAGTAGATGCCCGGTATGCTGGAAGAATGGCCGATAGCCACTTCATCGTACGAGTCAATCTTGCCGTCACCGTTTTGGTCCTTGTACTTGATGTCACCTGGGCGTACATCCGAGAACATCTGTTTGGGGCTGTTGGCAATGTCCGTCTCGTCACGGAAGTAGCCGATGGCTTCCAGTCCGTAAACCTGTCCGATGCGGTCGCCTTTCTTGTACAGGTAGTCGTATGGCTTGAAGCCTTCTCCGTTTTCATCGATGCAAGTGCGCAGGTATGAGAAAGTTCCGCCTACGTAGTATTTGAAGTCTTTACCGATCTTGTCTTCCCAGTTCAAACCCAAGTCAATACCTTTAGAGTTGGTGGCACCCATGTTCAATTGGGGGATACCGGTACCGATAACGCTCGAATACAGGTTGCTTGCCGAAATCAGTGTTTGCGTTCGCTTGTCGTAGAAAGCGTCGGCTGTCAAAGACAATCGGTTGAACAGGCGCATATCGATGCCGAAGTTGTACTTGTCGGCCAATTCAATGTCCAAATCGGAGACTGCCAAGTCACCGGCATGAAGACCGCTGGCACCGGCAGGAGTGTCTTTGAAAAGACCACCACCGCAGCTTACCCAATAGCGTTCGTCAAGGTCATAACCGATGTTGTCGTTGCCCGAACGTCCCCACGATGCGCGGATTTTGAAGTAGTCGATTACGTTACTTGCGTCTTTCCAGAAAGCTTCGTTCGAGAGTACCCATGCTGCCGAAATGGCGGGGTAGGTGCGGAACTTGTCACCATCGCTCAACACGCTCGTACCGCTGTGGTTCACTACTACGTCTACCAAGTAGCGGTTGTCGTAATTGTAACCACCGGTAAAGATGACCGACTGGCGTTTGCGGCCGTTGTTGCGCCCCATAGTTGTATAGGATTCTTGACGGTACATTAACGTTCCGTTGACGGCATGCAGTCCAAAAGCACGGTCGTAACCTACTCGTCCATCGATTACTAAGCGCATGAACTGGCTGTTCAGACCACCGTTGGAAATAGAGAGGGCCTTTTCCTCACCGGCAATGTTACGCAGAATGTTATATTCGCCCAACACAGCACCCGGAGTTACCGTCAGTGCTTCGTATTCATATTCTTGTGTTCCGGTTTCCTGATAAACAGCACTGTTGTCATACGAAATGCCTACTTCTGCTTTCAAGCCTTGGGTTACTAATGACAAGTCTTGATAGATGCGCAGGTCAGACTGCAACATACGTTCGTCGCTGCGGAAATAACCGTTCTCAGCGATTTGGGCGATGGGGTTTTTCTGGAAAATGTTATTACTTCCCCAGTAACCATTCGTTGTACGGATTGGGAAAGCTCCCGAGGGTACGTTAAACAATGCTGTAAATACATTGTCTTCGGTCACACGGGGACGGTTGTTCTCGTGCAGCAAACCGAACATGTTCAAAGACACCCGTGTATAGTCGGTCACGTCAATGTCTAAGTTCATACGGGCATCGAGACGGTACTTCTTGAATTGCGCGTCGAAACGGCCGGTTGAAGTCACCAAGTCCTTATCCAAGATACCGTGGTCGTTCTTGTAGTTGATGGCCGTGTAGTAACGTACACGTTTGCCGCCTCCTCGGAATGTCAGGTTCAGTTGATGGTTGGTGGTGTAGTCACGCAAAGCGGTTCCTAACCAGTCTACATTGGGGAAAGCGTCCGGATTGGATCCGTTGCGGAATGCCTCGAACGCTGTAGCGTCATACTCCAGCGACAAACCATCGTAATAGAGTGCTTCGTTGCGCATTTGGGCGTACGTCACACCGTCTACGAACTCCGGTTGGTTGATGGGCAGTCCCATACCATACGTATAGTTCACATCGATGTCGCGTTGGTTGTACTGTCCGCGTTTAGTGGTCACTACCACTACGCCGTTGGCGCCGCGTGTTCCCCACAATGCCGTGGCGGCACCGTCTTTCAATACGGAGATGCTTTCCACTTCCAGGTTGTTGAGGTAGTTCAACGTGCGCGGAATACCGTCTACCACGATGAGTGGCGATTGTGACGATTGCGAACCTCCGCCGCGCACCATCAAGGTGGCGCCATCGGTCCATCCGGTGTTTTGTTTCACAATCAAGCCCGGCAACATGCCGTACAGTGAGTTACCCACGTTGAAAGTTGAGTTATTGGCAATTTCTTCGCCCGACAGGGACGAGATGGCTTGGGTCTGTTCCCGTCCGCTTTGCAGTTTGCTGCGGTTTTCGGTATAGGCATCCAAGTCTTCCAAACAAATTTCCAATGTTTCGCCTTTAATCCAGAACCGTTTTTTCTGACTGTCGGCGTACACCACTTCGATGTATTCGCCTTGATTAGCGTTTAGGGTAAACACACCTTCTTGGTCGGTAATGGATTTTTCAGCAGGATGGCCTACTGCGGTCACCAAAGCACCCAGTACAGGCTGACCTTGGGCGTCCTTTACTACACCCGTAATCTTTTGTTGCGCCAAGGCCGAAGCCGAGAACAGGCAGGCCAGCGCCAATACGGAAATATATTTCTTTTTCATGTTTTTCAAATTCTTTAGTTAAGTCCTTCTCCTTATTCCCAACCGGGGTTTTGAACCAGGCCGTATTTCTTGTTGATTTCGTCCAAAGGAATAGGGCACAGATAGTATTTATCATCCCAATTGTCAATCCAAGTGTGTGGATTGGGAGATTGTTCCAAGAACTCATACCGGAAGTTCACGAAGTTGCCGTTCACCTTTTCCCCTACCGGATACGTGCGTAAGCGGTAAATCTTGCGGGCTTTCAGCCAGTCGCTTCGTTTCCAGCGGTTCATATCGTAGTAGCGCACTTCTTCGTAGCCGAACTCCAACGCCCGTTCGCGGAGAATGGCTTCACGCAAGGCTTCGCCCGGAGCGGCAGTTTCTTTCGTCACGTGTGGCATCTGTACGCGGTCGCGCAGCAGGTTGATGTAGTCGTAGGCATCGCGTCCGAATTCGTCTTTCTGTTCTGCTATGCCCAGCTCGTTCATTGCTTCGGCAATGTTCAGGTAGATTTCCGGCAAACGGAGCAGGCAACAGTTATAGAACTTGTTTTGCAATTCATTGTTGTGATCCTGGTAATATTTGCGCACGCCAATACCAAAGTAGCCCATATCGGCCCAACGCCAGTTTTGTCCGCCGCCCATGTCTTTGGGTTGTTCACGGCCACCGGAATAAATTTCCGCTTTACGTCCCCAGAATTTGTCGCCGGTCACGATGAGCGTTTCATACAGACGGGGGTCGCGGGTCATTTCGAAGTCTTCCGTAAAGAACGGATGGGCGCGGTGTTCGGGATTGTCCCAGCTGAAGTCGCTGCCGTCTCTCATGGGAAACATATCGCAATACCACATAGTCGGGTCGCCTGTGCCATAACGGGTTTGGGTGACGTTATAGGCGTTCAAGTCCCATTTGATGTAACGGTGGCTGCTAATCAGCGTCTCGTGGTTGTAACGGTCGAAGTAACCGGAGCAGAAACTCTTGCGGGGGTCTCCGTTGTCTACCAATTTGTAGACGTTGCCGTTTCGGGCATTCTCGCGGAGGAATTCCAATCCAGCATTCAGCGCGTCCTGCCAACGGCTTTGTTGGTAGTCGCCCCACCAAACGTTGTGGTTTTGTGCGGCTTCTCCGTCTTTGAAAGGTTGGGCACTGTTGAACAACGGGCTGGCGGCGAACGTCAGTAGGCGCGATTTCAATGCCAATGCGCCGGCCTTTGTCATACGTCCGTCATCGTTGGCCTCCACGTCCCAAGGTAGTCTGGAGGCGGCGTCGTCAATTAGTGCGGAAATGTTCTTTACGGCTTCCTCAATGGTCATACGGGTCATCGTCATATCGTCTTCCGGCGTGTAGGCATGGTCTATCCATGGCATACCGCCATAGTTGCGGAAGATGTCCACGTTGTGGTAGGCGATGATCATTTCGGCTTCCCCTTTGCGGCGGTTCTTTTCTTCTTCGGTCATGTCGGGCACGCGGTCTACGTTCTCAATGAAGATGTGTCCTTGGCGGATACCGTAGATGGCCGAAAATTTACCGTCGGACCGGCCGTAATCCATTCGATAAGCGGCTCCGCCGTAGTTTGCGGCAGTCAGCTGGCCGCTGTGGTATAGTGAACCTCCACTTTTACGAAAGGTACCTAAGTCGGTAATACTCTCCAACGAGCCCCAGTTCAAGCGTCCGTTGATTGGGGTGTGATCGGGTAGTGAGTGGTACACTTGTGCTAATTGCTGTTCGGCATAAATTTTGTTTCCGAAGACGGAGTCCATGTTCATTTCATCGCTCAACGGTTTCTCCAAAAACGCGTTACCGAATTTGATATCGTCGCATCCCGCTCCCACGCACAACAAGGAAATCAAAGCGAGACCTTTTATTATCTTTTTCATATTCAATAAAGTTTAGAAAGTGATGTTTACACCTAAGTTATATATACGGGTCACGGGATACTTGGTGTTTTGCCAACCGATGACGAACTCCGGATCCATCAGGTCGAACGGACTGATGCAAAGGAGGTTGTAACCGGTGAGCTTGATGCCCAATTGCGTGATGCCTAATTTTTTCAATGCCGGACGGTTGTTGAAATTGTAGCCGACAGAAACATCTTTCAACTTGATGTATGACCCATCTACAATCCACATGTCAGAATCGTATGCGTTGTAATCTTGGCTGGTTCTTGAGAAACGAGGATACTTGGCCGTAGCGGCAGTCTCTGGTGTCCAGCGTCCGTCTACTTGGTATTGCATCAAACCACGGCTTTCGCCCATAAACGGCTCGCGGAACATACTGGTCAACGAGACGGAGCGTTCTGCGGCTCCTGTCCAGTTCATAGAGAAGAAGAAGCCTTTGTAGTCGGCACTCAGGTTCAGACCAAATGTGTAATTCGGGCGGGTCGGGAAACCTACTTGACATTGGTCGTCGGAGTCAATCACTTCGTCGCCATTCAAATCCTTGTATTTCAAGTCACCTGCATGTACGGGTACCAAAGGCTTGGGAAGCCCATCTTTTAAGATACCGCTCTTTTCGTCTTCCGCGCTTGCGAAGTCATCGTAGCTATAAAAACCGTCTACCACGTAGCCAAACTGGGCGCCAACTTCGCGACCGGTACGCCACAGGTAGGGTTCGTTCGGTTCTACTTCGTCTTGAAAGATAATCTTGTTCTTCGAGTACGATACGTTGGCGTTGATGTTGTAGTGGAAGTCATCGCCGATGCGGTCGTTCCAGGTTATTTCTATTTCATAACCTTGGTTCTTTACCTTACCCATATTCACCACCGGGAGCAGGCTGGCACTGAGGGATGTCAGCAACGGGATGGTCTTACGTGAAATCAAGATGTCTTTACGGTCTTCACGGAAATACTCAGCGGTCACTTTCAGTCGGTTGTCCAAGAAGTTCATATCCAGACCGTAGTTCTGCTTCAAGGCTGTTTCCCATGTCACGTTTCGGTTACCCAAGCGCTGCTCTACGGCACCATTCCACCAAGCGTTGTTTTCAAAACCGAAGTTGTAACCCCATTTTTCTTCTTTCCAACTGCCACCTTCGTTTTGTTTCAAGTTCACATTGTAGCTGTCCGGCAAGTACAGGTAGCGGTTGTTGCTCATATTGTCGTTACCAACTAAGCCCAAACTACCACGTAATTTCAAGAAATCGAATACTTGTTGGTTCTTCATAAAAGGTTCTTCCGTAACCACCCAACCCAATGACACGGCGGGGAAAGTACCGAAGCGTTTGTCCGGCGCAAAGTTCTCGGAGCCGTTGTAGCCGATGTTGAACTCGGCCAAGTAGCGTGACTTATAGTCATACGTGACACGTCCTACCAATCCGACGTATGCGGTAGGCAAGTAAGGCAACTGCGACGGATAGTATTTCTTGCTTTGGTTGTACAGCAACAGGGCACTGACATTGTGTGCACCGAACTTACGCGCATACCGGAGGCTGAACTCCATATACCAGTCGCGGCTGCGGCCGGTGCTTTCGCTAAAGCCGGGCTTGGAGTTGGTGCCGCTGATGCGGTAAACCACGTTTTCGTTGAAGCCGGGGTCACCGGGAAGCAAACCTGAACCATCGACTTCGCTTTCGAAGTAGGGAGTCCAAACCTCGATGTTGCCGGTGCGTGTCTTGGTGTAGGTATAGCCGGTGTTATAAGCAGCTTTTGCTTCCACAGACAAACCTTTGGTCACCATGTCCAGTTTCTGCACCAAGTGCAGGTCGAGGTTCATGGTATTGTTCAAGATGTTTTTCCCGCCTTTTCCATAAATGTCGGTGAATGGGTTGACATACATAATATTTTGGAAGCGGGATGCTGAAGTCATAGGTTGGCCGTCTACCAAACCGGGGCTGGCAAAAGGTTGCGAGATGGAGAGGTTCTCCCAGAAACGGCTACTGTTCGGTTCCCTGCGGTCGCCTACCACGCCACCGATACCCAGCTTCAAGGTGGTGGACTTGCTGATTTCGTAGTCTAAGTTGGTTCGGTAGTTGTAACGGTTGTACTTGTAACCGTAACCTTGGCCGAAGTCCTTCATCAAACCATCCTGATAGAGGTAACCCACCGATATGAAGTAACGCATACGGTCAGTACCTCCGGAGATGTTCAAGTTGTGCTGTGTCTGTACGGCGGCATCTTTCACCATATAGTCGTACCAGTCGATGTCCGGATAAACAATGGGTTGGTCGTGCAAGCGGAAGCGGTCCAAAGCGTATTGGTCGAAGACGGGTTCGCCGCCATCGTTGATTTCACGCTCGTTATACATCGTGGCGTATGTGTACGCATCAGCCAAGTCAACCCAGTTGGCCACTTGCTGGATACCTACTGAAGAACTGAGTGAAATCTTAGTCTTTCCTTCTTCACCACGGCGGGTGGTTACCAAAATAACGCCGTTTGCACCGCGCACACCGAATACGGCTGTCGCCGAAGCGTCTTTCAATACGGAGATGTTTTCAATTTCGTTCGGGTCCATTTGGAAGAAAGAGCGTTCCACGCCGTCCACCAAAATCAGCGGGGAAGCACCGCCTTCGGTCAACGAACCGACACCACGGACGAAGATTTTCGGGTCCTCAGCACCCGGCTGTCCGGAACTTTGTACGGAAGATAAACCGGTAATCTTACCTGCCAACGAGTTGGCTACGCTGGCATTGGGTGAAACAAGCAATTCTTCTGTGTCCACCGAGGAAATGGCACCCGTCAGCGTTTCTTTCTTCTGCACACCGTAAGCCACGATTTGTACTTCTTCCAGCATTTCAGAAGACTCCTGCAACGTTACTTGGACACTGGTCTTTCCGTTCAAGGCGACTTCTTGCGTCTCATATCCGATATAAGATATGGTAAGTACGGCTTTCCCAACGTCTGCCACTTGGATGGAGAAATTTCCGTCGATGTCGGTAATGACACCGGTCTGAGTACCTTTTAGGAGGATGGTCGCGCCTACGGCCGGTTCGCCGGAAGCGTCCTTCACCGTTCCTTTCACTACTTGTTGCTGCCCGAATGCCATCAGCGCAGTGCTTAGCACTAGCAGGAACAAACCGACTCGCCGTTTTGCAAGTCGGCACAAATTTTTAAATTTGTTTGTCATAGCATCTAAATACATAATATTAGTTTTAAAAAGTATTATCGCTTGCAAACTTATGAAAACTGATGTGGAAGACTGGGATAGACGATACAAAACAAGGGTGCAACACGTTCACAACGACATACACGCTTATTTTTGTACGCGAAAGCCTCCTATTTGTACGTTTAAGCCCCTTTATTATCTCCCTTCACAAACTGTCACCACACAATGCCGCTGTGAAATTTCACGTGAAAGATACATCTTTCACCATATCTTATTCAAATCCAAATGGTTGAAAAGAATATGAAAGCGTGAAACATAGTTCAGACGATGCGTATACCGTTTGTCGGAAGCGTGAAAATAGCATTTAAAGGGAAGTCTCGTTTCATTTAAAGGGTAGCCCCGTCACTTTAAATGTATAGGGAAGGATGGTGGCTTCAGTACTTCCTAAGGAATTACCGTAGTACTTCCTTGGGAGTACTGCAGTACTTTTGGGGAAGTACTGTAATCCTTCCATAGAAGTACTGTGCTTTTCATAAAGTATTCTAATGCAAATTCATAGATGAATGCGGTGATAATACAGATAAAATCCTTATTTTTGCAGACAAAATAAGATTTTTATCTCTCATATACTATGACAAAATTCATTAAGAGCCTGTTGCTAACCGTAAGCTGTCTTTGTGCAGTAATGTCTGTTGCTGCCCGGAACTATGTTCCGCAATTCCGTCACTACACGATGAAAGACGGATTGATGAGTAACGTAGTTCACGACATCTACCAAGACGGACGTGACTTTATTTGGATAGGTACGGACAATGGGGTCTGCTTGTTCAACGGCACGGAGTTTAGAAGTTACAAATCTGGACAGAATGGGCTGGTTGGCAAACATGTGTATGAGATAGGCGGGGATGGCAAGGAAACTGTGTTCCTTAAGACAGACCAAGCACTCTTCGCTTACAGCATCCGCCAAGATTCTTTCAAACTGGTATTTCCCAAATCTGCAAGTTTTTCGTATGCCAATGGTAGGATGGTCATTGGCGAAAGTAACCGGAACTTGTATTGTCTCGAAAACGACAGCATCCGGTTGTTGTACCAGTTACCCAAAGGATGCGTCATTACTACCCTGTGCCAATATGGGGAAACAATCTTGATAGGTACTGCGAAAAACGGGCTTTACGTATTGGAAGGCGAAAAGAAACTCTCAAACCCCATTCCCGAGGGGCTTGTGTGCGACATCTTTAGAGATTCGTCCGGTCGTTGCTGGATAGGCTTCAAGGATGGGCGGGGGCTTTACGTGTTTGAAAACGGGGAGATGAAAAAACTTCGGCGTCGCCCCGATGACCCGTTTTCACTCAGTTCAAGCTATGTACAGTCGCTTTGTGAAGACACCAACGGCAATATTTGGGTAGGTACATTTCGTGGCTTGAATAAATTGGACGTGTCCACCGGGAAGTTTTCGAGATATTATAAATCATTCAACGGGTTGACATCTTCCTCTATTCACAGCTTGTTGTGCGACCGCCAAGGCACAATGTGGGTAGGCACCTATTACGGTGGAATAAACTATTTCAATCCCAACGAACAGGCTTATTATAAATATGATGTATCTCCTTACGAAACAGAAGGACTGAGCGGTGGGGTTGTAGGCTCCATTGCGGAAGACAAACAACAGTACTTGTGGATAGGCATAGACGGGGACGGGCTTTGCCGCTACGACCTGCGTGCAAGGACTTTCAAATGGTATAAGCATTCGGACAAGGCCAACAGTCTCTCGCACAACCATATCAAAGCCGTTTGTTACGATGCGGCGAACGATGTTTTGTGGATTGGCACGCATTTGGGCGGGCTGAATAAGTTGGACTTGAAAACGGGTAGGTTTCAAACCTACCGGCATCGGAAAGGTGACCCGCACTCTTTGCCATCGGATATTGTGGAGGATATTGAACTGTATGACGGCAAATTAGTGTTGGCAATACCCAGTGGTTTGACCTTGTTCGACCCGGCTACGGGAATATGCCGTTCGCTGATGGATGATAAGGAGCATCGGTCAAGAACTCGATACAGCAAGGATTTGGAACTGGATGGTAAGGGGCGCTTATGGCTTACACGTCTTCAGAAAGGTGTATGCAGCTACGATTTCACAAGTGGAGTCGTGACATATTACCGACACAAGCCGGACAATCCAAATAGTCTGAGCGGTGACGATGTAAACTACATCTTCAGAGACAGCAAAGGCAATATGTGGTTTTGTATGGACGGCACAGGGTTGGATGTTTACCTGAAAGAGGGAGACCGATTCAAGAATTTTAACCACGAAAGGGACGGCTTGGCCGGCAATACGGTGTATGCGGTTTGCGAATTGTCTGCGGATTCGCTATTGGTTACTACTGACAAAGGCATGTCCGTGTTCGATGTAGCTTCCGGTCGTTTTACCAATTACCAATCTAAACAAGCCTTCCCGCGGTTTCCCGTCAATAAGAAATCCTTGTTCAAGGCCAGTAACGGTGAAGTCTTTGTAGGAGGTATGGAGGGGATGCTCTCCTTTTTCCCAAGCAATATGGGACGTGATTCCGCCTCTTATCGTATTTTCCCCTACCGGCTGACGGTGAACGGGACAGAAATAAATGCGGGTGACAGTACTAAGATACTGACGGAAGAATTGACCTATGCCCGACAAATTCTGTTGCCGCCTTCGTGTACGACCTTTACGTTGAACTATACAACCACGGACTACCTCTCTCCTTACCCCAACAAACTTTTCTACCAACTGAAAGGTTTCTCTGACGTGTGGATGGATATGCAGGGAAAGAACTCCGTCACTTTTACCAATTTGTCGCCGGGTACCTATGAGCTGACTGTGAAAGTGTCGGATATGCCGGAGGAACTTGTCCCGCCCAGTCGGCTGACCATCAGGATACAGCCGCCTTTCTGGGAAACGGGATGGGCATACGCAGGCTATCTGTTGGTGATAGGAATCGCCATCGGTTACGTGGTGCGGTCCTACAAGCGGCGAATCAAATTGCAAGAATCCGTAAAGTATGAACAGAAGCACGCGGAGGACATTGAGCAGATGAACCAAGCCAAATTGCGCTTCTTCATTAACATCTCCCATGAGTTCCGCACCCCTTTGACGATTATCATTACCCAAGTGGAGACTTTGCTGCAATCGGGTATAAAAGATATCAAAGTCAGCCGTTCCGTCAGACGAATTCACAAGAGTTGCCTGCTGTTGCGAAGCTTGATAACCGAGTTATTAGACTTCCGGAAAATGGAACAAGGGGGTGTGCGGTTGAAGGTGGGCGAGCACAACCTTGTGAAAGATGTGTACAACAGTTTCTGCCTCTATCAAGATTATGCGGCTCAAAAGCACATTGCATACAAGTTCTTGAAAAGCGTGGACGAAATCAATGTGTGGTATGATGCCAAGCAACTTCCTAAAGTTGTGAACAATTTGATATATAATGCAATGAAATATGTTTACAAAATGGGGGGGGTGAATCAAGGACAAGTAGCTGTCTTAGTGAAGAAGTATGAGCATGAAGCTGTTATCGAGGTGATGGACAACGGCATCGGCATCCGAAAAGAAGATCTTCCTCGTATATTCCAACGCTTCTATCAAGCGGACTCTGCGTCGGTTAATGAAGGTACCGGCATCGGACTTTCGTTGGCCAAGGGTATCATTGACCTGCATCATGGAACGATAGAAGTACACAGCGAACCCGGTGTGGAAACCATCTTCAGTGTGCATCTCAAGCTGGGGAATGAACACTTCAAACCCGAAGAACTCGTTACCGATGAGACAGAACCGGAAGAAAAAGACAATGTGCTGGCGAATATACCAGAGATGGAGACCGTGGAAACACAACGGGGCAATGAAACTGAACGGGAATATCCGTCCGCAGAAGACAACGAATCAAACGTTTCACGCAATCGGATTCTGATTGTAGAAGATAATGAACTGCTGTGTGATACCTTAGCTGAGTTGTTTAAGCCTCATTATCGGGTATCGATCGCCGGGAACGGGCAAGAAGGATGGGAGAAAGTGCAGCAAGAGAAGCCTGCCTGTGTGGTGAGCGACATCGTTATGCCAGGAATGTCGGGCCTGGAGTTGTGTAAAGCCATTAAGCAAGATTCTTCCTTATGCCACATACCGGTAGTCTTGCTTACCGCCAAGACTGACCGGGAGCACCAGCTGGAAGGGCTCAAGATGGGAGCCGATGACTACATCGAGAAACCTTTTGATGCGGAATTGTTGCTTTCACGTTGTAATAACCTGATAAACAACCGCATCCTTATTCAGGGGAAAATTACCGGACAAGTACAGATGGAAAACCGCAAAGCAATGGCTACCAATATTGTGGATCAAAAATTTATGGATAAAGCTGTCAAGATAGTAAGTGACCATTTGTACACAGCTGGATTTGGGGCAGATGATTTTGCTCGCGAAATGGGAGTGTCGCGTACGAAACTGTTTACCAAACTGAAGGAGATTACCGGCGAAACGCCTGCTGATTTCATACAGTCTTTGCGCCTGAACGCTGCGGCAAAGATGCTTCGGGAAGATATGGAGTTGAATGTCAGCGAAATTTCTGACCGCTTAGGTTTCAGTTCGCCCAAGTACTTCCGAAAATGTTTCAAAGATAAGTTCCAACAAACGCCTATGGACTACCGGAAAGGTATGCCGGACTCCTCCGATGCGGAAGGAAATAAGGAAAATATTTGAATTTGGCTTAAAAAGAGAGAGGGTGTATCATAATTTGGAATAAAACATAGAGACACAAAGACACGGAGAAAATATATCTGTAAATCAATGAAATAAAATCTCTGTGTCTCCGTGTTCTAAGTCATTTTGATACACCCTTTCTTTATTGTGGGAGAATTTATTGGGCTATGGGAATCTTTTCGATTCGGCGTTGGTGGCGTCCGCCTTCGAACGGAGTGGAGAAGAACTTCGTCAAAATGGCGTCGGCCTCTGTATTTGTTATAAAACGGCCAGGCATGACAAGCACGTTGGCATTGTTGTGCTGGCGGGCCAGTTCGGCTATGTCCGCTCTCCAGCATAGAGCCGCCCGGATGCCTTGATGCTTGTTTAAGGTCATGGCTATGCCATTTCCACTGCCGCAAATGGCAATGCCTGGATAACAGTCGCCGGCTTCCACGGCACGCGCCAAGGGGTGCGCAAAGTCAGGGTAATCCACACTCTCAGGCGAATAAGTACCGAAGTCTTTATATTCCCAACCTTTGGCTTCGAGCCATTGCTTCACATATTGTTTCAGTGCATATCCGGCATGATCGGAGCAAATTCCTATTGTTTCCATATCTATATATTTATAAGATTGCTTTTACTTGGTTGTAAACATTCTCGGCCGTGAAGCCCAGTTTCTCATCCAGCACTTTGTAAGGAGCCGAAAAACCGAATGAAGGCAAGCCCCAAATCTTGCTCTGTGTGCCTACCAACCCCTCAAGTGTGACGGGAAGGCCTGCAGTCAGGCCAAACTTTTTGGCGTTAGCAGGTATCACGGATTCTTGATATTCGGCGGATTGTGTGCGGAAAAGACCTTCAGACGGGGCTGACACGATTCGTACTTTTACACCGTCTTTGCGCAACAATTCGGCACCTGCCACCAACGTTGATACTTCGGAGCCGGAAGCTACGAGCACTACATCGGGATTCTCGTCCGAACCCGCCACTACGTATGCGCCCTTGGTTACTTGGGCATAGTCGTTTCCTACGGGCAGGTTGGCGACGTTCTGACGGGAGAAAATCAGAGCCGTAGGAGTCTTTATGTTCTCCATGGCCAAACGCCAGGCTACGGTCGTTTCCTCGCTATCAGCCGGACGGAGCACCAACATGGAGTTCTCGCCCTTGTGGTTTTTCATTTTTTCCATCAGGCGAATTTGGGCTTCCTGCTCTACAGGCTCGTGAGTGGGGCCATCTTCGCCTACGCGGAAGGCATCGTGTGACCAAATGAACTTTATGGGTACTTCCATCAAAGCGGCCATACGTATGGCTGGCTTCATATAGTCGGAGAAAACGAAGAAAGTACCGCAAGCGGTAATGACACCACCATGCAAGGCCATGCCGATGCAGCAACAAGCCATGGTCAACTCGGCTACGCCTGCTTGGAGGAAGGCACCGCTGAAATCACCCTTTTGGAAAGCGTGGGTTTTCTTTAAGAAACCATCGGTCTTATCCGAGTTGGACAAGTCGGCAGAAGCTACAATCATATTGTCTACCTGTTCGGCCAATGCACTCAATACGTTGGCCGATGCGACGCGGGTAGCTACATCGGGCTTCTGTTCTATGGCGGTCCAATTTACTTCCGGAACTTTGCCGGAGAAGAAACGCTCCAACTTAGCGGCCAGTTCGGGGTTGGCCGCTGCCCAAGCGGCTTTGGCAGCGTAGCGCTCAGCCACTATTTGCTTCAGCTCGGCGGCACGTTTGGCGTAAAGTTCTTGCACTTCGGGGAAGATTTGGAAAGGATTCTCAGGGTCACCGTCCAAATTCTTGATTGTGTTGATGTAAGCGTCACCACCGAGCGGGGCACCGTGTGTAGCGCAATTTGATTCGTAGCTGCTGCCGTCAGCTTTGCGAGCGCCTTTACCCATCACGATGTGTCCGATGATGAGGGTCGGACGTTCCGCCTCTGCCTTGGCTTCGTTCAGAGCCTCACGGATGGCATCGGGGTCGTTGCCATTGATCTTGATGACTTTCCATCCCCAAGCCTCGTACTTCTTGGCTGTATCTTCGCTGGTTACAACTTTCGTCTCGGTAGAGAGCTGAATGTCATTGGCGTCATAAAACATAATGAGGTTGTCCAAGCCCAATGTACCGGCGATGCGACCAGCTCCTTGTGAGATTTCTTCCTGTATGCCGCCATCGGAGATGTAAGCGTAGATGGTTTGGTTCATTACTTCGCCAAAACGTGCTTTCAGGAACTTGGCGGCAATGGCTGCTCCTACGGCAAATGTATGTCCTTGACCCAACGGGCCGGAGGTGTTCTCAATGCCACGTGTGAGGTCACGTTCGGGATGTCCCGGCGTGGGGCTTCCCCACTGGCGAAATTCCTTTAGTTCGTCCAGCGTGTACTTGCCGGCCAATGCCAACTGAGCGTAAAGCATCGGCGACATATGTCCGGGGTCGAGGAAGAAACGGTCACGTCCTTCCCACATAGGATTTTCAGGGTCATAAACTAAAAACTCGGAGAAGAGCACGTTCACGAAGTCGGCACCACCCATAGCACCACCTGGATGTCCGGATTTGGCTTTTTCAACCATAGAAGCAGCCAGAATGCGGATGTTGTCGGCTGCGCGGTTCATCAGTTTCTTGTCGTTCATATCGATTGGTTTTATTTTTTGCAAAGGTAAGCAAATATTTAATATGACAAACTATCATCGTTCTTCTATTGTACGATGGCTGTCAGTTTAAAGCAACTTCAATGTCACGATGTACTCACCGTTTATAATTCACCGCTGCTTGCTCGATAGGTAGACAGGCCTTATAGTTCTCAAGGTAAGCGTTGAAGCCTGCCACCTCTTCAGGAGTGGGTGTAATCTCTACACCCGTATTGCCTGCAAAGACTTGCTTGTCCAAGAAGTCGGCCAAGGAGCGATTCTCCGTGTTGTTCACTAAGTAAGAACCTAGTAATGCCATGCCCCACGGCCCGCCTTCACCGGCTGTCTCCATGACGGAGATGGGCGAATTGAGGGCAGCTGCCAATACACGCTGACCTACTCCTTTCGTCTTGAACAATCCGCCGTGTCCGGTGATGCGATCTACTTTGATGTGTTCCTCCTTGAACAGAATGTCATTACCCAGCTTGAGTACACCTACCGAGGAGTAGAGGTGGGCACGCATAAAATTGGCAAGCGTGAACCTGTCGTTAGCAGAGCGTACAAACAAGGGACGCCCTTCGGCCAATCCGGTTACGGGTTCGCCAGAGAAATAGTTGTAGGACATCAGGCCTCCGCAATCGGCTTGCCCTGTCAGAGCGTGGTTGTAGAGCTTGCCGTAGAGTTCGTCCATATTTACGGGGATACCCATCAGTTCTTGGTATTCTTTGAAGAGGTTGACCCAGGCGTTGAGGTCGGAGGTACAGTTGTTGCAGTGCACCATTGCTACCGGGCTTCCGTCCGGAGTAGTCACCATGTCTATCATCTCGTAAGGCTTCGAGAGATCTTTCTCCAACACAATCATAGAGAAGGATGAAGTCCCCGCCGATACGTTGCCCGTGCGTTGCTTGACAGCGTTGGTGGCTACCATACCCGTGCCTGCATCGCCTTCGGGCGGGCAGAAAGGTATACCAGCCTTCAGATGGCCGGACACATCAAGACGCTTGGCACCTTCTGGGGTCAGGAAACCTGCATTGACACCTGCCGGCAATACTTTAGGAAGAATATCCAATAACTTCCAATTGTAACTGCGGTCGGCTATCAGTTGGTCGAACTTGGTGACCATTTCAGCCGAATAGTTCTGGGTTGCGGGGTCGATGGGAAGCATGCCCGAAGCGTCACCAATGCCCAACACGCGTTGTCCGGTCAGTTGCCAATGAATAAATCCGGCAAGGGTCGTCAGATAGTCGATGTCATGCACGTGTTCTTCATTGTTCAGGATGGCCTGATACAAGTGTGAGATACTCCAACGTAGTGGAATGTTGTAGTGGAACAATTCGGAGAGGATACCGGCAGCTTGTCCTGTATTGGTGTTGCGCCATGTGCGGAAGGGCACAAGGATTTCTTCTTTCTTGTTGAAAGCCATGTAGCCGTGCATCATGGCACTGATGCCGATGGCGGCCAAGGCCTCAATCTCGATGTCATACTGCGTTTTGACGTTCTTGCGGAGGTCGGCATAGCAGTCTTGCAAGCCGTACCAGATAGCTTCAACGCTGTAGGTCCACAAGCCGTCTACCAACTGGTTTTCCCAGCTATGGCTTCCTTGAGCGATGGGGATATTTTCTTGGTCAATCAAAACAGCTTTGATGCGGGTAGAACCGAATTCGATGCCCAGTATCGCCTTGCCTGCTTCGATGGTTTGTTTTGCGTCCATAGTAATGTATTATAATGAGTTATATGGAACACAAAGCCACGGAGACACAGAGTTTTACTATGTTACCTCCGTGTCTCTATGTCTCTGTGTTCAGTAAATTGGGTTAGCAGAGTGCCTTATTCAGCATGTAGTACACCTCGTTCATACGAAGTTCCTTCTTGAAATCGCTGAGGTTGGTGTCTTTGTTGATGTGTATCATCTCGATGCCTGCTATTTCGGCGTAGTCTTCCCAATATTCGGCCGTTAGGTCGTAGGAGAAGCAAGAGTGATGCGTGCCGCCGGCCAATATCCAGGCTCCTGCACCTACCTCGAAGTTAGGTTGCGGAATCCACAGCGCGCTGGCAACGGGGAGTTTAGGCAGCGGTTTCGGTTCGATGCACTTCACGTCGTTCACGATGAGGCGGAAGCGGTTGCCCATATCGACTACCGTAGCCGTGCAACCCATACCTACTTTGGAGGTAAATACCAGGCGGGCCGTCTGGCTCTTGCGGATGCCAATACCCAAGAAATGTACTTCCAGACGAGGTTTTTTGGCAGCGATGAGCGGACATACCTCCAACATATGTGCTTGCAGAATGGCACTGTTGGCTCCATCGAAGTTCAGTGTGTAGTCTTCCAGGAAAGAACAGCCCCCCGTCAAGCCTTGGTTCATCACCCACACTATGCGGTAGAGGGCAGCGGACTTCCAGTCACCCTCAGCACCGAAGCCATAACCTTCGGCCATCAGGCGCTGAGAGGCCAAACCGGGGATTTGGTCGAAGTGACTTCCGTCCGTTTGGCCCAAGTCATCGAAGTTGGTCGTGAAGCCTTTGGCACCTTTTGCTTTCAGAATGGCACGAAGGGCAAGTTCGGCCTTGGCAGAATTCCATACCTTCTGATAGGCTTCGGTAGACTTGTCTTCCAGTTCCTTGTCATGGTCATATTCTTGGAAATAAGTGGCTACGAGTGTGTCTACGTCAGCATCCTTCACCTGAGTATGATATTCCATCAGTTCGCTGGCGGGGCAATAGTCTACGTGGTAGCCCATGCGTACTTCGGCCTCTACCTTGTCACCATCGGTCACGGCTACGTTGTTCATCTGGTCGCCAAAGCGGATGATGAGCATATCCTGCGAGTCGGCCCATGCAGCGCATACACGCATCCATACGCCAATCTTGCGTTGCGTCTCTTCGTCCTTCCAGTAGCCTACCACTACTTTACGGCGGATGCGCATGCGGGTACAGATGTGGCCGAACTCGCGGTCGCCGTGTGCCGACTGGTTGAGGTTCATAAAGTCCATGTCCATCGTCTCCCAAGGAATCTCTTGGTTGTACTGCGTGTGCAGGTGCAGCATAGGCTTCTTGAGTTGTTGCAGGCCGTGAATCCACATCTTGGCGGGCGAAAAGGTATGCATCCACGTGATGATACCGATGCATTTCTCGTCATTGTTGGCTGCCTTCATGACGGTTTCAACTTCTTTGGATGAATTGGCGGTGCCTTTATAAACTACTTTTACAGGCAGGCGACCCGATTCGTTCAGTTCCTTCACCATTTCGTTGCTGTGAGCATCTACTGCTATCACTGCGTCACCACCGTAGAGGAGCTGTGCTCCGGTGACGAACCATACTTCGTACTGAGAAAATGCTTGTTCCATAATTGTAATGCTGTTTTATTGTTAATAATAGTTCGATTTTTCTTTTAATAAATGGGAATTTATGTGTGTTGTCTGATTTTCAGCCGCAGATGACGCGGATGACGCAGATTTTATATTTTTTTCTTTGCCAATGACAAGGATTTGGGCGAAGCTCCTTTAAAAATCCGTGTCATCCGCGTCATCTGCGGCTGAAAATCAGACAACACACAGTCCGCTAAATTATCATTTACCTACTTTTTCGCCTGTCCGTAGTAAGCGTTCGGCCCGTGCTTGCGGCTGAAGTGCTTCTCTATGAGCAGGGGGTTCATGGTGAGGTTGGGATTGACGTTGTAGGCCACGAACGCCATCTTGGCCACTTGCTCCATCACCACGGCATTGTGAACGGCGTCGTGCGCGTCCTTGCCCCAGGCAAAGGGACCATGGTTCTTCACCAATACACCCGGCGTATGCACGGGATTCAGCCCCTCAAAACGGCGCACGATGACATTGCCCGTCTCCAGTTCGTAGGCACCCTTTACTTCTGTCTCGGTCATATCGGCCGTACAGGGAATGTCATTGTGGAAATAGTCTGCGTGTGTGGTACCAATGTTGGGGATGTCACGCCCGGCCTGTGCCCAGGCGGTGGCATACGTAGAGTGCGTGTGTACTACTCCGCCAATTTCAGGGAATGCTTTGTAGAGCACCACGTGCGTCGGGGTGTCCGACGAGGGGCGCAAGGTGCCTTCCACCACTTTCCCGTCGAGGTCTACCACGACCATGTCACTGGCTTTCATTTCGTCATAACTTACGCCACTTGGCTTGATGACCACCAATCCGCTTTTACGGTCGATGGCCGATACGTTGCCCCACGTAAAGATGACCAGCCCGTGCTTCACCAAGTCGAGGTTGGCACGGAATACTTTTTCTTTCAGTTCTTCTAACATATGCTTATCTTATATCTTAAATTTGGGCGCTTGCCGATAGGCACATTCATTGAATTGATACAGGGCTGCACCGCGTTTGGACCCTGTCTTATCTACCTTATCGGTCTTTTCGATGTAATTCATCTCGGCTACGCGCTTGCGGAAGTTCCGCTTGTCCAACGGTTCGCCAAAGATGGCTTCGTAGAGACTCTGCAATTGTGTCAGCGTGAAGAGACGGGGAAGGAGGTTAAAGCCTATAGGCTCGGTAGCAGCCTTTTGGCACATCAGCATCCTGGCTCTGCGTACCATCTCCGTATGGTCGAATATCAATGGTGGTACCTCATTGATGTTCACCCAGTGGGCGTTGTGTTGGCGTACCAAGTCGTGGTCGTACTCATCAATATTTATCAGCGCATAGTAAGCTACGGAGATGACCCTGCCACCTGGGTCGCGGTGTATGTTGCCAAATGCTCCTACTTGCTCCATATACACTTTGTCAAGTCCCGTCAGTTCGCTCAACACCCGTTTGGCTGCATCATCCACGCTTTCATCTTCCTGTACGAATCCGCCCATCAGAGACCATTCGCCCCGGGCTGGTTCAAAGTTTCGCTGGAGCAACAAGAGGCTCAATTCACCCTTCAGAAAGCCGAAGACGATGCAGTCGATGCCGACATAGAATTGCGGGTTTGCACTATAATAGTTTTTCATCATAAGTATGTATGCAAAATTGAATGATAAATTATTTGTTAAATGCCATTTATCATATTATTTACCAGAAGTAGATGTAGAACAATACGCAAAGCACGACAACGCCCGCTGAGGCGACAATGTCCCACACTCCCCAACTTTCACGGATAGACCTCTTGTAATCCTTCGTGAAGGTGATGGCTGCGATTTGTTCGGCACTGGGTTTCGGTGTGAAGGCCGAAATAACGAACATGGCAATGATGATGAACACCAGCAACCACACCTCGAATATCAGCCAGTTGGTCTGCCAGAACCAAGTCGTGCAGTCCCAGAAAGCTCCGTCCATCTGAGCCTTGCCGGAGTTGGTGAGCACGTTGGTCAGCAAGCGAAGCATGCCAATCAGGAAGCCGCCAATCAAACCCCATTCACCGGCCTTCGGCGTGATGCGCTTCGAGAAGATACCCAAGGTGAATACGGCTACCATGGCAGGTGCTATCAGCGACTGGATGTCTTGCAGATAAGAGTACAGGTTGCCCATGTTCATCATGATGGGCATCCATGCCAGACCCAGTATAACTACTACAACCGTAGCGATGCGTCCTACCAATACGTAGTGGCTCTCGCTCATTCCTTTTTTCATCGGTTTGTAGAAGTCCTCGGTAAACAGCGTGGCGCAGCTATTGAAGAAAGCGGCCAATGAGGCTACCAAGGCACAGATGAAACCGATGGTTACAATACCTTTCACGCCTGCCGGCAGGATGTTCTTCACCATCATGGCGAAAGCGCCGTCCGTGTCGTGACTATTGGTGAGGTCCATTACGATGCCGCTTCCCGTCTTTTGTGACAATGCGAATGCCACCATGCCGGGGATGAGAAACATGAATACGGGTAATATCTTGAAATAGCCGGCGGTTATCGTACCACGGCGCGCACGCTTCATGACGGCCTCGTTGCTCTCGCCCTTTGTTTGACCCAACACACGCTGAACGATGTGTTGGTCAGTACACCAATACCAGAATCCGATGATGGAAGCGCCTAAGAAGACTACATAGCCGGGGAATTGCGGATACATAGGGTCGGCAGGATCGGTGTGGAACATATGGGTCGTGCCGAAGCCGTTATGCGCGGCGTTGCACACTGCCATCATCTGCGACCAGCCTTCGGCAATGCTTCCGTCTCCCAACATGCTCAGTCCCAAAAA
Organism: uncultured Bacteroides sp.; assembly: GCA_944320735.1. GTDB lineage: Bacteria > Bacteroidota > Bacteroidia > Bacteroidales > Bacteroidaceae > Bacteroides. Next base: position 7,557 of record CALUIQ010000077.1, on the reverse strand, counting down.
CAGCACGAGGAACGAACCGATGATAAGAATCGGCGTCTGAATGGCGGACAAGGTCATCACGCCCTTCATGCCACCAAACACCGTAAACACGGCCGTAATAAGTATCAAGCCAATGGCGCCATACCAGAAAGGCAAGCCCAACAAGTATTCAAAGAAAATGCCTCCCGTGAAAGCTGTTACAGATACTTTGGTCAGCACATAAGCTATCAGGGTGATGATGGAAAGCCAAGAGCCCGTACGCTGTGTATAGCGGAACTTCAGGAAGTCGGGCATGGTGATGATTTTGCCCAGCTTGTTGTTCAGGAGCTGATAGAAAGGCACGAATAGCCATCCCAAAATCAAAATCATCCATCCTTGCATTTCCCAGTGAGCCATGCCTACACCATCCTTGGCACCCGTGCCGGCCAAACCAACTAAGTGCTCCGAGCCGATATTGGCAGCAAAGATGGCCGCACCGATGACATACCAAGGTTCACCCTTGCCAAAGAGATAATCCTGGCTGTCGGCTCCCTTCATTTTTTCCTTGTCTTTCTTGATGGCGCGATAGATGGCCAACGCAATGGCTACGACACCTACGGCAAGCACTGCCCAATCGAGCCAGATAAATTCTTTCGTAGTCCAATTCATAATTGATAATGTTGTGTTTTTATGATATTAAATAAATTATTTCTCGACCGAGAATTGGAAAATGCACTCGCTTTGATAGGTCTGTCCCGGTTCCAGTATGACCGAAGGCCATTCGGGCTTGTTGGGGCTGTCCGGATAATGTTGGGTCTCCAGGCATACGGAAGCCCGTTGGTTGTAGACAATGCCTTTCTTGCCCGTCACGGTGCCATCCAGGAAGTTGCCTGTGTACACTTGCACGCCCGGCTCATTGGTATATACGTCCAGCACGATGCCCGTGGTAGGTGATTTCAGTCGGGCTGCCATTTGATTGATGTCGCCCTTGGTATTCAGCACCCAGTTGTGGTCATATCCGTTGCCATTCTTCAATTGGATGAAGTCGTGCTTGTCGATGTCCCGGCCTATGGGCTTGGGAGTGGTGAAATCCATCGGGGTATCCTTGACGGGAAGTCTCTCGCCAGTGGTCATAAACGTGCTGTCTACGGGTGTATAGAAATCGGCGTTCACATACAGGATATGGTCTGTGGCTGGTTGGGCGGGATTTCCCGAGAGGTTGAAATACGAGTGATTGGTCATATTGATGATGGTCTTCTTGTCGGTCGTCGCGCTATACTTGATGTCAAGCGTATTGTCGTTTTCCAACTTGAAGAGCACTTTGGCGGTTACGTTACCCGGGAAGTTTTGATCACCGTCCGGCGATACGCAGGTCAGCTCCAAGGTCGTCCCGTCTATCTGGTTTGCGCCATACACTTTGTATTGCCAGCCTTGCGTGCCTCCGTGCAGGCAGTGTCCATAGTTGTTTTGGGGCAGTTGGATGGTGTCGCCGTCTAGGGCAAAACGTCCTTGGTTGATGCGGTTGGCATAGCGTCCGATGGAAGCTCCGAAGTCGCTCGGCACGTTGATGTAGTCGGCTATGCTGTCAAAGCCTAAAACAACGTCTTGCATGGTGCCGTCCTTGTCCGGCACCATGATGGACACGATGCGTCCTCCGAAATTGGTAATGCAGACCTCCATTCCCGACTTGTTCTTTAGGGTGTAGAGATTGGTAGCTTCTCCATTGACCGTCGTCTGAAATTTCTGAGGATTCAACCCCGATAGTGTCACATCGGGCTTTGTCGTGCAGGCGGCCAGCATCCATGCGGCGATACCTGCCAGAAGAATGTGATTTTTCATGTGTGCTTATAGTTTGTAGATTAATGACATCCTTTTTTCTGGTGTAAAACTAACACTTATTGTTGAGTTGTAACTTATAATACTATATGTTATGTAACATAAATAGAGAAATAAAGCAACGTGAGCAACACGAATAACTATCAATTTATGTTATAAAGCTGTATGAAGAGGGCAAAATGTTTGGTAAGTAGGGGAGAAAGACTTAAATTTGCCACGTGTTTTTCATAGTATTAGATTTAAGGTTAACGAAAACAGGAAGAGAATTGTCTGCGAAGATAGTTCTCTTTTTTTTTGGTATGTCCTCCTCTCCTTCGACCTGAAGAGGCGGGCAGGTTATGCGTTGTGACATTACCAAGTGTCCATAGATGACGTGCGCATCTCTTGAGTAATGACGTGCGCATCTCTTGAGTGGTGACGTGCGCATCTCTTGAGTGATGACGTGCGCATCTCTTGAATGGTGACGTGCGTATGTTATTTATGCCGGAAGCTGGAGGGTGAAGCGGGTGCCTTTCTCCGGGGTGGAGTTGACGGTGATGTTGCCCCCGTGTCGGTTCATAATCTGTTTGCACAGGCTGAGGCCGATGCCCGAGCCGGATGATTTTGTGGTGAAGAAGGGGACAAAGATACGGTCTATAACTTCGGGCAGGATGCCTTCCCCGTTGTCCGTCACGCTGAGCAGGCATTGCCAAGGTGGGGAGGGAAGTACATCTATCCGTATTTCCGGATGCTCCGTGCGGGCACAGGCTTCGCGGGCATTCTTCAGCAGATTGATTAATACTTGTTCTATTTGCGCACGGTCTATCTGCAAGGTGCGGTCTTCGGAGGGTATATGAATATGTATAGAGGGTTCGGGATAGAGCTTGCGCAGGTCGTACAGCAATTCGCGGAGTGACACGGGACGGCGCACGGGGGCGGGGAGACGGGTCAGTTTCCGGTAATTCTCCACAAACTCCAACAGACCTTTGCTCCGGCGGTGGATGGTTTGCAATCCTTGTCGCATGACGTTGTAATTCTTCTCGGTGACTTCCCGCTCGCTCAACGTCTCGGAGAGGGAGATAATGGGAGTGATGGAGTTCATGATTTCGTGCGTCAGCACCCGTATCAGCTTTTGCCAAGCGTCCATCTCATGCCGCTCTACGAGACGGGTGCGGAAAGCACGCATGGATTCACTGAGTTCGTCCACCATCTGCTCCATAACCCGGTTACGGTAGGGGGAATGAAAAGACAGGGAAGTGTCGTCCAGGCGCAGGCTTTCGGCCAGATGGCGCATCATGCGTATCTGAATCATCTGCATACGGTAGAGGTTTATCCCTAAAGCGATGAGCAAGAGTAATACCATCAATGCGCTGAACCACAAGCGCGAATGGACCAGCAGGAGAATGGCGGCTCCCGCCCCGGCAATGCCAAGGATATGCAGGGTCACGATGAAGGAATAACGTCTCATAAGCCAAGCTTTTCCAGTTTACGGTAGAGGGCATAGCGGGTGATGCCCAGGTATTCGGCGGCACGGCTCATATTTCCGCTGGCCAGCCGCAAGGCACGCTCCACGGTTTGCCGTTCCAGTTGCTCCAAGTTAAGCGTTTCCGTCTCTTCCTTGCGGGTAGGGGCAGGGGTCGAAGAGGGAAAGACAAAGTTTTCGGGATGAAGCGAGGCTCCATTGGGGCTGAGGATGACGGCCCGTTCGAGGGTGTGTTGAAGCTCGCGCACATTGCCCGGCCAAGGGTATTTCAGGAGCTTGTTTTTGGCTTCGCGCGTCAGTCCTTTTATTTCCTTTTGATACTTACGGGCGTAGCGTTGCAGGAAGTGTTCGCTCAGGAGCAGGATGTCGTTTCCCCGTTCACGCAGGGGAGGTATGTGCAGTTCGATGGTGTTGATGCGGTAGAGCAAGTCTTGCCGGAAGCGTCCTTCGGTCACCCTATGGCGGATGTCGGCATTGGTGGCGCAGATGAGGCGTACGTCGATGGGCGTGGTTTGCGTGCTTCCCAAGCGGGTGATTTGTCGCTTCTCGATGGCGGTGAGCAGCTTGGCCTGCATAGGCAGGGAGAGGTTGCCTATTTCATCGAGGAACAGCGTGCCTCCAGTAGCTATCTCCATACGTCCGGCTTTGGCTTTACGGGCATCGGTAAAGGCGCCGCGCTCATACCCGAAGAGTTCGCTCTCGAAGAGTTGTTCGGGGATGCTGCCCAGGTCGATGGTGACAAAGGGATGACCGTAGCGGGGCGAATGACGATAGAGCAGGCGGGCGAAGACATCCTTTCCGGTGCCGTTCTCACCCAAGATGAGGATATTGGCGTCCGTGTCGCGCAGCTTCTCCACGGTGTCCAGCACTTGAAGCATGGCGGGAGACTGGCCGATGATGGGTTCTTCCGTGGCATCACTCAGCACTTCCACTTGTTCGCGCAGGAGAGAGACTTCACATCGCGACTGGCGCAGCTTCATGCCGGAGGACAAGGTGGCAATCAGTTTCTCTTTCTCCCAAGGTTTGGGAACAAAGTCGGTCGCTCCGGCCTTGATGGCTCGCACGGCTTTCTCTGTGTCCGAGTAGGCGGTCATAAAGATAACCACGGCTTGCGGGTCGATGCGCAATATCTGTTTGAGGCAATCGAACCCCTCCTGCCCACTGATGGCATCTCGGCTGAAGTTCATGTCCAGCAGGACAAGGTCGGGGTGGAAACTGGTCATAAAGTGCTCGATGCGGTCGGGCGTAGTGGTGACTTTCACCTTTTCCGCATACGGCTCCAGCAGCAGGTTAAGGGCGAAGAGCACGTCCTCGTTATCGTCAATGATGAGTATTTTTCCAAGATGTTCCATGTTGTAAATGGGAATTTATGCGCGCGTTGCGCGCTTGAATGAAGAATTAAGAATGATGAATGAAGAATTATAATAATCAACTCCCCTCCTTTTGGGAATTAATTCTTCATTCTTAATTCATCATTCTTCATTTCGGGGCTTCGCCCCGCTAAATTATCATTTACTCATTTCGTCTTCTACAGAATGCTCGTCTTCCCACGCTCCGGTTAATTCATCAAAGAAATCGGAGTGAGAGGTTGTTTTAGCTGCATAAGTAGCTTTACTTTTCAATGATTCTGATAATCTTTCGATGATGTCAAGTTTCATTGTAGAATTGAGTGGTTCAAGTATTCGCATGTACCAATCAACAGGAGATAATGTATGTTCCATTGTTTTTCTTTCTTTAAAAAGTTCCTCGGGGACAAAGATAAACAAAATATCCGTGGGTTGTATGTGCGATAGCGCACGTTTTTTGTGCGATAATGCACACTCATTTCCTCTTTCCTGCTCTTCCTATTCACTGAAAAATAGATAGATACAAGTTTGGCACGGCATTTGATAAGTCTTTTTTATAAAAGTGTATGATTATGTATAGACGCATCCTTATAGTAACCTTGGCTCTTTGCCTGGCACATACGGAAGGTCGGGCGCAGGAAACGCCGATGGAGCTTTCCTTGCAGGAGACCATCCGGCATGCCCAGGAGCAATCGCCCGACGCACAAAGTGCTCGGCACGCTTACCGCTCGGCCTATTGGAATTACCGCTATTACCGGGCGAACTATTTACCCAACCTGACGCTGACATCCAACCCTTACCTCGACCGGGCCATCAACAAAGTGACCTTGGGCGATGGTAGTGTGAAGTTCGTGGAACAAAACCTGCTTGCCACCGACCTGACGCTCAGCCTGACCCAAAACGTGCCTTGGACGGGTGGAACTTTCTTCGTGGAGACTTCGGCCCAGCGCATCGACCTCTTTTCGGATGACAGCCATTCCTATCAGACTTCGCCCGTGAACATCGGTTACCGGCAAGCACTCTTCGGCCATAATTCGCTCAAGTGGGATAGGCGCATCGAGCCGGTGCGCTATCGGGAGGCGTGCAAGAAGTATGCCGAGACGTTGGAGCTGGTGGCGGCATCGGCCACGGAGAAATTCTTCGCCTTGGCCACGGCACAGAGCAACTATGAGACCGCCTGCACCAACTATGCCCATGCGGACACCTTATATAAATATGCGCAAGGCCGCTACAACATCGGCACCATCAGCGAGAACGAGATGCTGCAGCTGGAAATAAACAAGCTGACCGAGGAGACCAACCGCATGAACGCCCGCATCGAGGTGGAGAACGCCATGCAGGAACTCCGCTCGTATTTGGGCATCCGGCAGGACTTGGATTTGAAGGTGAATGTGGACAGCATCTTGCCCGACTTGCACATCGACTTGGGTGAGGCGTTGATGCTGGCCGAGGAGAACAGCCCTGACGTGGAGAACATGAAGCGCAGGCGGTTGGAGAGCGAGAGTGCCGTCTCCCAAGCCCGTGCCAACGCCGGACTGAAGGCGGACATCTACCTGCGTTTCGGCTTGACGCAGACCGCCGACCGCTGGAAAGATGCTTACCGTGACCCTATGGACCAGCAATACGTCTCGCTGGGCATCACGTTGCCCATCCTCGATTGGGGGCGTGGCAAAGGTAGGGTGCGGGTGGCAAAGAGCAACCGCGACCTGGTGTACACGCAGGTGGAGCAGGACAAGACCGACTTTGAGCAGAACGTCCGCAAGCTGGTGCGTCAGTTCAACCTGCAAGCCCAGCGTGTACACATCGCCCGAAGGACGGACATCACTGCTCAACGCCGTGCCGAAGTGGCCCGCAAGCTCTACATCTTGGGGCAATCCACGGTGCTGGACCTGAATGCTTCCATCACGGAGAAAGACAGTGCCCGGCGCACGTACCTCTCCGCCCTACACGAGTATTGGAGTATGTACTACACGCTCCGTAGTCTGACCCTCTACGACTTCGAGCGGGGCTGTCCGTTGCAGGAAAATTTGGAGGCGTTGGTGAAATGATAATTTGTCGGGCTGCGCTGTGTGGCCGAATTATTCATCCGCGGATGACGCAGATATTATATTTTTTCTCTGCCTATGGCAAAGATTTGGGCGAAGCCCTTTTAAAAAATCCGTGTTATCTGCGTCATCTGCGGATGAAAAATGAACACATAGTTAAATTCCCATTTATAGAACAATAAGTAAAAGCTATGGATATTAAACTCGAAAAGAAACCTTGGTACATCCGTTACCGTTATTATTTGGCAGGAGGCGTGGCGTTCTGCGCTTTTCTCGTCTATGTCATCATCCTCTCCGCCGGGCCACGTAAGTTGCGCATCGAGCGGGACAACGTCCAGATAGCTGAAGTGCGGCAGGACAAGTTTATGGAATATGTCGATGTGGAGGGACTTGTCCAACCCATCCTTACCATCAAGGTCAATGCCCGCGAGGCGGGAAGCGTGCTGCGCATCGTGGGCGAGGAAGGCAGCCTCTTGAAGCAGGGCGACACCATATTAATATTAGAGAATCCCGATTTGCTGCGCGACATCGAAGACCAGCAAGATGAGTGGGAGAAACAGCTCGTCACCTATCGGGAGAAGGAGATTGAGATGCAGAAGCAGAGCCTTACCCTGCGCCAACAAGCCTTGCAGAGCGATTACGAACTGGCTAAGCTGCGCCGCACCTACGAGCTGGAGCAGGAGGAGTATCGTATGGGCATCAAAAGCCGTGCCCAGTTGCAAGTGGCGGAGGACGAATATCGCTTCAAGGAACAGACTGCCCGCCTGCAATGGGAGAGCTTGCGGCACGACTCCGCCATGTCTCTCATCCAAAGTGACCTTTTGCAAGCCGACCGTGAGCGAGAGCGTAAGAAATACCTTCGTTCGCAACGCCGTTTGTCAGACCTCGTGGTGTGTGCGCCCATTGCGGG
>CALUIQ010000076.1 GCA_944320735.1 uncultured Bacteroides sp. | reverse complement strand
TTATTCCCCGATTTTGTCCTGACCTTCTGTTTTTAGGTTCCATTCCTTACACCTCTTATATATATAGTCCGGACGAGACAATTGTGCAGCTTTTGCCGGACTGAGTGTCTCTATCCACTTCACCCGGCCTTCCATAGAAGCGCCTGCACCGCTATTCCCATACTCTCCATAACGAGCGGTCGTTTCATTTTCGGGATTGCGCCAGTTATCCCATCCTGCCGGGCAAATGTGTCCATCCATCTCGCAACGGATAAAAACAGTAGCGGCATAGGGACGCCAAGGACGTCCCAAATAGACTTTATCTACCCCGGGAGCGGCACGAAGCTTACAGTCCACAAATACATACCCGACCTCTACTTCTTGCGGCGTGGAAGCAGCCGTAATGTAAGAATTGCGCTTGCTATACAACGTGCACCCCTCAAACAAGGCCGTAGACGGACCAAAGATGAAATCCGTCGTACCCTCAATATAACAATCCTTAAAATATAAAGATGTACCTGCCGCACCGGTATAGACGGTATCCTGATTGCCCAAGAAACGACAATGGACAAACACCAACCGGTCTCCTTCCGTATGCAGTGCAACAGCTTGCCCCAAAGGCTTCGCATTATTCTCAATCGTCAGGTTGCGGAAAGTGATGTCATTGCCTTCCACCTTCAACGTATAGGTGCGAAAAGTCCCCATATTGTTTATACGAGCATGGTCATCGTAAGTAATGACGGTCTTTTCCCAGTCTTCCCCTACAAACTCCACGTTTTGCAGCCAAGAGGGAACTATCAGTTTTTCTTTATAGATACCATTCTTAATATGTACCGTCACTTTATAATCCATAAATGCCCGGATAGCCTCCATAGCTTCCGTCAACGTCCGGTAGTCTCCCGTTCCGTCCCGGGCCACGACAATCTCTCTTTTCCATTGCGTCTGTGCCGACACGCTCAAGAGGGAACATACACCAATCATCCATGCTACAAAGATTTTACAAACCATTTGAGAATCCTCCTTCTTATAAAAAAGAATTACACCTTATTATTTTTGCCTTAACAAAGGTAATACTTTCCTTGAAAAACAAAGTGGATTTTTCAGCGGACTTCTTGGATAATTTGTTTTTCCGTGTGCGAGAACGAGTAATTCTGTGCAAACTAACTGCTATAAAAGTACAAAAAACTCTTTTTTACCAAGATTTATAGCTTTCTTGTTTGATTAATGGAGAAAAGATTTTAAATTTGACGCCGTTATTCGAAAACGTACCATTGCAAAAACATTAATTTAAACATATCAAATTCATAAAAGAATGGAACAAGTATTCGGTTACATCATTAGCCTGGGTGCATCGGTAATGATGCCTATTATCTTTACAATTATTGGTTTGTGTATCGGAATGAAATTCGGAAAGGCCTTGAAATCCGGTCTTTGCGTAGGTGTCGGTTTCGTTGGTTTAGGTGTCGTGACAGCCTTGCTGACCACCAACTTTGACAGTCCGCTGAAAGCTATTTCCGATCTCTATCACCTGCAACTGAACGTGTTCGATATGGGCTGGCCCGCTGCCGCCGCCGTAGCCTACAACACTGCCGTAGGTGCATTGATTATCCCGATCTGTCTGGGAATCAACCTATTGATGCTCATCACCAAGACCACACGGACGGTGAACATCGACTTGTGGAACTATTGGCATTTCGCCTTCATCGGTGCTGTAGCCTACTTCGTAATGGACGAGAGCTTGGCATGGGGCTACTTTGCCGCCATCGTCTGCTACATCGTCACATTGGTGTGCGCCGACCTCACGGCAGATAAATTCCAAAAATATTATGACCTGCCCGGTATCTCTATCCCCCAACCTTTCTGTCAAAGTATGACACCATTCGCCATCCTTATCAATAAGGGCTTGGACAAGATACCCGGTTTCTCCAAACTGGATGTGGATGCCGATGGATTGAAAAAGAAATTCGGTGTGATTGGTGACCCCTTGGTATTGGGTGTCATCGTAGGTATGTTGATTGGATGGGCCGCACAGCTGGACATCAAGAAGATACTTTTCTTGGGTATCACAATGGGTGCCGTTATGGAGCTTATCCCGCGCATCACTTCCCTCTTTATTGAAGGACTGAAACCTATCTCTGAAAAGACTTCCGAACTGGTTAAGAACAAATTTAATGGCAAAAAGGTACACATCGGTATGAGTCCGGCGTTGGTTATCGGACATCCCGCTACCTTGGTGGCATCCGTCATCCTGATTCCGGTCATTTTGGCACTCGCCGTATTCCTGCCCGGCAACCAATTCCTCCCGTTGGCTTCACTGGCCGGTATGTTCTACCTCTTCCCTATGGTATTGCCTTACACCAAAGGTAACGTGGTAAAGACATTGCTCATCGGATTGGTTATACTGATTATCGGATTGTACTTCGTAACCGATATGGCTCCTGACTTTACGCTGGCTGCCCACAACGTATATGCTGAAACGAACGACCCGGCAGCACGCATTCCTGACGGTTTCTCGGGCGGTGCACTCGACTTTGCCTCTTCCCTCTTCGGATGGTTGATTTATAGAGGTGTGAAATTGTCGTGGATTGGAGGTGGCATCCTCGCTATCATAACCATCGGAATGATGCTCCTCAACCGCCGTATCATTATCCGTAGCGAAAAAGAAGCCAAGAAAGCCGCTTAATTAAAGGAAAGCGATTCGTTTGAAAAATTTATATTACTTAATAAATTAACTTGAAACAATGAAAAGATTAGCAATTGCAATGATGATGGGCTTGGCAGCCGTTACGGCCAGCGCCCAGATGAACTACAAGGTACAGACAGCCTGCCATCCGCAGGACGTGAAACACTACGACACAGAACGCCTGCGCAGTGCTTTCATGATGGAAAAAGTGATGGCTCCGGATGAAATCAACCTCACTTACACGCTTTACGACCGTTTGATTTACGGTGGTGCAATGCCAGTAAACAAAGTGCTGAAACTGGAAACTTTCCGCGAACTGGGTCCGGAAATCACTTACTTCTTGGAGCGTCGCGAACTGGGTGTTATCAACGTAGGTGGTGACGGTGTAGTAACCGTAGACGGCAAAGAATATGCTATGAAGTACAAAGAAGCCCTCTATGTAGGTTGCGGTAACAAGGAAGTGACTTTCAAGAGCAACGACCCGGCTAAACCCGCTAAATTCTACATCAACTCGGCTCCCGCTTACAAGCATTTCATCACGCAGTTGATCACAACGGATGCCAAAGCACAAAAAGCCAATCCGAAGAAATATGTATTGGCTATCTCCGACCACTACGGAAAGATGGAAGAAAGCAATGACCGTGTAGTGAACCAACTGATTGTAAAAGACGTGTTGGAAAGAGTTGAAGGCGGTGGTACAAACCAACTGCAAATGGGTCTGACCGAACTGGCTCCGGGTTCTGTATGGAACACAATGCCCGCTCATACTCACACCCGCCGTATGGAGGCTTACTTCTACTTCAACGTAACCGGTGGAAACGCCATCTGCCACTTGATGGGCGAACCGCAGGAAGAACGTTTGGTATGGTTGCACAACGAACAAGCCATCACTTCACCGGAGTGGAGCATCCACGCTGCCGCAGGTACCAGCAACTACAGCTTCATTTGGGGTATGGCCGGTGAAAACCTGAAGTACAGCGACAAAGATGAAATCAAATATTTGGATATGAAATAATATCCATTGAAAAGAAAATGGGTATAGATTTGGATTGAATCTATGCCCATTTTCTCATTTTATACAATATTCATATCAAAAAATGCACAAGGAGTAAAACTGGAAAAACTACTTTTGCAGCAAATCATCATTAATTTAGTATCATGAATCAAACTATCCAAAAGACGATGGGCAAGATGACCAACTACCGTTGGACTATTTGCGCCATGCTATTTTTTGCTACTACGGTCAATTATCTCGACCGTCAGGTTTTGTCACTGACCTGGAAAGACTTCATCGCTCCCGAATTTCATTGGACCGACTCCAATTATGGTGACATCACCGCCATTTTCTCCCTCGTATATGCCATAGCCAACCTGTTTGCCGGACGCTTCGTCGATTGGATGGGTACGAAAAAAGGTTATCTTTGGGCCATCGGCATCTGGTCATTGGGCGCCTGCCTTCACGCCATTTGTGGTTGGGCGACGGAACACGTGGTGGGCATTCACGATGCTGCCGAAATGATTTCAGCAACCGGAGCCGTGGCTTCCACTATCGCCATTACCAGTGTCTATTTCTTCATAGCCGCACGCATCGTATTGGCTACCGGTGAAGCTGGCAACTTCCCCGCCGCCATTAAGGTTACGGCCGAATATTTCCCTAAAAAAGACCGTGCTTTTGCAACCTCCATCTTCAATGCCGGTGCTACGGTAGGCGCATTGGCAGCCCCGGTCAGCATCCCACCTTTGGCACGTTACTTCCAAAGCATCGGCATAGGCAATGGTTGGGAAATGGCTTTCGTCGTAATCGGTGCTTTAGGTTTCGTTTGGATGGGCTTATGGATGTTTATGTACAAGAAACCGCACCAGAACCCACACGTCAACGCAGCTGAATTGGCTTATATTGAACAAGACAAAGACAATGAAGAACAAGAAAAGAAACCGGCTGAAAAAGAGGAGAAAAAACTCTCGTTCTGGCAGTGCCTGAAATATCGTCAGGCTTGGGCCTTTGCCGTAGGCAAATTTATGACGGACGGTGTATGGTGGTTCTTCCTCTTCTGGACTCCGGCCTACATATCCGATGTGTATGGTTATTCGTCAGACAGTACGACTGCCCAATTACTGATATTCGTGCTCTACGCCATCACGATGTTGTCCATTTACGGTGGCAAGTTGCCTACCATCATCATCAACAAAACGGGGCTGAATCCTTATGCTGCCCGTATGCGCGCCATGTTCATCTTCGCTTTGTTCCCCTTGTTGACCCTGTTTGCCCAGCCGCTTGGTGCCTACTCTTATTGGTTCCCAGTTATCATTATCGGTATTGCCGGAGCAGCTCATCAATCTTGGTCTGCCAATATCTATTCCGTAGTGGGTGATATGTTCCCTCACAGTGCCGTTGCCACCATCACAGGCTTTGGCGGTATGGCAGGTGGTATCAGTTCGTTCCTCATCAATAAGAGTTCCGGGCATCTGTTCGACTACGCCGCCGCCACCAATATGCAGTTTATGGGCTTTGAAGGCAAACCCGCCGGTTACTTCATCATCTTCTGCATTTGTGCCGTAGCTTACTTGTTAGGTTGGTGCATCATGAAAGCTTTGGTGCCTAAGTACAAACCAATCGTGGTAGACTGATTCATTCACTACTTTGTTCTATTCCTAAGCGGGTATACCGTAAGTAAGCGTCCAAAACTGACGTCTTGCGCTTCCGGGTTTGAGTGACTACCTTCGCGCTGTAATCATAAAAATCGAATAAGATGTACAGTAGTGAAGATTTCGAGCGACTCTTCATCCGGTATAAGGGT
>CALUIQ010000075.1 GCA_944320735.1 uncultured Bacteroides sp. | reverse complement strand
ATTTAAAGGGAATTTAGCGGTTCTGTCTCACAGCGCATTGGCACATCAGCCTGCTGAATCATCATAAGAACGGTGATAGAGGCGTCCTTATAAGAGGAAAGTTTGCATTTCTTGTTGATAATCTCTTTTTTTGCTTATCTTGTAGCCGAATAAGGCAAAAATATTTTGATTCATACTTGTCAATGAAGCTTTATATTGAATTTCTGTCAGACCCCATATAAATAGTTATGAAACACATTTATTACCTCCAGGCAGTAATCCAAATCCCGATTTAGTATTTATAGAAAAATACGAAATCGATGAGTTTGTAGGAATGCCGTAAAAAAACAATCCGGGTTATTATTGTGGCAGAAAATGAAAATTCGTACATTTGTGCATTGTTTTCACAATATAAGCATTGACGAGTTATGGGATCGGAAGGAATTTACGAGAGATATGTCAATTTCTATACGGATTTTGCGTTTAAGAAGCTGTTTGGCTCAGAAGTGAATAAGAACTTGCTTATCAGTTTCCTCAATGCCTTGTTGCACGGGCGTGAGGAAATAAAGGACATCACTTACCTGAACACCGAACATTTGGGCACGCAGGAGTACGACCGCCGCGCGGTGTTCGACGTGTATTGCACGAACGAGCGCGGGGAACATTTTTTGGTCGAGATGCAGAAGGGCGAGCAGCAGTTCTTCAAAGACCGCAGTATCTACTATTCCACGTTTGCTATTCGGGAACAGGCTCCCCGTGGCGTATGGAATTATGGCTTGAAAGGCATCTACACGATTGGAATCTTGAATTTCTGTTTTGAGAAAGAAAGTACGGACTATTATCACGAAGTGAAATTAGTAGATTTGGCCAGTAAGGAAGTGTTTTATGACAAACTGACTTTTATCTACTTGGAGATGCCCAAGTTCACCAAGGGAGAGAACGAGTTGGATACCCTTTTTGATAAGTGGTTGTATGCCATCCGCAACTTGGCTTCCTTGATGAACCGTCCCCGCGCTTTGCAGGAGCAAGTGTTCCTCCATTTATTTGAAGTCGCTGAAATTGCCAAATTCGACCGGAAGGAAAGATATGAATATGAAGAAAGCTTGAAGGCTTATCGGGATTGGTTTAGTGTGATGGAAACGGCTGAAATAAGAGGACACGAGAAAGGCTTCACGAAAGGGCTTGCTGAAGGTCGTGAGAGGGGTTTGGCCGAAGGTCGTGAGAAGGGTTTGGTTGAAGGTCGTGAGAAGGGTTTGGTTGAAGGTCGTGAGAGGGGTTTGGCCGAAGGTCGTGAGAAAGGTTTGGTTGAAGGTCGTGAGAAAGGTTTGGTTGAAGGTCGTGAGGAAGGTCGTGAAGAAGAACGACTGGCAAATGCTCGAAACTTTAAACGGCTCGGAGTTTCAATGGATGTCATTGTAAAAGCAACCGGACTAAGTGAGGATGTCATAGCCCGGCTGTAAATGAATCTTTTTTGATTTTTGTCTCTGTCTTTACGCCAGCGAAGCAATCTTCCGGTACAGGAAGTACAGCAAGACCAGCCCCGCGATGACCAATGATTGCGGGTCGGCTTGGCTGCCGCTTTCCAGCAGGCTGTGGAACGTCTCTCGCAGCGTGTCGCCTATTAACTCGATACCGTCCAACGCCACAAACAGTACGGCGGCAAGCGTAAAGCATAACGCTGTCCATATTTGAGCCAGCCGGTTGCTGCGGTCGGGCAGGCGGCGCATCACGCGGCGGGTGAAGCCGTTGTCCGCTATCTCTTGCCGGTGCTCGGCGAAGAAGTCCTCTAATAGTTTATCGTTATTTTCCGTCATATCCATTCTTTTTTAAGTAAGCGGCCATCTTGTCCTTGGCCCTCGAAAGGTGGCTCTTTACGGTTCCCGTGGGGCATCCGGTGATTCCCGCTATCTTCTCGATGCTCTGGTCTTCCATATAGAACAGCGTGATGCAGGTACGTTCTATCTCTTTCAGCGTGGCGAGCGCGCGGTACAAGTCCATCCGTTGCCCGATGTCCTCCAGCCGGACGCTGCATTGGGCATCCACCAAGGCTGTGTCCAGGTCGTCCGTCTCCTTCCGGCTGCGAAGGTAGTCATAAAATTCGTTATATGCAATACGGTACAGCCAGGTGGAGAAGCTGGACAGGTTTTTGAACGAAGCGATGTTGGTGTAGGCTTTGAGGAAAGTCTCCTGCGCCAAGTCGTCGCTCAGTTCCCCGTCGCCGCAGGTCAGGTTCAGGAAGAACCGCCTGACGGGCGATTGGTATTTGCGCACCAGCTGGTCGAAGGCGCGGGTGTTGCGGAACACCACAACCTGCGTCACCAACGCTATGTCGTTAAGTTGGCTCATTGTTGCGGGTCGTTATGCGGCGTTTCGTCCGTAGTCGGGGCGTTGTCCTCCGGTTTCTTGCGGTCGCTGATTTCTATTCCGCCTATTTTCACTCTCCGTTGTCCGGTGGTCTCGTCCCGTTCGATGTGTATGTTCGGGCGGTTTTCGGGACGGGTGTAGTAAGTGACCAGTTGCCCGAATCCGGTGAACATAATGAGCAACCCGATGCAGCCTAAGCCGAATTCATCGGTCAGTGCCCACAGGAAGATGAAAAGCCCCAGTCCCAAGAAGATGTTCTTGATGCCCCGGCTGCGCAAGTCGAACTTCTCCATACTCTCGAAAAATTCCGGTGGGAGTTGTTGCCCGCTTGCCAAGGCTTGTTCCGCCAGGCGGTATTTCGCCTTCCGGTTCTTGTAGCGGAAGTAGAAGATGATGAGGATGAGCAGCGCGGGCAGGCCGAAGACGAATACAATGGCCACGATGGGTATGATGGCCATATTCCACAGGTTTCTGTCAAGTCCGAAGAGATACTCGCCGTCATCTTTTATCTCGATACTCACCCCTTCTTTTTCTATCTTTGTTACGGTAGGTTCTCTTTTGCCTTCATACGTGGTGATACTCAGTGTGTCGGTCACGTTTTGTCCGTCCACTACGTTGTCTTGCAGTTCGATTACCCGTTTCTTTCCGTCTACGGTGTCGGTCACGATACGGTTTTCCGCTTGCGAGGGCAAGCTGCTTGCGGCCATCAGGCTCAGGATTAGTAGAAGTTTTTTCATCGTTCTATGTATTTTTAGTTATTGTTCTTTGTGTATTAGACGGAGTGCTTTGTCCAAAAGTTGCATAAGGAGCAAATATTTTTTGGGGATATGGTGATTTAGCTGTGTGTTTACAATGGACCACAGATGACACAGATTAAACGAGATGACCACAGATTTTTTTATTTACCATTTACCAAGTACCAAGTACAAAATCGTAAATTGTAAATTGTTAAATTGTAAATGAATCAATCTGTGTAAATCTGTCTCATCTGTGTCATCTGTGGTCTATTGAATACACAGCGCAGCCCGCTAAATTATCATTTACCTAATCCGGAGAACTTCTTCCGTCCCCGAAGATAAAACCGGAACAGGATGCTGTAGGAGGTTCGCTCGGGTATTGGGGAGACGATGGCTTTTCGGAGATTCTCTTCGCGAATCTCGGCATACGAAGCACGCATACGCTTGTATTCCTTTCGTGCTTGCCATACGGCACGCGCATTGGCTCCTTGTCCTTTTAAGAGAAAACTGAAGGCGGCCACGTAGTCGAGCACGGCACGTACCCGCATCACCCGGCGCAGTTCTTTTTCCGACAGGTTCTTGTAGAGCATCAGCAGGTTGTTGCGGAAGTTCAGGAACGTCTTGCGGGGATTCTCTTTC
>CALUIQ010000074.1 GCA_944320735.1 uncultured Bacteroides sp. | reverse complement strand
AGCAACTGGCCGAACGTCTGGGCAAGGCGTGTGGCTATGACGACTATCAACTCTTCCTCATCAACAGCGGGGCGGAAGCCAACGAGAATGCCTTGAAGCTGGCCTCCTTCCACAACGGACGCACACGTCTCGTCAGCTTTTCGAAAGCTTTCCACGGGCGTACATCGCTGGCCGTTGAGGTGACGGACAATCCCAAGATTATCGCGCCTGTCAATGCTAACCAACACGTGACGTACCTGCCCTTGAACGATACGGAAGCCATACGCGCCGAGCTTCGCAAGGGCGATGTGTGTGCTGTCATCATCGAAGGCATCTTAGGCATAGGTGGCATCCGGGTGCCCGACGAGGCATTCTTGCAGGCATTGAGAGAAGAATGTACGGCAACGAACACCGTCCTCATCCTCGACGAGATACAGAGCGGTTATGGTCGTAGCGGCAAGTTCTTTGCCCACCAATACGCCGGCATCCGTCCGGATATGATTACCGTAGCCAAGGGCATCGGCAACGGCTTCCCTATGGGTGCTGTGCTCATCAGCCCGGAGTTCAAGCCAGTTTATGGCCAGTTGGGCACTACGTTCGGCGGCAATCATTTGGCCTGCTCGGCTGCGTTGGCGGTGCTGGATGTCATCGAAGGCGAAGGTTTGGTAGAGAATGCCGCCCGTGTGGGTGCTTATTTGTTGGATGAACTGAAGAAGTTTGCGCAGATAAAAGACGTGCGTGGCCGCGGCTTGATGATTGGCTTGGAGTTCGAGCAGCCCATCAAGGAACTGCGCTCACGCCTACTGCACGAACAGAAGGTGTTCACCGGCGTCAGCGGCACGAACGTCATCCGTCTGCTCCCGCCCCTCTGCCTCAGTATGGACGAGGCGGACATGTTCCTCGAAAGGTTAGTGAAGGTGCTGTAAGCATAAGTTCATATAAAGAAAAAAGCAAGAGTGAACCTCCTGCTTTTTTCTTTATGGATTTAATCAGACTCATCAGAATGTATAATAAAGACCAAATGAAAGGTTGTCGCCACTAAAGCTAAAGCCTCCTCCATTCTGATAGTTCAAATAATCATCCCTATAACCTAAGAAACCGAACTTCGTGAGAAAAGACAAGTGTTTCGTAGCTTTTATCTCCAAACCCGGGCGAAATCCAAACTCGAAACCATTCTGATTATCATCCGCATTTTCGACATGAGTTGTTGAGAAGCCGATACCTCCGTCAATGAATATATCGACAATTTTGCTCTCGAAGAACGTATAACGTGCATACGGTGCGAGTGCGAAACCTGTAACTTTCGTGTTGGACACTTTTGCATGCTCAAAAAGCAACATACCACCGAAAGACCACTTGCTATTCAAGTTATAGCCAACCTCCGGTGCGATGAGGAATGTGTTATTGTCATCTGAACCCCAAAATCCCAATGAGCCTCCGGCGTATATCTGTGCCTTGGCAGATAAAGCGGCCATTACAACAAACAAAAATGCTACTACTTTCTTCATATCGCTACATCTTTAAATTTAAATAATCAATTGTTTTACACTTTTTGCTCGGCAAATATAAATAACTATTTCTATTCTTACAAATAACGTTCCTCCATTTTCAAAGCATAGTTTCATCCTTCCCATCAGCAGAAGCCATCATCACAGTACGTATGTTATATCTTCACATCCGTACTGTGACGATGTAACGTCAGTGATGTTACACCTTCACATCTGCACTGTGAAGGCTTCACACTCGTATCGTTACAAGGCGTGAAAAGGAGAATGGAGCTTCGTTAATGTAACTTACTGCTCCATTCGTAGGTGTAAGTCACTTCGTCGAATACGTTTTCGTCCTTCATTCCGAACGAACGGAAAGCGCGGATGATGGCTTTCTGCTCAACGGGAGGGATGGCGCGCTTGTGGTTCATAACGCGTGAGAGGGTCATGCGGGGATAGTACCGGTTGAGCCATTTTTTCATTTTCTCGCCATCCTCATAGGTCATGCGGTGGATGGCCTGCCGCAATCCCCAGCCATACTTGATGACTTTTATGGGATGGAACATCGGACACTCCGCTCCCTCCGCCGGATAGGCCAAGGGGTTGACTACACGAATTTGCAACACTTCGGCCGGCACGTGCCGGGCTGCCACTTGCCGCAGACACTCATTCGCACGTGGACATGCCGTGTGGAAACAATGCGTGTAAAGGTCGGGCACAAGGGCATAATCAAATTCTTTCTCCATATACTAATGCTATTTGCAGGCAAATATACATAAATCTCCGGCAAAAGGCTTGCATTTCTGTTGGGAAAGGTTTACTTTTGCCGCATAACCAAAACATACATCAGTCATGAAGATAGCAATCATCGGCGCAGGCAATATGGGAGGCGCCATCGCACGAGGGCTGGCTTTGGGTCAGACCATCGACACAAAGGGCATTTACGTATCCAACCCTTCGCAACCCAAGCTGGACAAGCTGAAAGAGGAATTTCCCGACATCAACGTCACGAACGACAACCAAGAGGCCGTGACGGGTGCCGACTATATCTATCTGGCCGTGAAGCCTTGGTTGGTGAAATCCGTGCTCCGTGCCTTGAAGCTCCGCAAGAGCCAAGTGCTGGTGTCCGTGGCCGCGGCGATTACTTTCGAGGAACTGGCGCACTACGTGCCGGACAAAGATATGGCGATGTTCCGCATCGTGCCCAACACGGCCATCCGCATCTGCCAAAGCATGACGCTGATAGCCGAACGCAACACGACGGAAGAGCAACACCGGACATTGACCGAGATGCTGGACGAAATGGGCAAGACCATCTATATAGAGGAGAAGAACATTGCCGCCGCCACCGCCTTGTGTTCGTGCGGCATCGCTTACGTGATGAAGTACGTACAGGCTTGCGTACAGGCGGGCATCGAGCTGGGCATCCGTCCCGCCGACGGCAAGGACTTGGTGGCCCAAACGCTGAAAGGTGCCGCTATGATACTGGAAGCTCCCGATGCCAATCCCGCCAAGGAGATAGAAGCAGTATGTACCCCCGGCGGATACACCATCCGCGGCATCAACCAGTTGGATCACGACGGTTTCCCGTCGGCCATCATCAATGCCATGAAGGCGTGTATGTACTAATACCTTATATTATATAGGAGGACCGAACAATGAAAACCACTCAGGAAATTGTAGATACTTTGCGTGAGTTCAAGCGGACTTCGGGTGAAAAGTATGGCATTGAGCAATTCATCCTCTTCGGTTCTACCGCCCGTGGAGAGCAGCGGGAGGATAGTGATATAGACGTGTGCGTGAAACCTAAGCGCGCCATAGATTTTTTCACACTGCAAGACATACAGGAGGAATTGCAAAAAATCTTCCGCATAAAAGTCGATTTATTAACCCTGCACGAGAACATGCGTCAGCTGTTCCGTCGAAACATTGAACGCGATGCAATCTACATCTAAAGAAGAACTGACTGACCTGCTCCGTTTTGTAGAGCGGCAAACGGCTTTTGCCATTCGGACGACAGAAAAAGTAAAAACATACCATGACTTCTTGACTTCGGACGATGCTATGGTGTTGTTCAACTCTACATGTATGTGTCTGCAAAGCATTGGGGAAACCATCAAGCAGGTAGACGACCGTACTCAAAAACGATTATTTTCGCTTTACCCGGAAACTCCATGGAAGAAGGTTATTGGTATGCGTAATATTATTTCACACGAATATCTATCTGTAGACCCGCAAGTAATATTTGCCACTGTCAAGACACGTCTTCACCCTTTATTGGAAAGCATGCAACATATTCTGGCTGACATTGATGCCGGTTTACGAGATACTGAATTAAGCGGAACGAATTTATAGTACATCATTTATTATACAATATATCCTTATTATGGACGAACAGATTAAACAAATAGCCGAGCGATTGCGCGGATTGCGTGACGCTATGGAGCTGACTCCCGCCGACATCGCCATTGATTGCGGCATCGACCAAGCGGAATACGAACGAGCCGAGAGTGGCGAGTATGACATCAGCGTGAGTATGCTTCAGCAGATAGCCCGCCACTACAACATCGCGTTGGACGCCTTGATGTTTGGCGAAGAGCCCAAGATGAGCACTTATTTTCTGACCCGCGCGGGAAAGGGAGTTAGTGTAGAACGTACTAAAGTGTATAAATACCAGGCTTTGGCGGCAGGGTTCAAAGACCGCAAGGCCGACCCGTTCATCGTCACCGTAGAGCCGGGCGAACGCCCTATGCACTACAATACCCATGCCGGGCAAGAGTTCAACCTCGTCATCGAAGGACGCTTGCTGCTGAGCATTGGCGGGAAAGAACTTATTTTGAATCCGGGAGACAGCATCTACTTCAACTCCAACTTGCCCCACGGCATGAAGGCGTTGGACGATAAGACTGTGAAGTTCTTGGCAATCATATTATAATAATGAAGAACTATGGTAGAAAGATTTCTGAAACAAACTACATTTACATCGCAACAAGACTTTATTGATAATCTGAAAATAATCGTGCCGGAGAACTTCAACTTCGGCTATGACGTAGTGGATGCCTGGGCCGCCGAACAGCCCGACAAACCTGCCTTGCTTTGGACCAACGACAAAGGCGAGCACCGCCAATATACCTTTGCCGATATGAAACGTTACACCGATATGACGGCTTCGTACTTCCAAACGCTGGGCGTCGGGCACGGTGATATGGTGATGCTCATCCTTAAACGCCGCGTGGAGTTTTGGTTCAGCATCATCGCCCTGCACAAGCTGGGAGCCGTGGTCATTCCCGCCACTCACTTGTTGACGAAAAAAGATATCGTGTATCGTTGCAACGCCGCGGACATCAAGATGATAGTCTGCGCGGGCGAATCGGTGATTACCGACCACATCACCGCCGCCTTGCCGGAGTCACCCAGCGTGCATACCCTCGTTAGCGTAGGCCCGGAAGTGCCCGAAGGTTATTTGGATTTTCACCAAGGCATTGAGTCGGCTCCCGCCTTTGTTCGTCCCGAACATCCCAATACGAACGATGATATTTCCTTGATGTACTTCACCAGCGGCACGACGGGCGAGCCTAAGATGGTGGCACACGACTTCACCTATCCCTTGGGGCACATCGTCACGGGGTGTTTTTGGCACAACCTGACGGAACAGAGCCTACACTTGACCATTGCCGACACGGGTTGGGGCAAAGCCGTGTGGGGCAAGCTCTACGGGCAATGGATAGCCGGAGCCAACATCTTCGTCTACGACCACGAGAAGTTCACCCCCGCCAACATCCTGCAGATGATACAGGACTATCACGTCACTTCATTGTGTGCGCCGCCCACTATCTTCCGCTTCCTCATCCACGAAGACCTGACCAAGTACGACCTCTCGCACTTGAAGTATTGCACCATTGCCGGAGAGGCATTGAACCCTGCGGTGTTTGACACCTTCAAGAAACTGACAGGCATCAAGCTGATGGAAGGCTTCGGGCCGACGGAAACCACCCTTACCGTGGCCACCATGCCTTGGATGGAGCCGAAGCCCGGAAGCATGGGATTGCCCAACCCGCAATACGATGTAGACTTGGTGGATCATGACGGCCGCTCGGTGGAAGCCGGCGAGCAGGGACAAATCGTCATCCGCACCGACAAGGGCAAACCATTGGGCCTCTTCAAGGAATACTATCGCGATGCCGAACGTACCCGCGAGGCTTGGCACGACGGAGTTTACTACACGGGCGACGTGGCTTGGAAAGACGAGGACGGCTACTTGTGGTTTGTGGGCAGGGCCGATGATGTCATCAAGAGTTCGGGCTATCGCATCGGACCTTTCGAAGTGGAGAGCGCGTTGATGACCCATCCCGCTGTAGTGGAATGCGCCATCACCGGAGTGCCCGACGAGATACGCGGACAAGTGGTCAAAGCCACCATCGTCCTTTCCAAGGCATACAAGGACAAGGCCGGCGAAGCCCTCGTCAAGGAACTTCAGAACCACGTGAAGCGTGTCACCGCTCCCTACAAGTATCCGCGCGTCATTGAGTTTGTGGACGAACTTCCCAAGACCATCAGCGGAAAGATACGACGTGTGGAGATACGCCAAAACGATAAAAAGTGAAAAAACTCCTATAGCTACTTGTTTCTCGGTCAGTTCCTCTCCTTGAATATTTAATGATTCATCCGAGAGGAACTGATTTTTTCCCCGATTTTATCCTTAAAACCGGCTCTTTCATCAGATAATGGCGTTATTTTATCTATAATTTTGTATAAATCTTCCTTGTTTAGCGGATTATAGAAAAAAATGTTCCTATTTTTGCAACTTGTAAATAACATAATGTGGTAAATGAGAACAAAATTTCTTCTGATAATTGCTTGTTTTGTCTTTGTGTCCGTGGCTGTCAGCTCGTGTCTCGACTCTGACACTGAATACAATTTCAGTTCCGACGCTACTGTACATGCTTTCGGGTTGGACACCATTCATGGCAAAAGTTACAAATTCGAAATAGACCAGATCCAGCGTCTGATATTCAACCGGGACTCGCTTCCGATGGATGCTGATACGATTATAGACAGTATTCTGATAGATACTTTCTCCGTATATGGATATATTGTATCGGGTACGCCGGACACGATGCTCAATATTTCAAACGCGCAAAATCTGCTTCCCGCCGCATCGGGTAACGGTATGACTTTCCGTGTTTATGCCCCGGACAATCTTACCAGTCGTACTTATACGTTGCGGATCAATATCCATAAAGAAGACCCGGACTCTATGTCGTGGGTGAAGATGGCTTCCGCCCCTGTGGTAGAGTCGGCTCCTCAAGGCCTGAAGGCCGTAGCGTTGGATGACAACCTGCTGGTATATTTCTCCAATGCGGAAGTCTATGCCATTTCTACTGTTCCTGGCAACGCGGGGAACGGCCGCTATTATTCTGCCAACTTGCCGGAAGACGCTCTCTTAAGTTCTATCATCAATGCGGATGGGACGTTGGTTGCCAATACCTTGCAAGGGGATGTCTATACCTCGAAAGATGGTATGCAGTGGGAACGTTCGGAAACCTTGAGTGGAAACATCGTACAGATGCTGGCTTTCTTTCCGGCCAACGAAACCAGTGCTACGCCTGCTATGTTAAGTGCCATTCAAGAGGAAGCGGACGGTAAGCGTTATTTCTGTTCTACCGATGCTTCTGTTACAGGATGGGCGCGGGGAGACGAAGTGCCGGAGGATTTCCCTTTGCAAAACATTTCAGCGGCCTTGAAGAAGACAAGTAACGGCCTTAACCAAATATTCCTGATAGGAGGTTCTGAAGCAGAAAGTGAACATATTACTCCATGGGCATCTATGGATGGCTTGTCGTGGGTAAGCCTGTATACAGAGAATGGCTATTGTCCGGCTCTGTCTACACCCTATATAATAGGTTATAATGAGGGCTTGTACATATTGGGAGGCGATATGACTCGTGCCTATACATCCCATTCGGGCGGCATTGTTTGGACAGAGGCCGATGATAAGTTCTGGTTCCCTGAAGAATTCGCGCTCAATGGCTCGTCTTATACCGTTGCCCTTGACCGGAATGATTACATTTGGGTGATTTGGGGCGGAAACGGCACCAACGAGATATGGCGTGGATGCCTGAACAAATTGAAGAAGTTTTAATCAAAGGACTTTATTAATATAAAAATGTCATATAAAGAGCAACTTGATACAAACCGGATACCGGGGCACATAGCCATCATTATGGATGGTAACGGGCGCTGGGCCAAGCAACGCGGACATGAACGGAGTTTTGGCCATCAGGCGGGTGCGGAAACTGTTCACGTCATTGCCGAAGAATGCGCCAGACTGGGTGTCAAATACTTGACTCTATATACATTCTCTACTGAAAACTGGAGGCGGCCGACTGATGAAGTAAACGCGTTGATGGCCCTCTTGTTCGATTCTATCGAAGAAGAAACTTTTATGAAGAACAACATCAGTTTCCGTGTGATAGGTGACATCGAAAAGTTGCCAGAGAAAGTGCGCGAGCGTTTGGTTGCTTGTATCAATCGCACGGCTTCCAATACAGGTATGTGTCTGGTGCTTGCCATCAGTTATTCGTCCCGTTGGGAGTTGACTGAAGCCACCAAGGCCATTGCTGCCGGGGTGAAAGATGGCACGATAAATCCCAATGACATAACCGAGTCGTTTATAAGTCGGCATTTGGCTACCAACTTTATGCCGGACCCCGATTTGCTGATACGTACCGGAGGCGAAATTCGCTTGAGCAACTACCTGCTTTGGCAATGCGCTTATTCCGAATTGTATTTTTGTGACACTTATTGGCCGGACTTTAGGGAAGAGGAACTATGCCATGCCATTTACGATTACCAACAACGGGAACGAAGATTTGGGAAAACCAGTGAACAAATAAAGTAGGAACGCCAATATCATTATCAATCAGATTATGTTGAAATTCAAACATACCATCATGCATCATCGTATTTTCTATATATTCGTATCCATCATCTGCCTTATAGGCTATGCGCGGCCGGCTTTGGCGCAGACTGAAGAAGAAAAACCTGTGGTTCTCTATTCGGGCACGCCAAAGAAGTATGAGATAGCGGACATCAAGGTGGTTGGTGCCGACAATTACGAGGATTATGTCATCATCAATCTCTCCGGACTTAGCAAAGGTCAGGTTATCTCTGTCCCGGGTGATGAGATTACACAGGCTTGTAAGCGCTACTGGCGTCACGGCTTGTTTTCGGATGTGTCTATCACGTTGGACAAGGTAGAAGGAGACAAGGCGTGGCTTACCATCCACGTGGTGATGCGTCCGCGTGTGTCCGAATTGAATTTCCACGGCGTAAAGAAGTCTGAACGGGAAGATTTGGAGGCCAAAATCGGTATGATTAAGGGAAATCAGATTACCCCTAACCAGATAGACCGTGCCAAGACCTTGATAGAACGCTATTTTGACGACAAGGGCTTTAAGAACGCCGAAGTCATTATTAATCAACGTGACGACAAGAGCAAAGAAAACCAAGTCATTGTAGACATTGAGGTGGATAAGAAAGAAAAAGTAAAAGTCCACCAAATCACCATCGTAGGCAACAAGGCCATTAAGACCAAGAAGCTGAAACGTGTGATGAAGAAGACCAATGAGAAGGGCAAACTCATCAACTTGTTCCGTACCAAGAAGTTTGTAGAAGAAAACTACGAAGCCGACAAACAACTCATCATCGACAAGTACAACGAACTGGGTTATCGCGATGCCGTGATTGTCGTGGATAGCGTGACGCCTTACGATGAGAAGACCGTAGACGTGTTTATGCAGATAGAGGAAGGACAGAAGTACTACCTGCGCAACATCACGTGGGTGGGAAACACGCTTTATCCTTCGGAACAACTCAGCTACCTGCTCCGTATGAAGAAGGGTGACGTCTACAACCAGAAACTGTTGGAAGAACGTACTTCGACCGATGAAGACGCCATCGGCAACCTCTATTATAACAATGGTTACTTGTTCTATAGTCTCGACCCGGTAGAGGTGAACATTGTGGGCGACTCCATCGACTTGGAAATGCGTATCTTCGAAGGCCGTCAGGCTACTATTAACAAGATTATCATCAGCGGTAACGACCGTGTGTATGAGAACGTGGTACGGCGTGAGCTGCGTACCCGTCCGGGTGACCTCTTCAGCCGTGAGGAACTGATGCGTTCACTCCGTGAAATCCAACAGATGGGGCACTTCGACCCCGAACAACTCCAACCGGACATCAAGCCGCGCCCCGAAGACGGAACGGTGGACATCGGTTACCCGTTGGTGTCTAAAGCGAACGACCAGGTAGAGTTCTCCGCCGGTTGGGGACAGACGGGTGTCATCGGTAAGTTGAGCTTGAAGTTTACCAACTTCTCGTTGGCCAACCTCCTGCATCCGGGTGAGAATTACCGAGGTATCCTCCCGCAAGGCGATGGGCAGACTTTGACGGTCAGCGCGCAGACTAACGCACGCTACTACCAACAGTATAGCTTGTCGTTCTATGACCCTTGGTTCGGTGGTAAACGCCCGAACGCTTTCTCCATATCGGCGTTCTATTCTCGCCAGACCGACATCAGTAGCCAATACTACAACGATGCGTTCTATAACAACTACTACAATAGCTTCTATAGCGGTATGTACGGCTATGGTCTTTACAACTATGGCAACTATGTTAATTACGAGAACTATTACGACCCCGACAAGTCGGTACAGATGTATGGTGTTGCCCTTATGTTCGGTAAGCGTTTGAAGTGGCCGGATGACTTTTTCCAAATCAGTGCCGAGCTTTCTTACCAGCGGTATGTGTTGAGCGACTGGCAATACTTCCCTGTCACCAACGGTAAGTGTAACGACTTGAGTATCAATCTGACGTTGGCACGTAGTTCTATCGACAATCCTATCTATCCGCGTACCGGTTCGGAGTTCTCGCTCTCTGTGCAGTTCACTCCGCCTTACTCTTTATTTGATGGTGTGGATTATAGTAAATATAACCTGAACAATCAGGACGACATCAACAGTATGCACAGATGGGTGGAATATCACAAGTGGAAATTCAAATCAAAGGTTTATATCCCGTTGATGGATCCCTATACCGTAAAACGTACGCCGGTGTTGATGGGGCGTGTGGAATTCGGTTTGTTGGGTCATTACAACAAATATAAGAAATCACCTTTCGGAACTTTCGAAGTGGGTGGTGACGGTATGACCGGATATTCGTACTACGCTACGGAGACCATTGCCTTGCGCGGATATGAAAACGGTTCTTTGGCGTCTTACGGAAACGAAGGCTACGCTTACACGCGTTTGGGTCTTGAGTTGCGTTACCCGCTGATGTTGGAGACTAGTACCAGCATCTACGCCCTCGCTTTTGTTGAGGCCGGTAACGCTTGGCAGGAAGTGGGCGACTTCAATCCGTTCGACTTGAAACGTTCGGCCGGTGTCGGTGTACGTATCTTCCTCCCGATGGTAGGTATGATGGGTATCGACTGGGCTTATGGTTTCGACCCGGTTCGCGGCACCCGCCAATATGGTGGAAGCCAGTTCCACTTCATCTTGGGCCAAGAGTTCTAACAGAAGAATTGTTTCACTTAATAAAAACAGAACGCTATGAGAAAGCCTTTATTGCTAATGCTCCTGCTGTCCGTTATGAGCGTGGCAGCTTATGCGCAGAAGTTCGCTTTGATTGATATGGAATATATCCTGAAGAATATTCCCGCTTATGAGTCAGCCAACCAGCAGATGGAACAATCGTCCAAGCAATGGCAAGCCGAAGTGGAGAAACTGGCGGGTGAGGCAAAGGCGATGTACGAGGATTATCAGTCCACGGCTTCGAAACTTACCGTTGCCCAGCGCACTCAGAAAGAGGACGCTATTGTGGCCAAGGAAAAAGAAGTGGCCGACTTGCGCCGCAAGTATTTTGGCCCGGAAGGAGAAATGGCTAAGTTGCAGGCTCGCTTGATGGGGCCTATTCAGAATGATATCTATGATGCGGTGAAAGCCATTGCTACGGAGCAAGGTTATGCCGTGGTGACAGACCGCGCATCGGCCACCAGCATTATTTTTGCTTCGCCAGACATCGATATTAGCAACGAAGTGCTTGCAAGGTTAGGATATTCCAATTAAAAACCTTACATTTGCGACCATAGTAGAAAACAATTAATTTAAAACCAATATTATGCTAAAAAAAATCGCACTAATCGCAGTTATGTTCATTCTCCCGTTGGGAGCAATGGCTCAATCCAAGTTCGCTCATATGAACTCGCAGGAGGTTATCTCCGTTATGCCGGAATTTACCAAAGCGCAAGCTGACTTGGAAGCTCTCTCCAAACAATATCGTGAAGAAATGCAACGTTCGGAAGAAGAGTTTAACCGGAAATATCAGGAACTGATTCAACAGCAAGACTCGCTGCCCAAGAACATCTTGGAGAGACGCCAAAAGGAAGTACAGGATATGGCTCAGCGTCAACAACAATTCCAGCAGGAGGCTTACCAGGCTATGGATAAGGCTCAGCAAGAGGCTATGGTGCCTATCTATAATAAGTTGAACGAAGCCGTCCAGGCAGTAGGTAAGGCCGAAGGTGTGGTTTACATTTTCGACATCGCTCGTACTCCGGTAGCTTACATCGGTACGGAAAGTATTGACGTGACTGCCAAGGTAAAAGCTCAACTTGGTATCAAATAAGTCGTTTTAGGAATACAGACGTGCGATAAGCACGATTTTATAGACACGGATTACACGGAATAATGCGGATTTACCTAATCCGTCAAATCCGTGTAATCCGTGTCTTTCTATATAAAGATTTGAATCTTATGTCTCTGACACTCCCCATACAACCCGGCCCCATCGGAGTTTTCGATTCCGGCTACGGTGGCCTGACCATCCTTAGTGAGATTCGGAACGCCCTTCCTATGTACGATTACGTCTATTTGGGCGACAATGCCCGTACCCCCTATGGAACCCGCTCGTTCGATATCGTTTACGAGTTTACCCTCCAAGCAGTCCGCCGCCTTTTTGAGTTGGGATGTCATTTGGTCATCTTGGCGTGCAACACCGCTTCTGCCAAAGCCCTGCGAAGCATCCAAATGCGTGACCTGCCGCAGCTCGACCCTTCGAGACGCGTGTTAGGAGTCATTCGCCCTACGGTAGAATGCATAGGAGACCTTACCCATAGCCGGCACATCGGTGTACTGGGTACGTCGGGAACCATCAAGTCGGGGTCTTACGTGCTGGAAGTCCGCAAGCTTTTCCCCGATATCCAGGTTACCGGCCAAGCTTGTCCTATGTGGGTGCCTTTGGTGGAATACAACGAAGCACACGGCAGCGGAGCCGACTATTTCGTACAGAAGTACGTTTACGCGTTGTTGGAGCAGGATCGGCTGATAGATACTGTCATCTTAGGTTGTACTCATTATCCCCTTTTGTTGCCCAAGATAAAGGAATATATGCCGGCAGGCATTACGATAGTATCCCAAGGAGAATTGGTCGCCCAAAGTTTGAAAGACTACCTCCGGCGTCACCCGGAGATAGATTCGCGCTGCACACGTGGCGGGCATTGTACTTATTACACGACCGAGTCCGAAGAAAAGTTCGCGGAATCGGCTTCTACCTTCCTCAATAAGCGTATTGAGGTTCATCATCTTGACTTGAACGAGTAGGGGCATAGCCAGGGAGACCGTGGCTCTGGCAAGTTGAAACATTTGTTGCATAATATTGTTGTATTTCAAATAAATAAAGTATATTTGCCTCCATATATTTTATCGGCTATGAAATACTTGAAAGTTACATTTATTTCTTTGTTTTCCCTTGTTTTCGGGATTGTGCTGTTGTCCGCGGTTTCTTTTTGGGTCGTGAAAACATTTTATTTGACTCCGGATAAACTTGCGGACCTGATAAAGCAGGAGGTAAACGAACGGACTAATCTGCAGTTCGATTGTCAGTCTATTGAGTTAAGTTACTGGAATACGTGGCCTGCTGTCTCTATTTCGATTCGGAAAGGAGATGTCAGGTTGCCGGCAGCGGTTGCGGATGATTCCGTCTCGTATGCACTGTCTGGAACGTTTGATAAAGTTACAGGCACGTTGCAGTTTGCGAGGTTGTTGAAAAACAAAGAGGTAAATATCAATAATATTCAGGTCTATCAGCCGGATGTTCGCTATGTTAACGGCACCCGGCTTCTCCCGATTCTCAAGCAAGAGAAACCTGCTGCGGGGGAAAAAGTACGTCTGCAAATTAATCGGATAAAGATACACGACGGAAAACTCTCCTATCAGACTAAGAAAGGAGTTCGCTGGAATATGGCTCAAGTTCAGGCGGAAATGACGGGTGAGCTTGACACGCAAGATGCCGACCTTGATGTCGTTCTGGAAATACCTGAAATCCGTTCGAATCATAAGTTTATCCCGAATCGGAATTTGTCGCTTCGGTTGAATTCCCATTGCGTTACCGCAGATCGTTTTAAGACTGTTACGTTGAAAGGTGCCAATTGTACGGTGAACGGCTTCCCCTTTTCACTCGATGGCTCTCTGCGGAAAACAGAAAAAGGAAAGGCTCCGTTTGCAGATGTGAGTTTCAAGTTGATGGCCGTCAGCCTGCAAGACCTGCTGGAATTCCTGCCGGAGGAGTTTGCGGCTCAGTGTGAAGATTATAAGATTGACGGGAAAATAGCATTGAACGGCAGTGCAAGGGGCGTGATGGCCGGCAGTGTTATGCCGGATATCCAATTGACCGGTTTTATCCAAGACGCTTCCTTGGCGCGTAAAGATATGCCTTATGGAATCGATAAATTGAACTTGAACCTTCAATTTAATCATCAGAAAAACCAACCGGATTCGTCTTTCCTTGCGATAGAGGACCTTCGGGCGGAAGGATTGGGTAGTAAGATAGATATGAGGTGTATGATTTCCAATCCGCTGGACACTCCCTATATAGCGGCGGATATTACGGGCGATTTGGATTTCAACCGGCTTGGCGAGGATTTTCTGCCCAAGAATACTACGGTGATGGCAGGTAAAATCAAGATGGATATGGCTTGCGCCTTCTTATGGGATGACTTGGTGAAGCAGAGGTTTCAGAATGTCAAGATAATGGGAGATTTCATTGCCGATAAGATTTCCGCTTACAATGACAAAGCTAAATTGAATTTGTTTACTACGAACGTCAATGTCAATATCAGTAACAAAAAGAACAAAAGTGATTTCATTGAAGGGAACGAAGTCTTGAGTGGTATCATTGATGTTGATACATTGAATATCGTCTACAAGCAGGCTGTTAACATCAACCTGTCTCAGTTGCATCTCCGTTCCAATACCGTGTTGGCCAAGAAGAAGCAGGATGTCGTACAGCCTATCACGGCCCATATCCGTTGCGCCAGCCTCCGTGCCAAAACCGACAAGAGCCAATGGATTACGGGAGATAATATTGAAATCCACGCGGGTAGCAAGGCTTCTTCCGCCAATCCTCGGAAAGAAGAACGGGCTTTGCTTGTGAAGGCTGACGCGATAAAATACGTAGACACGGAGCTACAGAACGCCGCCGTCTTAAAAAACAGCCGCCTAATCTCTGAATTCCGTCCGTTTCTGGACAAGCCGGGTTGGGATGTAAAAGGGATTGTCGAATTGAAACGTTCACAGCTTTATACGGCCAAGTTCCCGCTCAAGATAGATGTGCGGCAAGGCTTTCTCCATTTCCAGAACAATCGCTTTACATTGAACCGTTTCGATATTCAGGCGGGAGAATCCGATTGTATGTTGTCCGGCTCTTTGGCTCTTAGTCCGCAGACCAAGGATTTGTCCGGCTCTTTGCAAGTCGTTGCGCAGTATATCAACTACGATGAACTCAATCAGACGCTTCTGTATGGGAAGGCGGCTACTCGGAAGAAAGAAGCGAGAGCCGTGCAAGATTTGACCATCGACAATTTTGAGCAAAAGATGCAGAACATCCATAAGTCGGAAGCCAAGATTACCGATAGACGCATCTATATTCCCAAAAACCTTTCTTTGGACATCCAGTTGGATATCAATGAGAGTAATTATAAAGAAGTCATCCTGCAACAAATCAAGGGGGAACTTATCCTGCAAAAACAAAAAGTGTTGGCTGACCTGTCCACACGAACCAACTTAGGAAAAGCGTCCATCAGCCTGTTGTATGACAGCAGCAACCGTGGGGATATTAAGACGGTGTTTGACGCGGACTTCAAGGACATTTTGGTTGCGCAGATGCACACGGTCATTCCTACCATATCCACGATGCTTCCTTTGACAAAATCGATGGACGGGCTTGCGAATTGCCACATCACGGCCTATACGAAGCTGGATAATCAGATGTTGCCGGTACTGCCCAGTACCAAAGCGGTTTGTTCCTTCAGCGGCCAGAAGCTGGTGTTCTTCGACAATCAGACTTTCCGTGAGATAGCCAAACGGTTCCGGTTTAAGAACAAAGAGAACAGGATGCTCAGTCAATTGGCAACCAATATCGTAATGAACGACGGGAAGATAGAAGTCATTCCGTTCTCCATCGATTGGGACCGTTATCGGGCGATTGTCGGTGGTACTCACGGCATCGATATGACTTATGATTATCATATCGATATGGTGAAGTCCCCGATTCCGATTGACTTTGGAGTCAATGTCACCGGCAATGCTGACGACTTGAAGTACAAATTGAGCAAATGCCGTTACAAAGACTTGTTCAAAGATGGCGGCGTGCAATATAATAAGGAAGTCAGCCAAAAAGTACGGAAAATCCGCCAAGGGCTTGTTGAGCTGATAAAACTGTAGGCTGAATCCGCTACCCCCGCTGGAGAGGATTATCCTATATTCAAAAGAGGATTATCCTCTCCACGATATAGGATAATCCTCTTTTGAATATCAGATGAAGTCCTTGCAGAAAGCTACAACTCCTCTATTTCCATTGCGCTCAACCCAGTCGCCTGTGTGATGATTTCAACAGATACGCCCAGTTGTTTTAAGTTGTGGGCATTGGCAAGACGCTCTTCATAACGTCCTTTTTCAAGCCCTTCCTCCATTCCTTTCTTATGGCCTTCCTCCAACCCCTTTTCTATGCCTTTTTCAAATCCTTCCTCCATACCTTCGCGCCGTGAACTGCTGATTTGCATCTTCGCCGTGCTCACCATATCCCAGAACTTTTCGTAACCAAGGAGCTGTCCTTCCGTAAAGGCTGATTCTTCCAACTGAGTAACCGCCTTGTGGATTTCGGGATTCGCCAGCAACTCTTCAGGCACCTCTCGGGTGTGCTCGTTGATTTCTGTCAGAAAACGGAGCCAAAGCACCTTCATCTTCTTGTCGCCATAGTTGCGGGGCGTGAACTTGGGAAGTTCCACAAAGATGAAGCGCAATCCTTCGATGACCTCATGCGTATCTGCTACCTCCACAATCCGGAAGTCATGGTAATACCTTTCGCTATCCGAGAAAGTGTCATTCACGAGATTCAGCGAATAGACCGGCTGCAACAACTCGTAATCCCCGCCTTTCTCCAACTGGCTGACGTAGGCTTTCGAGGCATTGAACAAGACTCGTTGCTTGTAGGCCGAAGTCCACATCATCTGCATCTCCACGATGAACTGTCTACCCAGTCGGTCTTTGCAACGTACGTCCACAGTGCTGTCCTTGCGCAGTGGGTTTTGCGGCACCAATTCGGGATTAAGGTATTCCACCCACGTGATTTCCTCTTCTGGCGTGTCCAAGGGAAGTAATGCGTTGAGGAAACTGATTATTAAGTCAGGATGTTCTCCAAAAACTTTCTTGAATGTCAGGTCTGCTTTGGGGCTGAGGTATCTCATAATTTCCATTCGTTTACGGTTGATGGGACAAAGGTAATGAATTCTGTTGAAAGAATGTGGGGGAGGAACGGAAAAATGATGCCAGCAAAAATCCGAACCCATTCCCTGTTAATATGATACATTTTACAAGGTTAAGTTGATATATTTTTCACGGTATGGTTCAGTAGTTTCATCTGATATATCAAAGAGGATTATTTCTTTAATGAAGAAGCCGGACTTTCTTGGGCTCAGTCCGGAAACTCAGTTGCAATAAACAATCTTATAAAAAACATCAGAGTTCGATTTCTAAGTATCCTTGCTGACTTTACC
Source organism: uncultured Bacteroides sp. (assembly GCA_944320735.1). Taxonomy (GTDB): domain Bacteria; phylum Bacteroidota; class Bacteroidia; order Bacteroidales; family Bacteroidaceae; genus Bacteroides. The sequence goes on along the minus strand of CALUIQ010000074.1, from coordinate 20,782 downwards.
AAGACAGCTTACTTACTTTGCCATTTCAGCAAGCTGTCTTGGCAAAGACAGCTTGCTATTTGTCCTTATTTCATGCTGTATGATAAAATCGAACATCTATGTGTACAAATTGTACAGAACCGCTTCCTATGGGAAAAGGAGATGTGAAACATTCGTGAAGGATGTATCCTTCACCGTATTCCTGTTAAAGCCAGTCGGTTGAAGAGTCGTGAAAGCGTGAAACATTCAACTGTCGGACTCCTGTAAAGTGTGAAACATAGTTTTTGCCGGTTCAAAACACTGCTTTTTCTGTGTCCTTTCACTGCTTCTTGTGAAGGGGAACATCGGATGATTTTCATTTAAAGAGAACGCCCGGCTGATTTAAAGGGAAGGGGCGGGACATTAAATGAAATGAGGAGGAAGATTAAATGATAAATTGTAAATGAACTAATCGGTAAAAAAAGACAAAATGGACTTATTCTCTTCCCAAAGAATTTTGTAGATGCGAAATGATTTTGCATTTTTGCAGTGTCTGACATATGTGTCAAACTGAAAAGAATGTCGTATGTGACAATATGTGTAAGAAGTGGAATTTTAAAATCGAAGTATTATGATAAGGGTTGGGATTGATTTAGGCTCAACAACCGCCAAACTGGTTGCGATAGGTGAGGAGGGTGAAATCTTATTTTCAAAATACCTGCGGCATCATGCGCGGATAAAAGCGACGCTCTGTGATCTCCTGCGTGAAATGGAATCTTTTTTAGGCGATGTTAAGGCGCGTGTGAAAGTGACTGGGTCGGTCGGTATGGGCGTTTCTGAACAAATGGATATTCCTTTTGTGCAAGAAGTAGTGGCCGCTTCAAAGGCTGTACAAGTAAGCTATCCTTCGGTATGTTCTATGATTGATATTGGCGGTGAAGATGCGAAAGTCGTGTTCTTCGAAGAGGCCAAGGCGAAAGACCTGCGTATGAACGGCAACTGTGCCGGAGGTACCGGAGCGTTCATCGACCAAATGGCGGTTATCCTCGGTGTGAAAGTGGAAGATATGGATAAGCTCGCCCGAAACGCGAAGCAGGTCTACCCGATAGCTTCCCGATGTGGGGTGTTCTGCAAGACGGATATTCAAAACTTGATAGCCAAAAATGTGAGTAAGGAAGATATTGCCGCTTCCATCTTTCACGCGGTGGCGGTTCAAACCGTGATTACATTGGCGCATGGGTGTGACATCAAGGCTCCGGTATTGTTTTGTGGTGGTCCGCTGACTTTCATTCCCTCCCTGCGCAAGGCTTTTGCGGATTACTTGCACTTGGAAGACAAAGACATCTTGCTTCCTGAAAACGGGGCGTTGCTGCCTGCACTCGGTACCGCACTTTCCTGCACGGAACAAGAGAACGTATACAGACTTTCGGATGTCATTGCCAAATTGGAGGTGAGTTCTTCTCCTATGCGGGATGCCGGAAAAAACGGTTTGCGACCTATATTCTCGAACAAGCAGGAATATGAGGGGTGGAAGAAACGTATGGCGGGGAAACACATACCTGCTGGCCTGTTCAAATCCGGGCAACAAGATGTCTGCATCGGCATCGATTCCGGCTCTACGACAACGAAAATCGTTGTTACTGATATGGAAAGTCGGCTTTTGTTCACTTATTATAATGTAAATGGCGGCAATCCGGTACAGGCAGTGGAGAAAGGACTGCAAGAGCTGAAAAAGAAATGCGAGGAGAATGGTACAGTCTTGAATATCAAGGGAAGCTGCTCTACCGGGTATGGGGAAGATTTGATAAAGACGGCTTTCCAACTGGATTCCGGCATCGTGGAAACCATCGCTCATTATATGGCCGCCTCGCACATCGACAAGGACGTTTCTTTCATTCTTGACATCGGCGGGCAGGATATGAAAGCCATTTTCGTAAACAAGGGTATCGTGAACCGCATAGAGATAAACGAGGCTTGTTCTTCGGGTTGCGGCTCATTCATCGAGACCTTTGCCAAGACGTTGGGATATTCCGTACAAGATTTCGCCCAGGCAGGGTGCTTTTCCGACCGTCCGTGTGATTTGGGCACCCGCTGTACGGTATTTATGAATTCCAAGGTGAAGCAAGTGCTTCGCGAAGGGGCGACCGTCAACGACATCGCTTCCGGATTGGCGTATTCGGTGGTAAAGAATTGCCTTTATAAGGTCTTGAAGTTGAAAGACATTTCGGTGCTCGGCCGTCACATTGTGGTACAAGGCGGCACGATGCGGAACGATGCCGTAGTGCGCGCATTGGAGTTGCTGACGGGGGCAGAAGTGTCACGCCCGGATGTTCCTGAACTTATGGGGGCTTATGGCTGTGCCTTGTATGCTAGTGAGCATACCCATGCGGGTGTTTCCTTGGATGCTATTTTAGGCAAGGCGGAATACACTTCGAAGCTTCTTCATTGCAAGGGCTGCGAAAACCAATGCCTGGTTTCGCGCTATCATTTTTCGAGCGGGAAGAATTACTATAGTGGAAACCGTTGTGAAAGGGTGTTTGCCAACGGGGAGAGTAACGAGCGTGCCGCAAACGCTTATGAGATAAAGAACGAACTGCTTTTTGGCAGGGCAAGTAAGGTCGTTACCGGTGCGCGTATGAATATAGGCATTCCCAGGTGTCTGAATATGTATGAAGATTTTCCGTTCTGGCACACCCTGTTTACGGAATGCGGCTTGCAGGTCACTCTTTCCGCTGCCTCCGATTTTTCCCATTACGAGCACAGCGCGCGATTGGTTATGTCGGATAACATTTGTTTCCCTGCCAAGCTGGTGCATAGCCATATACAAGACCTCATAGAAAAGAAGGTAGACCGTATCTTTATGCCTTTCGTCATCTATGAGCGGAAAGAAACGGGTGAGCAAAACAGTTATAATTGTCCGATTGTAACCGGATATTCGGAAGTGGTGAAAAGTGTGCAGGGGGCGGCTGTACCGGTTGACACGCCTGCCATATCGTTCAAGGACAAAAAGATGCTGTTCCGTGAATGTCGGAGTTACTTGAAAACGCTTGGTGTGGAAGATAAGACGATAGCCCGGGCGTTTGCGAGAGCGGAAAGCGAACAGGAAGCGTATTTGCACGCGCTTTTCGCCTGCAATAAAAAAATCTTGGACGAGGCGAGACGTGCCAAGCATCTGGTGCTGCTTCTTGCCGGGCGACCCTACCATACCGACCCGTTGATACAGCATAAGATGTCCGATATGGTGGCCGGTATGGGTATTGATGTGATGACCGATGACATCGTGCGCGAGGCGGAAACGAAGGTGCAAGGTGTGCAGTTCCTCGACCAATGGACTTACCCCAACCGTATATTGAAAGCCGCGCAATGGGGTGCAAGGCAGGAGGATGATGTGCAGTTTGTCCAGTTCACTTCTTTCGGTTGTGGTCCTGATGCTTTTTTGGTAGACGAAATACGTGACTTGCTGATGCGTTATGGGAAAGTCTATACGATGCTGAAGCTGGACGACATCAACAACGCCGGTTCGATGAAACTCCGGGTGCGCTCCCTCATAGAGAGCTTGAAACTGAAGCGGGAGCGGGAAGCTCTATCCGGGAGAGTGGTGAAGAATGGCTCTAATGTGGCATCCGTCTCGGAAGAGGAATTGAGGACCAAGAAAATATTGGTTCCTTTTTTCACTCCGTTCATATCACCGCTTATACCCGATGTTATGCGAGTGGCTGGGTACCACGTAGAGACCTTGCCTCTCAGCGATGTGGAGTCGTGTGATTGGGGGCTGAAATACGCTAACAACGAAGTGTGCTATCCAGCCACGCTGATTGTGGGTGATATCATCAAGGCATTCCGAAGCGGCCGGTACAATCCGAATGAAACGGTCGTGGCTATGACACAGACAGGAGGGCAATGTCGTGCCAGCAATTATGTGGCATTGATAAGAAAAGCGTTGTTCAATGCGGGATATGCCGACATCCCCGTTGTGTCGCTTGCGTTCGGGGCGAATCTTCAGAACGGTCAATCCGGTCTGAAGTTTAATTGGGTAAAAATGTTTCCGATAGTCTTGCGTGTCCTGCTTTACAGCGACTGCATCGCCAAATTCTATTATGCGTCCGCCCCCCGCGAGAAGGAAGTAGGGCAAGCGGAGAAGCTGAAAGACTTTTATCTGAATGTGGCGAAACAAAAAATACGCGACGGCAAGTCGGGGGATTTATATGATTGTCTGGGTTTGGCCGCCCGCCAATTCAATACCATTTGTCGGGAAGTGGACTGCCCCAAAGTGGGAGTTGTCGGGGAGATATTCTTAAAGTTCAATCCTTTTGCGCATAAGGAGATAACCGCGTGGATGACCCGGAAGGGAATCGAGGTCGTTCCTTCGACGCTCGTTGACTTTTTTATGCAGGACTTCGTAAACAAAAAAATACGCAGGGAGACAGAAATCACAAAAGGTCTGTTCCCCGCTAAAGTTTATCGGTTGGGATATGACATACTATGGAAAACGATAGAGAAGGTAAACCGTATTGGGGGGCAATTCCGATATTTCACTCCGTTTGAGAATATTTTCGCTGAGGCGGAGGAGGCGCAAAAAGTCATAACGCTCAACGCCCAGTTTGGAGAGGGTTGGTTGTTGCCTGCTGAAATTATGTCCTATGCGCATCAGGGAATCAACAATGTAGTCAGCTTGCAGCCTTTCGGTTGTATAGCCAATCACATCGTGGCAAAAGGGATGGAGAAGCGGATAAAGTCCTTGCTTCCCGATATGAACTTTCTCTCGCTCGATTTCGACAGTGGCGTGAGCGATGTCAATGTGACCAACCGCTTGTTGCTCTTCATCGACAACCTTTCTAAGAGTCCTGAACACTTCCGGCAACAGTTGGCTGGCTGATTTATTTTATTCACTTCGTAAAGAATATCTATGATGGCGAAAGATAATATAGATACTGAAGGCAATGACTTGGAGGCTAAAATCATTGAGGCGGCAAAATCTTTGTTCATTGAAAAAGGATTCGCAGAAACCAGTATGAGTGACATTGCGGCCAAGGCTGGCATCAACCGTCCCTCTCTGCATTATTATTTCCGGACAAAAGACCGGATGTTTCAAGCGGTATTCGGAGAAATAGTCCAAAAGATTCTACCCAGACTCCATAATATTATCACTACCAGAGAATTGCCCATAGCCGAACGGATAGGGAGTGTAGTGGATACTTATTATGAGGTGCTGAGAAATAATCCGGCATTGCCTCTATTTGCTATGCGGGAAATTCAACGGGACGCAGGGTATGTTGTGAAAGCCATTAATGAATCTCCTATGCGGCCTACGTTCGTGAAGTTGGTGGACAGTTTGCGCGAAGAGATGGCGGAAGGCAAATTGAACACGGTGCCGTTGCCCGTGTTGCTTTACACGTTTTATGGACTGTTGACTGTTCCTTTTCTGACCAAAGGGCTTATGGGACGTTTGATGGACGATGAGGAATGTATATTCGACCATTTGATAGAACAATGGAAGCCTTACATCGTAAAGCAGATGGTATATTTGTTGGCTGCCAAGTAAGTTTCGTTTGAAAGGAACAGAAACGCAGACCAGGATGAAGAGAGGATGCTGCGTTTCTGTGCCTTTGTTTTTTATCTTTCTGATGATTCTCTGTCAGAAGCAAAAACCGACACCTATGGCGTGGCGGGTTTTGTTGATTTTGTCTTCATACTCCTTGGAGACCGAGAAACGATATTGGAAGGTATAGCGCAATACGACAGGACCTATTTTGCCTAAAAGTCCGATTTCCGGTGAGAAGGCACTATAAAGTTTGAAGGTCGGGTCGTCATTGTTGTTTGTGGTAGTCCCCGTGTTTTCATCAGAGGATGACGTGCTGCTGTCCTCTTCCGGTTCTATATAGCGGTTGCCCTCACTATCCACAAACTCGCCCGCACCGGTGTAGCCTACACCGAAGAATACCCATACGGGAATCTTTTCCCACTTATTGAGTGTCCAACCGAACGAAAGGTTCAGTTCTGCATCCTTTACTTCATTATATGATTTCTGCAGTGCCTTGAACAAGTCGGAGTGGAAACTGAGACTGAAATAACCGCCCACTTTATTTTTATTGTATGTACCGGTTCCCAAACCAATCGGCGCACTCTTGCTGTATTCGTACACATAGACACGGGCGCGTTGTTTGCGGCTGTTTACCTCTTTGCGTACTAATCTCAGTTGTTGGCTGGCTTTGATGGCATTGGGGCAATTGCCGTCTATGACCCTTTGATACAGTTCCATAGCCTTTTCATAGTCGCCTTCTTCTTTGTAAGCTTCCGCCGAATTGAAATATTTGTTGCAGTCGATGTCAAAATTGCGAGAGCATTCAAATACTTTTTGCGAAGCGTTCTCGTCAGAAGGGTTCAGGCTGACAATCTTTTCGTAGTAGTCTCTGGCGGTTTCATAATCCAGTATATCAAAGGCCGAATCGGCTTTTTGCCTATAGACGGTAATAGAGTCGATGTTGGCTATGATGACGTCCAAACCGGAATTTTCGGGGCAGTCGGAACATTCTTGCGCGATGGCATATTGTTCTCGTGCCTCCACATACATAGCTTGCTGGAAAAATTCGGTTCCGCGTTTGCGATATTCATAATAGCATCCATAGACGAATTCCACATCCGGGTCTATCAGTTGGTAACGTTTCAGTTCCTTAGGATTCAGTTCGGCTATGATGTTGACCGGAGCGTAACCGTCAGCCCGTACCGTTAGTTTGCGTCCCCGGTATCTTCTTCCGGTCTGAAATCGCATATAGTAGAATGTTTCTTCTCCTTTGTCCTCTACATTGTACACATCGACGACTTTGTCGTGTGAAGACTCAATGGACAACTTGATGTTGGACGGACACGAAATAACGATACCGGCTTCCGTATCTTGTCCCGAAAAAACGTCACGCTGCGTCGTGATATCCTTCACTTCCAAGTTGCGTTGACCAAAAACCGACGTGATGGCTAAAAACAATCCGCCGACCAACATGAATAGTTTCTTTTTCATACTTTATTATTTATTGGTTAATCATCAACTAAAGAGCGCACGATGTCAAAATCTCCCAGATTAAAGACTTCTTCGCGAGCCAATATTTTGCCGTCCAGCTTTTCGGGTTGCCAAGTGCGCACTTGTATCAGCGGGTTCATTTCGTCCTGGAAGTCAATCATCAGAAAAACAAAGCCCACGTCACTGTATCTGTCCGAATGCCATTCCTGCTTCAGGGTTACTCCGTAAATGTCCGTAAGTTTGGGATGCTGGATGACTTCTACCTCGTCAAACAATACGTTGATGTATTTGTTTGACTTGAATACCCGTTTCAGGTTGCTGATATATTCCTTTTTCGTGCGTTTTTGGTACACGATTTTTTCGTGACTCAAGGCTCGCATCGCATAATCCGATTTGGGCTTCTCGCGGATAACCTTTCCGGTAATAATCAGTGCGTTGTCGCTGAATACGGATTCAATATACGGCAAGTCTTTCCGGTTGTAAGCAGTTCGGTAGTTTTCCACAAAGTCTATGATGACCTGGCGGCGGTACAAGTCCTCTACGGATTCATGTTCGGACAGAATTTCTTTGTATTTGTTCTCTTCGATGGCTATGGATATGTTGTCAATGGCTCCCGAAGACGTGAAGTGGAGTACCAATTCCTGCTCACCTTCGCCTTCTTCGGCGGCCATCATAGTGACAGGGATATTTCTGACTTGGTAGCCATCGGACGTTTGCAGGCAAATCTCCTCAATGGTAGACACCGGACAAGCCATCGGGCTTGTTTTCCACATTTGTTTCAACACGTCTTTGGCATCATCTGTCAATTCTTCTTCCATTTCCGGCTTGTCTCCTTCCATAACGGCTACATTGCAGGCTTTCAAAAATGCGGAGACATTGTGCTCCATAGCGGTCTTTAAGGAGGTGTTGTCCAGTCCATCGGTAATCGTAAACTTGGTGTCTTCCAACTGTGCGAAAGAAAACAAAGGAATCAATACGAATAATAAACTCAATTCTAATTTTCTCATTGTAATAATGTTCTAATATATTGTTGGGGTATGTTTGAATAAAAATCAGCTTTTAATACCGGATTGGCGGCAAACAGTTGTTGCTCGTCTATCGCTACCCGGAGCAAATGGATATAATTCAGTTTCGTATGGCTGAAAACGACAATGGTTTCCAATTCTCCTTTGGAGTTATGGCCGGTATGGCAATAGGTCACAAATTCATCGGAGAAACATTGCAGGAAATTCAAGAGGGGAATCGTGATTTCCGGGGTAAACCGTCCGTATTTCCGGTGGGTAATTAGCAACGACTTGTTTTTTCCGTTCCGATAAGTCAGAAACAGGTTGTTGGCTGAATACTCCGGATATTCTTTTTGAAAAACCGGACGGTAATTGCTTCCGCTTTTTACGTAATACCGGTCGGAAGAGAGTGGTTGCACCAAGAAAACTTCTCCTTTGCTTACCCAAATGCGCCCTTCTTTGAGCGGTTGCAGATTCTTTCCGTCTACAGGTTCGTCCGTAACGGTTACCGAGTCGAATACCGCCGTCTGTAGTTGGTGGTAGACATTGTCATCCGATTCTTTCTTGTCAGTCCCATCTATTAACTCTCTGTATAAGGGGAAAGACATATTTAAAGTATGGCGCCCGAATCTCCAACTGGCCTCCGCCCGTTTGTCTTGATGGCGTAGGGAAAACTTGACAGGCATATCCATCTGTTCCAAGATATTGCCTAATGACAACAGGTTGCTTGAACCGAAGGGCTTCCCGTCAAAAAGCAGTGTGATGTGGTATTCCGCCAACTTCCGTTCTACTGCACGGTTATCCTCTTGCAGTACCAGCTCTAGCAAATAGCGTTCCAGGAAGTTACAGATACTTGGGTCTAACAGGAACTTGGTTGCGTCGCTGAACAAGGACAAGCCGATGTGGGAAATTTCGTTCCGGTCATTGTACGTAAATATCAATGATTTATTCTTGATGACTTGGGGAACGGCCACAATGGTGTCACAATCCGGAAGTTGTTGCATAGGCAGTAGCTCAGCCAATTGTTTGATCTTACGGCTGACGAAGCCTACGTCCGAATCGTCTGTGTTCGCATAGACAAAGCCGATGGAGCACATGCAAAGAAAGAATATCGCGATAACCTTGTGCATAAACCTTACCTTTTGGGATGAATAATCGCTTTAATCTGATTCTTTACGGAAGAAAAGCCATGGAGTGTAGAATTGTCCGCGTCCATTGATTTGCGCAACCATTCTTTGGCCAAATTGAAATTGGGTTGCACGCCTTCTCCGCGCAAATACATTTGGTAAATTTCATACATAGCTTTTACATTGCCTTTGGCGGCTGCCTTGTTCAGGTATTCCAATGCCTTGGCATAATCCTGCTCTACCAATCTTCCTTCGCGATAGAAGGTGCCCATGTCTGCCAATGCATCGGGGTAAGACATTGCCACGGCCTGCTTGTAATAGTTCAAGGCTCTTGCCGTATCTTGCTCTACTCCCAATCCTTCGTTGTAAAGCCAGCCTAAACGGAATGCGGCATAAGGACAACGGCGCAATATGGCCTGCTGGTAGCATTCCAACGCTTTCTGGTAGTCCGGTTCCGCACCGTTTTCCGATTCCCAATAAGAATCGCCGCATAACACCAGTGCGTCCGTATAGCCGGACTTGTAGGCACGCATAAACAGTTCTCTTGCTTTGGGCAGGTTCTTTTCGACGCCATAACCGTCCTGATACAGTTGAGCCAGGTTCAGTGTAGCGAACAAGTTGTTTTTCATCGAGGCTTCCATGAAGTAGGATACGGCCATCCGCATATTCCGGTGGGTGCCTATTCCCCACATGGTCAGACAGCCTAAATCGTTCAATGATGACATACTTTCGGACATACGTCTCTTCTGATTGTATATCTCGCAGAGTTCCGGCATACTGGACAACTCGGTATCGGACGGGCGTATGTAGGTGAAGCCCAAATAATCGTCAGGCGCTTTGAAAAGTTCGCAGATGCGGCTGTTCTCCGAAATCGATACCTCGGATGCGTTGGCGTCATAGATTCGTTTGGTTACGCTTCCTCCGAACTTTTTCCCGTCGAACGCCAGGCTGAAAATGTAAGCGTGGATGATTTGCGGTTCGAGATAGAGCGTAGAGTCCATCGGTATGCTGTCGGTTCCTAATGAATCAATGGCGGACGAGTCGGGTCTTGCTGTCTCTCTGTTGGAAGCCGGTGCGTCCATTAAGCGCCCCAAGTCCAAGTTTAATATTTCGTCTACAATGGATGAGAAGCCATCCTTTTCTTTCCTTTTCCCCTTGGGAGAAGCCGTCTCTGTGCTCTCTTCCTTTTCTTCTATTTCAAAAGTGAACACAAGACTGTCCCTTTCCAACAGTCCTTGCGCTTTCAAGTCGGGCGCATTGGCCCATAGCCTGTCTTTCTTCATAAATGCACTGTCGGTCAGCTGCATCCACAAAGCATCGTTTTCGGCATAGATGTCGAAAATCCACATTTCACGTCCATTGCTGTCCATTTCGTCCGACGCCCACCGTCCAATCATTCTGGAGTCTACAGGTGCGATGACTTTGGGGGATACGGGTTCGGCTACTTTCACTACCGTGTCTACTACAATGGGTACGACAGGTACTTCTGCCACGTCCATAGAATCTATGGCCGTGTTCGTGCCAATTGTTCCAACCGGGTTTGAAAGTACGACTGTAAATCGAGGTGGCCGGTTGGTTTCTACAGGAGGAGCAACTTCTTCGGCTTCGGCCAATGCGGTCAGGCGGGTAATCTCGGATTCCAAAAAATCCGCTTCGGCGGCATCGGGTTTCAATCTCAGATAATTGGAGTAGCAGATACAGGCCTTTTTTATGGAAATTTTATCGTCTTTGGAGGCGTATAACTTTCCTAAACTTAAATAAGGTTCGGGTAGGCCCGGGGAAAGTTTCAATACAGAAAGGTATATTTCTATGGCTTTCTCCGTGTCATTTGCTTTTTGGGCTACATTTGCCTGATAGAATAACTTGAGCAGTTGTTCTTTCGTGACATGTTGGGCGCAGATATTCTGACATAGGAATAAACATCCTATCCCAATCAACCAATATTTAAGAGTCCTGCAATTCATAACTAATGTGATTTTAGGGGCAAATATATTGATTTAAATCAATATGCACAATTAATTTAAAAAATAATATTATGAAATCTTATCATATTGAAACAAGAAGGCTTCTGGGTGTTGTGGAAGCAGAATTTCCGTATGCCTGAAATGTAAGGAGGAAAGATTTGAAAGATTTCACCTACGGATAACACGGGCAAAACGGGCAAAAAGTAGAATCAGTGCCCTCCGCATTATCCGTAGGTGAAAAAATGAGAGCCGTTAAGAAATGCACAACCTTATCTTGTGCAAAGTATAGAAACTATTTTCCTTCCCTCAGCGCCCTGTATAAGGTTTCCTGAATACGCTCGCGTATCTCCAATACCATCAGTAGGTTGTTCCAAGGATGGGGATAAGTGCGATTGCTAAGGAACACATACACCAGGCGGTTGTCAGGGTCACACCAAGCGCATGTGCCGGTAAAACCAGTATGCCCATAGGCAGAGGCGGGTGTGGAAGCCGAACAAGGATTGCTGCGCGGTCGTTGCAGGTCTGGTTTGTCGAAGCCTAAGCCACGGCGGCTGATGCGTGAAGTGCGGGTGGTGAATACCTTGCAGGTTTCTTGGCTGAGGTAACGATGCCCTCGGAAGGTTCCTCCGTTTAGCAGCATTTGGTAGATGCAGGCTACCTCGGAAGCGTTAGAAAACAGTCCAGCATTGCCTGAAACTCCGCCAATGAAAGCCGCCGACTCGTCATGCACATACCCTCGCAGTACTTCTTTTCGGATAAAATCATCTTTCGCCGAGGGGACAATAGCCATTTTAGGAAGTCGCTCCAACGGGTGGTAACCGGTTCGCTTCAGCCCCATAGGGCGATAAAACTCTTCTTGTAGGAATTGGTCCATGGGCTTTCCTGTAATGGCTTCCACTACTTGTTGCAGCAGGATGAAACCTACGCAACTGTATCGGTAGCGACGGGAATACCGTCGGGCGTCGGCTATCTGCTGCATCATTTCTTCCTTGAACGAAGCGTCCAACCACAAGCTGTCGCATACTTGTAGGGTGTGGCGCGTAGTACGAACGGGAGACGTCAACTCCGGGCGGAAGTGAAACGAAGGATTGCCCCAAGTATTGCGCGCTATTTGAGCGGTATGTATGCGGTCGCGTCGGCCGGAGAACAAAGAGCCTTTGTAGCTGGCAGAATCGATGGCCTCCTGATAAAAAAGAATCGTACCCGGTAGGCCGGATTCATGAAACAGAAGACTGCTGAGGGTGATGTCCTGCTTGTCAGTTCCGCGTAAAAATGGCAAGTAGTCCGAAGCGAAGTCTGTCAGGCTCAACCGGCCTTGGTCATAGAGTTTCATGACGGACAACAGCGTTGCGGATGTTTTGGTCAAGGATGCCAAGTCGAAAACATCGCTTGATAGCAAGGGGTGACTGCCGTCTTGGGTGCCGAACGTCTTGTTGTATAGTTCCATTCCGTCTTTCCACACAACAACTTGGCAGCCCGGGTAGGCGCCTTGGCGGATACCTTCTTCGGCTATTTCGTCTATTTGAGCCAGGCGGCGTGCACTCATACCATGCTCGTTGGGGTTGTAACGAGGCTGGGTATGAGGCTGTAGCGTGACGCCTGTGCCGGCGGCAAACGCTTGTCCGATAGATGCCGACAAGCGTCCGTCAGCTCCCGTTTCGCCATAAAGTAAGGAAGCCGTATGGCGCAGCACGTCTTCTTGAACGGAATGCGCCAGTATGACTGCATCGGCTCGTTGCAGGGCAGGTTGTAAGGGGACGGCGTCCTGACCGTCTATATATAATAGGTATATGACGGGCTTGTCCGTCTGTAGGGAATTCAGAAAGTCGCGGCAGAAGTTTAGACGATCGGTCGTGACGCATACCAACAGACGTTGGCACGTCTCGATGCGCTGGGTTAGTTCCTTGCGTTGGAAAGCGTCGGTTTGCGGAGTCAGCTTGCATTCTACCGGTGTGGCGTATTGGCTCAGTTGAGTCAGGAACGGACGAAAATCGGTATTGGAAGCGCCTACCTGTAATACGGCCACACGGTTTGCCGCCGGGTCTAAAGGCAACGCGTCGTTGTTGCTTACAACCGTAGTCGAGGCTATCCGCAATTGGGAAATCAGTTCACGGGCACCGGAGGTGTTCAGTCGGGTGGTAAGTCCGGAAAGTTGGATATGCGGCTTCCGGGTCAATCCTAACGCATATTTGTAGGTCAGCACTTTCCGGCAACGGCGGTCAATTTCAGCTTCGGGAAGGACGTCCAGGCGTATGGCTCGAATGATGGCGTCCACTTCTTCCTTGATACGGCGGGGTACCAACAGGACATCGTTGCCGGCTTGCAAGGCACGGAGGCAGACCGAACCGTGTCCGGCAGCTCCTTTCATGGCTAAAGCGTCGGTGAAGGTCAATCCGCGGAATCCCATTTCCTTTTGCAGCAGACCGCTGATGATGCGGGGTGACAGGCTGGCAGGCAATCCTTTTTCAGGCTCTATGGCAGGTACGGCCAAATGTCCTACCATGATGCCGTTCAGTCCAGCCTCTATAACTTTGCGGAATGGGTACAATTCTACGCTGTCCAGCCGTGCACGATCAAAGGGCAGAGTGGGTAATGCTTCGTGTGAGTCGACATTCGTGTCTCCGTGTCCGGGAAAATGTTTGCTCACAGACAATACGCCGCCGTCCTCCAAGCCTCGTGCGTAGGCTGTGACTTTACGTGCCACGTTCTTAGGGTCTTCACCGAAAGAACGGGTGTTGATAACCGGATTCTTGGGGTTGATGTTCACGTCCGCCACCGGAGCAAAATTTACTTGTATGCCCATTTCACGGCATTCGCGCGCCACTTCCCGTCCGTATGCATAGAGCAGACTGTCATTCTGGATGCAGCCCAGCACCATATTGCGTGGGAATCGGGGCGTATCTTTCAAGCGCATGGCCAATCCCCATTCTCCGTCCAAGGTTATCATAATTGGTACGTCTGCCCATTGTTGGGCTTGGTTGGTCAGTGCTACCTGATTCTGTATCTCACCTTTGGAGAACAACAAGCCGCCTATTTTATACTCTCTGACGACTTTTCGCAGCAGGTTTAGGTTCGCTTTGTCCTGTGTGGGCGCTATGGTGTACACCATCAGTTGTCCGATACGCTCTTTCAGGCTGAGCGTTTGCATGACGGAATCCACCCATTGCTTGCAACGTGCATCAGTTTCCATTTTCTGCCAAAGGGATGCATTCCCTGCCCCTGTCAGCGTCATCGGCATAAGACTTGCCAAGATGAGCAATCCGAATATCTTTTTTATGTTCATAGTTTTAATCCTCCAATGTTAGTTTCCAGACTCCTACGTACGCACCGTTTCGCCCGGTATGGAATACGGGTACTTCTTTGCCTTCCGCATTGGGGTAGTAAGCGGGTTCTTCCATCACCGTGTGCGAGTGTCCCCCCAAGATGGCGTCGATGCCTTGTGTACTTTTGGCTAAAGTTTCATCGTTTGTGACGCCTAAGTGTGACAGGCACAACACGACATCGCACCGCTCGTTTTCGCGCAGCGTGTCGGCTATGTCTTGTGCTGTGGCAATCGGGTCTTTGTATATGACGCCTTCGCATTTGTCCGCTTGCACCAGTCCTTCCAACTTCGCCCCCAATCCAAAGAGCCCGATACGGAGCCCTGCTCGTTCAATGATGATATAGGGCTTTACTAACCCCTCCAAGGGTGTGCCGGTTACTTCATAGTTGGCGCAGACGGTAGGGCAGCCGGCTAGCTGCATCAGGCGCGCCAGGTTCTCCATACCGAAATCGAATTCATGGTTGCCGATGGCAATGGCGTCATAATGCATGAGGTGAATCATTCTTGCTTCTAATTCACCGTGGTAGAAATTGTAATAAGGTGTCCCTTGTGAATAGTCACCACAATCCAGCACCAAAGTGGCGGGATGCTGTTCGCGGAATTGCGTGATGAAGGTAGCGCGCCTTACCACTCCTCCTTTCCCGGCGTCACGGTCGGCGGCATGCATATCCAAGGGTTCAATGCGGCTATGCGTGTCGCTGGTGTGCAGCAGATAGAGTTCTTTGGTCTGTTGGGCCGCCAGCGTTATAGCCATGCACAAAGCCCCTATGGTCAGTAAGAATAAACGTTTCATATTCCTATTCCTTTAGATAGATTCTTCCTTCTGTTTGAGCTGTGATTTTTTTCCCTTGGGCTGTTTGTTTTTCTACATACCTCATAAAGAGGTCGCGCAGGGTGGCGCCTTCGGGACAGATTCTGTCTTCTGCTTGTGTCAATGCCGTCATGCCATCATTGCCTTCGGCCAAGTAGTCGATAGTGGCTATGCGGTAGAGACGGTCGTCTGTTATAGGTTGCCCACCTACTTGCGCTTTTAGAAGTTCTCCCTGTTTGTTGATGGTCATTTTCACTCCGCTGACTCCTTCGCCTCCCCGTGCCGCGATATTTTCCAGCAAGGCTCTTAGGTGGGTGCCTTTCAAGGTCAATACGCAGAGGGAATTTTCAAAAGGTAAGATTTCGTAGATGTTTCCTGTTGTGATAGGGCCTTGGGTCAGTACGTTGCGTATTCCTCCGATGTTAATCAGTCCCATATCGGCTGGGTGGCCAGTGAAATCTTTGGCCGCTTGGCGCAAGACATCGGCTATCAGGTTAGATAGTGGACTTTCGGGGCGGTAACGGTCCATACTGACAGCCGCCTCGCCCTTTACTTCGTTCATAACGCTGTCCATACTTGTCTGAAAGGGAGTCAAAAAGGCCAAAACCTCTTTGTCAGGTGTCGCGTCCCACGTGGAGTCCATCGGCATTCGATAGGCTTCTATGGCTACGACCTTATAAGCGGGTCGACAAGATGCCAGCATAAGGGAACTCCCTATGGCAATTCCCGCCATCCATTTGAGTTGATTGGTAATCATCTTTCTGTATTCCTATTGATTGATTTCTATTTCCGGAGAAGTCAGTTCGGATACTTCTGGGTGTTATTCCTTGTACCATTTGGCGTACATCAAGTAGTTGTGCGCTATCTTTTGGTTGAGCTCTTTGGCTTGTTCCGGGTCTACTTTCTTAATAAACTTGGCAGGTACGCCTCCCCAGATGCTTCCTGGCTCGATGACAGTATGGCTCAAAACCAAGGCTCCCGCGGCAACGATGGCACCTTCGCCCACAACGGCATAGTCCAGGACGGTGGCTCCCATGCCAATGAGGGCATAGTCTTTCACCGTAGCTCCATGGATGGTGACGTTGTGCCCTATGGATACGTGGTCGCCTATTTCGATGGTAGACTTCTCGTAAAGTGTATGTAGTACGCTGCCGTCTTGTATGTTTACTCCGTTGCCTATGCGGATGGAGTTGACGTCGCCGCGCAGGACGGTGTTGAACCAAATGCTGCAGTCGTTTCCTATGATGACATCTCCTACAAGGGTTGCGTTATCTGCCAAAAAACAATTTTGGCCTATTTGTGGGGCAAAGCCCCGAACAGATTTAATGAGTGGCATATTTTAAGTCGTTTATTGTCTGGTAAATGATAATTTAGTTATTAAAATGAAGAATGATGAATTAAGAATTAAGACTATTCCACTATCAAAACAATTAAAAGATGTTTTGAGCGAAGCTAATTAGGCTGCGCTGTCTCATAGTATGTTGCCATACTGAATAGGAAATTCTTCATTCATCATTCTTAATTCTTCATTAAAGCGCGCTTGCGCGCGTTAAATTCCCATTCAAATGCTTTCGCAAGCTTGTTTCAACCAGTTTCGTTCGTCCTCGTTGAGCAAGGGTGACAGTTGCTCATACACCATCTGATGATAATCGTTCAGCCAGTCGATTTCCTCCTGCGTCAGCAGCTCACGGATGATACCCCGTGTGCAGATGGGGCAGAGGGTGACAGTCTCGAACTCCAGGTAACGGCCAAACAGACCTTCGCCCGCGGGGACGGTGAGCATCAGGTTTTCGGTGCGTATGCCGTGGCTACCTGCTTTGTAGACTCCTGGCTCGTTACTTGTCAACATACCTGGACGCAAGGCAACGGGATTCTCGTTCATGCGGATGCTTTGCGGGCCTTCATGTACGTTGAGGAAGTGACCTACGCCATGTCCTGTACCGTGCAGGAAATTCATACGGTGTTTCCATATCGGCATACGAGCCAGGACATCGAGTTGCGCGCCACGTGTACCTTCGGGGAAGACGGCCATGGCCAAGTCGATGTGTCCTTTCAGAATCAGGGTATAGTCCGTTTTCTCCTCTTCGGTGAGGGCGCCTAAAGCGATGGTACGGGTGATGTCCGTTGTGCCGTCCAAATATTGGGCACCGGAGTCGAGCAACAAGAAGCCGCGGGGCTGCAGGGGAACATCGGTCTCTGGGGTGGCCTCATAGTGTACGATGGCGGCGTGGGGACCGTATCCGGCGATGGTATCGAAACTTTCGCCCACATAAAGAGGCTGCTCAGCACGGAAATCGTGTAATTTGCGGGTAACGCTCATCTCGGTTTGTCCGCCTTGGGGCACGGCTGTCTCCAACCATTGCAGGAACTTTACCAAGGCTACGCCATCGCGCTGCATTGCCGCACGCAATCCTTCGATTTCCTGCTCGTTCCGCACCGCTTTCAGTAAAGCTACGGGAGAGGGGGCTTCCGTAACGTGGCACGAGCGTGATGCGGCTGTATAGATGGCGTAATTGGTTTTGTCGGGCGTCAGTAAAATGTGGAGGTCCTTTTGTTCTGCCAGGTAGGCACAGATGGATTCGTATGGGTGGCAGGTGACGTGATTGTCCTCCAAGTAATTGCAGACTTCCTCATTGAGTTTTTGGGGATGGATAAAGTAATGCGCGTCTTCCATACCTATCAGCAAGTAGCTCACCACGACCGGATTGCAGTGAACGTCACTTCCCCGCAAGTTCAGTGTCCAGGCTATTTCATCGAGGGCAGAGACTAAAAGGGTATCTACCTCCTGTCGCTTCATCTCCTCTCGTATGCTTTTCAGCTTTTCGGTGCAAGTCTTTCCTGCATATTTTGTTTCGTAGATATAGGCCGGAACCTGTGGAAGGGCAGGCCGGTCGCTCCAAATGGACTCCATCGGATCGGGGAGGGAGCGCAAGCGGATTTGTTTTTCGTTCAGTTCCTTTTCCAACCGGAAGGCTTCTTGCATAGAGAATACGGAACCATCGATACCTACAGCCTCTCCTGCTTGCAGATGCTGGCAAAGAAATTCGGCGATGGAAGGTGTCTCGGGCAACATCTCCTTGTAGAGTTCGATGTCTGTCCCTTGTAACTGGTTGGCGGCTTGCAGAAAATAGCGCGAGTCAGTCCATAGTCCGGCTTCGCTACGGGTCACTACTACAGTTCCCGCCGAGCCCGTAAAGCCCGAAATCCATTCGCGGCTCTGCCAGTGGGGGGCTACATATTCGCTCAAGTGCGGGTCGGTACTGGGGATGATGAAAGCCTCGACCTGCTGTTGCGCCATCCATTGTCGGAGGTCTTCGATTCGTTTCTTAATTAGAGTGCTCATATATTATATATAATATGGTGTATTAAAATGTCGCTTCAAAATTAGACATTTGATGTGATTACTCCAAATGTTATGAACGGTTTTGATGCTTTGAAATGAACTATAGAGCACTACTCAGTACTTATATAGAAGTACTGGAGTAATCTCTATAGAAGTACTGCAGTACCGATTACAGAAGTACTGGGAATGAGTCCCTCTTATACCATATTATATATAGGCAAGCCGCTTCTGCATGGTAGGGGCGTTGAAGCCCATTTTTGCAAGTCAATCTTAATATTTTTCCTAAAGTTTTTGAGAATAAAGAAATTATGTGTACTTTTGCCGCTCAAATTAATCGTTGTATTCTTAAACATTAACATTTAAATTATTAAAAAATGATTGTAGTACCTGTAAAAGAAGGCGAAAACATCGAGAAAGCACTGAAGAAGTTCAAAAGAAAATTTGAAAAGACCGGTGTCGTAAAAGAGTTGAGAAAACGTCAGCAGTTTGACAAACCGTCTGTAATTAAGAGACTTGCAAAAGAACGCGCTATTTACGTGCAGAAACTTCAGCAAGTAGAAGAATAATAATAATTCGTAAAATCCTTTGATTTATTGAATTCTTTTCATACATTCGTTGCACGATTTAGTTATGTAGCGATATGTTGTGGGCCGATTCTTTTCTGAATTATCTACGTTATGAGCGGAACTACTCCGAAGAGACCGTAAAGGCTTATGAGGAAGACCTCCGCCAATTTGAAATGTTTGGGGAAGAAGTCGTCGGCGCAGTGACGCCATCGAAGGTTGATGCAGAACTTGTCCGCGAGTGGATTGTCAGCTTGATGGACAAAGGGTATGCTTCAAGTTCGATTAACCGAAAACTGAGTTCGCTCCGGTCGTTCTTTAAATTCTTGTTGAGAAAAGGCGAGGTCGATGCGGATCCGTTGCGTAAGGTGACGGGGCCGAAGAAGAAAAAGACGTTGCCGGTGTTCTTGAAAGAAGGGGAGATGGATAAGCTGTTGGATGATGTGGACTTCGGTGAAGGATTTGAGGGCTGTCGTGACCATTTGATAATAGAAATGTTTTATGCCACCGGCATACGACTTTCTGAATTGATAGGGTTGAACGATAGCGATGTTGATTTCTCGGCTTCGGTTGTAAAAGTGACCGGAAAACGGAATAAACAACGCCTGATTCCTTTTGGCGAAGAACTGAAATTGGCGATGGTTGATTATCTCCGGTTGAGGAATGAATCGGTGCCTGTCCGCGAAGATGAGGCATTCTTTGTGCGGAAAACGGGCGAACGTATGTATCGCAGTATGGTAGAATGTATTGTGAAACGAAACTTGTCGAAGGTGACTACGATAAAGAAACGGAGTCCTCACGTGCTGAGGCATACTTTTGCAACGGCGATGCTCAATCATGACGCGGAGCTTGGGGCAATAAAGGAGTTGCTGGGGCACGAAAGTTTGGCTACTACGGAGATTTATACGCACACCACCTTTGAAGAACTTAAAAAAGTGTATAACCAAGCCCACCCTCGGGCTTAAAGAAAAGGAGGTAAGTATGGAAGTAAGAATTCAATCAATTCACTTTGACGCATCGGAACAGTTGCAGGCTTTTATTCAAAAGAAAGTGGCAAAGTTAGAGCGATTTTATGATGATATAAAGAAAGTAGAGGTGTCATTAAAGGTAGTTAAGCCAGAGACGGCCGAAAACAAGGAGGCCGGTGTGAAAGTGTTGGTGCCCAATGGCGAATTGTATGCCAATAAGGTGTGTGACACATTTGAAGAAGCGGTGGATTTATGCCTCGACGCTTTGGAAAAACAGCTGGTTAAGTACAAGGAAAAACTGCGGAATAAATAAAAAACCACTAAAAATTTTGTGGTAACAAAATAAATGTCTAAATTTGCAGCCGTTTCGCACAGGTTGCGGCAAAACGGCTGCAAAACAAGCCTCTTTAGCTCAGTTGGCCAGAGCACG
The DNA here is from genome assembly GCA_944320735.1 of uncultured Bacteroides sp. Taxonomy (GTDB): domain Bacteria; phylum Bacteroidota; class Bacteroidia; order Bacteroidales; family Bacteroidaceae; genus Bacteroides. The sequence continues at coordinate 280 of CALUIQ010000074.1, read as the reverse complement.
TGATTTGTAATCTCGGGGTCGTTGGTTCGAATCCGACAAGAGGCTCAACGAAATGATGGGCAAATTCCAGAGTGGCCAAATGGGGCAGACTGTAAATCTGCTGGCGTTCGCCTTCGGTGGTTCGAATCCATCTTTGCCCACTAAATAGAATGGTTCCTGCTGTTATAGCTCAGCGGTAGAGCACTTCCTTGGTAAGGAAGAGGTCCCGGGTTCAAGTCCCGGTAACAGCTCTTGATACGAAAGCTGATTATTAATCAAATAAATAACAAGTAAAGCTATG
>CALUIQ010000073.1 GCA_944320735.1 uncultured Bacteroides sp. | reverse complement strand
CGAACCGTTCCTCATCAAGGAAGGCTTCATCAAGCGTACACCTCGCGGCAGGGAAGTGACGGAGTTGGCGTACAAGCATTTGGGACGTAGCAAATATGACGCGCAAGGAAGCTTGTTCGGCTAAAGTTTTTTGACGTTGTATCCTGAAACTTCCACTTGCGGTCCATTGCCTCGTGTGTCCACCTCTTGCCAACGGATTCTTACCTCTTTCTGCTCGCCCGGCATCAGTGCAAAATAGTTGTCCGAATAGAAAACCGGCAGGATTTGTTCCCCTTCTTTGTCGCCTTTCAGGTTCAGACGGATTAGCAGGGCGGGCGTGCGGGAAGGATTGGTTATTTTTACGATAGCCGTCCAGCAACCGTCCTTGTCCTTGGCATATTCCGTCTGCGTTTGTAAGGAGACATTTGGAAGCCGCTTCAGGTCTTGGTAATTATTTTCCTCCTTGCTTCGCAGGTAGAAATTCTCGGAGATAATTTTGTTGCCTTCCCGCAAAGTCAGCTTGATGAAATGAACTTTGGAAAGTTGGTTTGGAAATTCCAACCGGATGCAAGGCTGGGTCGTATCTTCTTCACTATTTATTCCCACTTCTTTTTCCCAAGCTACCGAGGCGTCCATATTCAGTATCTGGGCGTATGCGGTGAGTCCGGGACGGAAACCGGCACTGTAGTTCACTACTTCCGCTTGGTCGGTTGAAGGATTCCATTGGATGTGCAAGGGCTCGCAGGCTTTCTTGATGCCGAAATAGGCGGCGGTCGGCTCGAAGTAATAGTCGTACGTTTGCCATACCATAGACGGCCAACAAGGGTGGCTCATCCACATCAACAGTCCCATATGGTGCTTGCTCCGTGATTCAAACAGACTGCGGTGCCCGTCATAGTTCACCCATTGGGCCAACTCGGCAAACTCTTTCGCGCTTTGGGGGCTGCCATATCCTCGCGCGATGATTTCGTTGAAAGAAGCGGCTCCTTGCGCGCCTTCCAACGTATAGTCGTGCAGCCCCCATTCATCAGACGGCGGCCAGATGCCTTCGGGTGAATAAGTGCGCAGGAAACTCTCGTAAGTCATTACATTGGGCATTCCCCGCTCGCTGTGGAACTTGTCGTTTCCAGTTTTCAATGTAAAATAAGTCTTGGCCGGAAGCATCCGGTAAGGGCCGTGTCCACTTACCACATCATCGGCAGAACTGGAGATGTAATGGATGTCCGGATGCTTCTCCCTCACAATCCGGCGTAAGCCTTGGTCGATAGACTCGGGTGGGAAGCCTTCGTTACGCCCGCAATATAGGCCTACCGATGGGTGGTTGCGGATGCGCTTCACGTAGTCTTCCGCATTGGCAAGAAACATAGTCTCGTCCAGCGGGTCGGGACCATCTGCCGGATTGGCCAGCCAGAAGTCCTGCCAAATCAGGATGCCGTGTCGGTCGCAAGCTTCATACAGTTCCTCGTCACCGGTCATTCCCACCCAGTTGCGCAGCATCGTGAAGCGCATATCGGCGTGGTAGGCGACGGCCGTCTCGTATTCGCGCTTGCGGTAGTTCAGGTTCGACTCGCTGAATCCCCAGTTGCCTCCCCGTCCGACAAACCGACGCCCGTTGATGTAAAGGTTTAGCGTATGGTTGTCCTCGTTGTAAGCCAATTGCCGGACGCCCGTCTTGAAGTCTTTGCTGTCGGAAACCGTGCTGTCTATGCGGAAAGTGAAGTTGGCATCATATAGATATGGTGTGCCATACCCGTTAGGCCACCAAAGCCGGGGATGCTGTATGTGCAGTTGGGGATAACGGTCGGGAGTAAACCGGATGATTCTCTCTTCGCGGGCTTTCAACTCCACCGGCTGTTCGAAACAGATGTCGCCGATGCGTCCCGACAAGACGCCCCGCACGGCTTTCCCGTCGTGATTCTTCACGATGACTTCCGGTGTCAGGCGGGCCGACGTGGTGTCGGGCAAAGCCAAGACGGTTTGTACATAAGGGTCTTGTACGGTGACCGCCCCTGTGGTGACCAATCTTACGTCATTCCAAATGCCGATGTTGCGCCCACGTATCGTAGGAATCCAGTCCCATCCGATAGTGGCGTGGAACGTGGGGTTGTCAGCACCTAAGATGCCTCCGTTGAAGTCGGTGCTTTGTTTGTTCTTCTCTTTCACGGCTCCGATGTGCTCGTTCTTGATAATTTCTACAGCCAGTACGTTTTTGCCGGTTCTGACAAGGTCGGTCACGTCCAGGCGTCCCCGGATGAAAGCTCCTTCTATCCGTCCGGCTCTCCGTCCGTTCAGAAAGACGTTTGCCTTCCAGTTGATACCGTCAAAGTCCAGAAAGACCCTTTCGCGCCGGAAGTCAGCGGGCATCTTGAACTCATTCCTGTACCAGAAGTTGGAGTTGAAAAACGATTCCGACACCGTCAGTTGGTTGTCCGCGTAGTTGGGATTAGGCAAAGCCCCGATGTTTAGGTAGCTACTCAAGACCGTTCCCGGGACGGTGGCCACAATCCAATCCGTCGGTTCGTAATCGGTGGAGGCAAGTGTCTCGCCCGGTTCGTTCACTTCCGAGGCCCGTTGCAATCTCCAGCCGCCTCCCGACAAGGTCAGTCGCCCGCTTGCCGCTTGGGGCATAGGGGCAGGCCGGGGAGACAACCCGCCACGTCCCATTACTTTCAGCTCGCTCAGTATATAATTCTCGCCATTGGCAGGCTCTTCCATCCATACACGTACGTAACGGGCTTTTCCCCTGACGGATATTTCGTCCCGATTCGCCGTCCCGCCGGGCAAGTCGGCCACGTTTGTCCATACGGTCGCATCGTCCGACACCTGTATCTTGCCCTTGACGGCCTTGTTGACCCAGTGCAGGATGACTTTATCTAAAGCGGAGCGGACGCCCAAATCCACGTAAACCCATTCTTTTCCCGGCGTGGCGCTCATCCAGGCACTCGTGAAGAACTGCGAGGGCTTTAAGTCGACGGGCTTCCCGGCGTCACTTAACGAGATTTCGTGGAAAGTCCATTGGTATGCTCCTTGCATTTTCAGGCGGATGCGGTAGTAGGCGTACGCCTTTGCGGCCTGGAACGTAAAGTGCTCCTCCAGTCTGCGCACCGGCATAGATATGGGCTTGTTGGTCTGTTTGTTGGGGTCGTTTACCTGCACTCGGCCGGAGGAAGCCTTGCCGGGCAAGCCTTTCCCCCGTCGGGTAGCCAGGACAGTCCAATCCGTACCGTTCGCCGAAGCCTCCCAAGCTATCTCATATCCTTGCGTGGCCGCCGCCTCGTCATAAGCCATTGTGCCAATTATCGTGGCTTCTGTGATGGATGCGTTGTAATTCCGAAGCGAGAATTGAAAATAGGTGCCTTCTCCTCGCACCGTGTTGCGTGAGTAAGGGCCTCCGTCTATCATCCATTCCCGCTCGCGTTTGGGCACGTCACCCTTCGGCGTGGTGAGGGTCAGGCATCGGGGAAGACTCTCGGTCACGATACCGTCCGTCGCCAGTTGGGCGGTCAGGTTATAATCGTAAGCGGAAGACTGGTAGGCGGCGCGCCTCAGTGCCAGGTTCCGGTAGCCGCTACTGTCGGGCATCAATCGGGGTGAGAAATCTTCTTTCGGATTTCCCGGATAAATCCCTATGCCGCGAGTGTAAAAATCTGATTGTGGCGCAGATTCGTGCGATGTCTGCGGAGCGAAGCATCCGGACAATGCCGCCGACAGGCACGACAAGACGATGTATCTATTCATTTACAATATAACAATTATCCAAGTTCGATTTCTAAGTATCCTTGCTTACTTTGCCAAGACAGCTTGCTTACTTGGCCATTTCAGCTTGCTTATTTTGCCAAGACAGCTTACTTACTATTTTATCTTTGTCTCACACGGATGAAAAATTATTCATTCATCATTCCTTTGATTGAGGCCGGTCTTCGGGAAGCGCGCCGAACTCCTTGTTCGGTTGGTTGCCCATCTCGAAGTTCAAGGTTCCTCCCTGCATAATGTCCTCATACGTGATGTACGACTTGGTGTACGGATTCCCGTTCAGTCGGACAGACTGGATGTACTTGTTCCCGTTGCCCACGTTGTTGGCTGTCACCACAAACGTCTTTCCTTTCGGCAGCCGGACAGTTGCTTTTTCAAACAGCGGGCATCCGAATACGTAGACCCCGTTCGACGGGTTCACTTGGTAGAAGCCCAGTGCCGACAACACGTGCCACGCCGACATCTGTCCGCAGTCCTCGTTGCCGATGATGCCATCCGGCTTGTCGGTGTAGAAGTTCCGTTGGATGAAGTCCACTATCTCCGCCGTCCTCCATTGCCGTCCCGCGTAGGCGTACAGGTATGCCACGTGATGGCTCGGCTCGTTCCCGTGGGCGTACATTCCTATCAGGCCGCTGATGTCGCTGGAGGCGTGCTTGCCCATATCGCCTTCGGCCACAAACAGCGAGTCCAGCTTTGCCGCGAACGGTTCGTCCCCTCCCATCAGATCGATTAGCCCTTCCGGATTTTGTGGCACAAAGAACGTGTATTGCCATCCGTTCCCCTCGCAGAAGTCGCCCCAGCCGTGTACGGAGCGGAAAGGATCGTAAGGCGAACGCCACGAACCGTCCTCCATCTTGGGACGGATGAAGTTGATGCGTCGGTCGAAATACTTCTCATAGGCGCGTCCGCGTTCCTCAAACGTCCGTGCGATGTCCGTCCGCCCCATCTTCCGCGCCATCCGCGCCAGTCCCCAGTCGCCTACGGCATATTCCATAGCGATGGAAGTCGCTTCGGGCATCTTATCGCAAGGGATATACCCTTTCTCCAACACATAGGGTATGCCTCGTTGCTTCTCATACGTGGCTGATGTCGCCATACAGGTCAAAGCCCTTTCGGCGTCAAAACCTTGAAGTCCCTTCAGGTAAGCGTCCGCTATGACGGGTAGGGCACTGTATCCCGGCATTTGGTTGGTCTCACCTCCTATCAAAGGCCAAATAGGCAGTTTGCCCTGTTGGTCACAGATGCTCAACATAGAGTTCACCCAGTCGGGCACCATCCGGGGCTGGATGATGGTCATCAGCGGGTGATACGTCCGGTACGTGTCCCAAAGCGAGAAGGTCGAATAATTGGTCCAAGCGTGGGCTTGGTAGATGCTGTCATTGTGCCCGCGGAACTCCCCGTTCACGTCCATATATAGGGTAGGAGCCACGAAGAGGTGGTAGAGCGAAGTGTAGAAAATCTTTTTGCTCCGTTCGTCCGCGCTTTCGATGTCGATGCAGGCCAAAGCCTTTTCCCAGCGTCCGGCGGCAGCGGCTCGTACGCCGTCAAAGTCCCATACGGGCATCTCTTTCTCCAAATTCATTCGGGCGTTGGCGCAACTGACGGACGAGAGGCCCACTTTTACTTGCACAAGCCGCGGATTACCCTCGAAGGTCAACACCCCTTTAGCGTCGGGGGCTTCCAACGAGTCTTGTCCGGCTGGTGTGTCATCCCGGAAAACGTCCAGCCGCTCAATGGGTTGTTCCGTTTTGAGCACAAAGAACACTTTATGGCGCGGACTCCATCCTTTGGAGAAACGGTAACCTTCTATGGTGTATTCGTCCGTCCGTTTCAAGCCGGTTTCATAAGCCTTGTCTCCGTTCCCTTCCTTCAGGTTTATCAACAGGCGGGATGTGCCTTCCGGATACGTGTAACGGTGGATGGCCGTGCGGTCGGTGGCGGTAAGCTCCGCCCGTATTCCGTTCTCCATCGTCAGAGAATAATATCCGGGAGAAACTTGCTCCTTGTCGTGCGAATAATAGGAAGAACAAGTGTTTTCGATGTTGTCCTGCTCCCCGCGTCCGGTGCGTATTTCGCCCGTGAAGGGCATCAACAGCACGTCGCCCAAGTCCGCGCAGCCCGTTCCGCTGAGGTGCGTGTGGCTGAAGCCGATGAGCACGCTGTCCGAATAATGGTAGCCCGAACACCAGTCCCAACCCTTATGGATGTTTTGCGGTCCCGCCTGCACCATGCCGAACGGCACGTTGGCTCCTACAAACACGTGCCCGTGTCCGCCCGAGCCGATGTAAGGATCAACATAATCTATACGCTCCCCTTCTGTTTCCATTGGCCGAGGGGAAGAAGTACATGCCGTGTGCATCATCAGAAGTCCGCATGCGCTTACGTTTATCAAATAGGAAAATCGTTTCATATACTTTAATTAAGAATTAAGAATGAAGAATTAGGCTGTGCTGTGTCATCTGTGTGCCAAATTCTTCATTTATCATTCATCATTTATTTTATAAGCTGTTGAGCAAATCCAGTTTGCCTTCATCAATCAGTTTTAATATCAGCTCGCCGAACAATGTGTTTTGCCAGGCGAACCATTTGCGGGTGAAATGTTCGGGATTGTCTTTATGGAAAGACTCGTGCATGAAGCCCGTCCCGGCGTCCGTCCGCATCAGCATGCGCAGGCATTCTTTGATTTCCTCATCGTCTCGGCTGGTGAAGGCTTTCATCATGATGCTCATGGGCCATATCATGTCATAGCCTATGTGCGGTCCGCCAATGCCTTCTCCCGCAGTGCCCCGGAAGAAATAAGGGTTGGCTTCGCTCCAGACAAAGCGCCGTGTGTTTTGGTAAATCGGGTCGTCTATGTCCACATCTCCCAGGTAAGGCAGTGCCAGCAGGCTGGGTACGTTGGCGTCATCCATCAGCATGCGGCTGCCGAAGCCGTCCACCTCGTAGGCGTAAATCGGGCCGAACTCCGGATGTTGGCATACGGCATATTTTTTCAAGGCCGTTTCCACTTCGTCGGCCAACGTGTCGCACTGTCCGGCCAAATCCGTTTCCTTATTGACCGCGGCCAGTATTTCCGCCGCCTTACGCAGCGAGGTGACGGCAAAGAAGTTGGACGGGACGAGGAAGGGCAAAGTCGTGGCATCATCCGAAGGGCGGAAGGCCGAAGCAATCAGTCCCACAGGTCGTGCGGGTGCTCCCCAACCATCGTTGATGGTGGTGTCCGTGGCTCGTTCCGTCTTTCGTTGGAAGCGGTAAGGCCCCTTGTCCCCGTCCTTGCGCTGCTGTTCGCGGAAAGTCTGCAGAATCAGCCTGACCGCCTTCAGCCAAGTCTCGTCAAAGACGCTTGTGTCGCCCGTCACCTTCCAATATTGGTAAGCCAGCCGCAAGGGATAGCATAGCGAGTCAATCTCCCACTTCCGTTCGTGCAGCTCCGGCTTCATGTCCGTGCGGTCCGTCATCCATTCGCTCTCCCCCGGCCCGTCGTTGAAGGCGTTGGCATAGGGATCCGTCAGGATGCATAGCAGCTGCCTTCGGATGACTCCTTCCAACATTTGCTTCAAGTGAGGATCTTCGTTGGCAAACGGTATGTAAGGCCACACTTGTGCGCCCGAGTCGCGCAGCCACATGGCGTGTATGTCCCCCGTATAGACAAACGTGTCCGGCTTGCCGTCGCGTAGGCGGAAGTGCACCGTGGTGTCCAACGTGTTGGGGAAACAATTCTCAAACATCCACGCCAGGTAAGGGTTCTTCAGCAAGGCTTTTACTTCCTTTATTTTCTTCTCGATGGCGTCCGAGCGGAAGAGCCGCTTCTCTTCCGGGGGACGTTGGCTGACGTAGCGGCCTACGTTGTCGGCGGGTGCCACATACGTGGCTTTCTGCGAATAGGGCGTGTCCAATTCGTTGGCTGGCAGAGGCATTGTCCCGGCTCTTGCAAGCGCAAGGCTTTGCAGGAACAAGGCCGTTATCCAGAGTCTTTTATTCATGGCATTCAGGGATAAAAAGTTTACAGGGTGCTAATATACGAATTATTTTGCATATATCATTCCTAAGACTCCATATTGTCTTTTTCTCAGCGAAACATTGCCTACGTCTTGGCAGAACATAGTCTTTGTCTCAGCGAAACTTTGTGTCAACACTTTTATCAACCGAAGTGTTTGAAAAAAAAAAAGAGTGTGTTTTTTCGTGCTTTTGTTTTATCTTTGCGCTTCGGAAGATAAAAACATATATAGTGAAAAAGGACACTTATGGCAAATCTGAAAAGTTTGGCTAAGGAAACCGCCATCTATGGACTGAGCAGCATTGTGGGACGGTTTTTGAATTATCTGCTGGTTCCGGTCTATACCATTGCCATGTCGGCTCAGTCGGGAGGTTATGGTGTGGTGACCAACATCTATGCGTGGGTGGCGTTGGTGTTGGTGCTGCTGACATTCGGTATGGAGACGGGCTTTTTCCGCTTTGCGGGCAAGGGGACGGATGACCCTGCGCGCGTCTACTCTACGGCGTTGATAGGGGTAGGGGGCGTTTCGTTGTCTTTCTTGGCTATTGGTTTGATGTGTTTGGGGCCGATAGCGGGATGGCTGGGCTATGAAGCCCATCCGGAGTATGTGGGGATGATGATGGCCGTGGTGGCGATGGATGCCATACAAAGTATCCCCTTCGCTTACCTGCGCTATCGGAAACGCCCGTTGCGCTTTGCGGCCTTGAAGCTGCTTTTCATCTTCCTGAACATTGCTCTGAACCTGACGTATTATGTGGCCCTGAAGGGGAGCGATGTGGGATATGCTTTCTTGTTCAATCTGATAGGCACTTCCACTATTATGCTTTGTCTGCTGCCCGAATTGCGTGGCTTGCGTTACGGGTTTGATAGGGGATTGATGCGGCGTATGGTGACGTACAGTCTGCCTTTGTTGATTTTGGGCTTGGCGGGCATTCTGAACCAGGTGGCGGACAAGATTATTTTTCCTTATGTCTATCCGGACGCGGACGGGGCGGCGGTGCAATTGGGCATCTACGGGGCGGCCAGCAAGATAGCTATGATTATGGCGATGCTTACCCAGGCCTTCCGTTATGCGTATGAGCCGTTTGTATTTGGCAAAAGTCGGGATAAGGATAATCGTGAGACGTACGCCGCGGCTATGAAGTATTTCGTCATCTTTACCCTCTTGGCTTATTTGGCGGTGATGTTCTATCTGGACCTCCTGAAATATCTCATCGGGCGCGATTATTGGGAGGGCCTGCGGGTGGTGCCCATCGTGATGGCGGCCGAGATTTGCATGGGCGTTTATTTCAATTTGTCTTTCTGGTATAAACTGATTGACCAGACGCGGTGGGGAGCCTATTTCTCGCTGGCGGGATGCGCTGTGTTGGTGACGCTCAATGTGCTGTTCATTCCCCGCTATGGTTATATGGCGTGTGCTTGGGCGGGCTTGGCAGGTTACGGTGTGGCCATGTTGTTGTCCTATTTCGTGGGGCAACGGAAATATCCCATCCATTATGACTTGCGGGGTATTGGCCTGTATGTGGCATTGGCAGCGGTGCTCTATGCGGCAAGCGTATGGGTGCCGATCGGAAATCTGTGGTTGCGGTTGGCTTTCCGCACGGTTTTGTTATTCCTGTTTGTATTATATATAGTAAAGAAAGACCTGCCTTTGCGCAGCATTCCTTTGTTGAACCGATTGGTAAAAAAATAACGATGAAAACGATTTTTTTGAAAGAACACAAAGGGACGAGGGTATGGGGTGCTCAAAAGAGAATGAAACTCCGTGTCTCTGTGTCTCTGTGTTTATTGGTTGCTCTGGTTTTGTTTCCGCTTCTTCCGGCGTACGCTGATGAAGGTATGTGGATGTTGGGGAATTTGGACAAGGCCACGCGCCGCACGCTGAAGGAGATGGGGCTGGAGTTATCCCCCAAAGAATTGTATCATCCACGAAAGGCTTCGCTGAAGGATGCCGTGGTTAGTTTCGGCGGATTCTGTTCGGGCGTAGTGGTGTCGGCGGACGGATTGGTGCTGACCAACCATCATTGTGGATTTAGCAGTGTGCAACAACATTCCACCGTCGGGCATAATTATTTGCAAGATGGCTTTGTGGCTCGCAATCGGGAAGAGGAGCTGCCTTGCCCGGATTTGTATGTACGCTTTTTGGTGGAGCAGAAAGATGTCACCCGCCGGGTGCTTTCCGCCTTACGGCCGGATATGGATGAGGCTTCACGTGCCAGTGCGGCAGACTCAGTGATGAGGGTGATAGGAGCGGAAGTTTCCGGACGCGACTCTACCTTAATTGGTGTAGTGGACGCTTACTATGCGGGAGATGAATATTGGCTTTCCGTGTACCGCGATTATGACGACGTGCGGTTGGTGTTTGCTCCGCCTTCCTCAGTAGGCAAGTTCGGTTGGGATGAAGACAACTGGATGTGGCCTCGCCATACGGGCGACTTCTGTGTTTTCCGCATTTATGCCGACGGGGCGAATCGTCCTGCCGATTATTCTCCTGAAAACGTGCCTTACCATCCCGCCTATGTGGCTCCCATCTCTTTGGCTGGTTATCAGGAGGGTGACTTCTGTATGACTTTAGGTTATCCGGGCGAGACGGAACGTTACTTGTCCTCTTTCGGCATAGAGGAACGGATGAACAACACCAACCAGGCGCGGATAGACATTCGAGGTGTGAAGCAAGCCATTTGGAAACAAGCCATGGACAGGAACGATACGATACGCATCAAGTATGCTTCCAAGTACGATGAAAGCTCCAATTATTGGAAAAACGGCATCGGGATGAACCGGGCCATCCGGCGTCTGCATGTGTTGGAGGATAAACAGAATCGGGAGCGTGATTTGCTGACTTGGATACGCGCCACTCCCGCCGAGCGTGCGAAAGGACTACAACTCCTCACGGACTTGGAGCTGGCTTACAAAAGCCGCCGAGCCGCCGACCACGCCCAGGCTTATCTGCTGGAATCTTTCTTGAACGGCCCGGAACTGGTGCAGTTAGCCATCAGCATCTTGAATTTCGACTTTGAAGGCGAGCGTGAGACGGTCATCCGCGGCTTGGAAGCGATTGTGGAGCAATACGCCGATTTGGATTTGGAGGTGGACAAAGATGTGTTTACAGCGTTGTTGGAGGAATGTGAGAAACACGTGGAGGCGGATTTCCTACCAACCGTGTATGATACCATTAGGACGAAATACGGAGGCAGTAGCCGGGCGTATGTGGACAGCCTGTATGCCCGTTCGAAGCTGACAACGCCGTATGGCTTGCAACGTTTCCTGGAGAACGACACCACCTATCATATTTATAATGACCCCGCTATTGTGTTGGGCATCGACTTGATTACGGAACTTTTTGAGTTAAACCTTCAGATGCAGCAGGCTTCTGTCAACATTGAACGGGGCGAACGCTTGCTGAACGCGGCCTTGCGGCGGAAGGACGCAAAGCGTAGCCACTATGCGGACGCCAACTCCACGATGCGTCTTAGTTTCGGCACGGTGCGGGGTTACGAACCTTTCGATGGTGCCCGTTACTATTACCGCACCACGGTGCAAGGTGTGTTGGAGAAAGCCCGCTTACACAAAGGAGAGCGCGACTATGCCTTGCAACCGGAACTGGTACGCCTGTTAGAGGGGAAAGATTTCGGCCGCTATGCCGATGAAAAGGGTGAAATGAACGTTTGCTTCATCTCGGATAACGATATCACGGGCGGTAATAGTGGCAGTGCCATGTTCAATGCCCGGGGGGAGCTGTTGGGGTTGGCTTTCGATGGCAATTGGGAGGCTATGAGCAGCGACTTCCGATATGAACCGCGTCTGCAACGTTGCATCGGCGTAGATATCCGCTACGTCTTGTTTATCATAGAAAAGTATGGCAAGGCGGGACACTTGATTGAAGAACTTTTAAAATGATGGATGAAGAATGATGAATTCAAATCTGTCTGTGTCTCCGTGTCTCTGTGTTCATAAAAAAACAGCCCGCTAAATTATCATTTAATTTTGTATACTTACTTAGTTACTTATAAATCAATCGTAAAATGGTGAAGATTTTGTTCGTTTGTTTGGGAAATATTTGTCGTTCTGCTTCAGCGGAAGGAGTGATGAAACGGTTGGTGGAAGAAACCGGGTTGGAGGATGATTTTGTGATAGACTCCGCCGGAATCCTTAGTTATCATAAAGGTGAGTTGCCCGACCCGCGTATGCGTGCCCATGCCATACGTCGCGGTTATGACCTGACTCATCGTTCGCGTCCCGTCCGTACTGCCGACTTTTATGATTTCGACATCATCATCGGTATGGATGACCGCAACATCGAAGATTTGAAAGAACGTGCTCCTTCGTTGGAAACAGAACGGAAGATTTGTCGTATGACGGATTTCTGCACCCGTTTTACACACGCCGACCATGTGCCCGATCCTTATTACGGGGGTGCGGAAGGTTTCGAATACGTCCTCGATTTATTGGAAGACGCTTGCGCAGGCCTGTTGGAGCGTCTGCGCAAGCGGTAGGCTGTCCATTATTTCTTTTTCTTCTTCGACCGCTTGGCCCAACCTTCCTCGCTGAAGTCCAGTTCGGGGTCGCGGAAGCCATCGTTGTCGTGCTGGAAGAATTGTTTCCAATCATCCTTTTTGCCGCGGGCTTTGGTGTAGCCGCGCTCCTCCCGGCTGGGCTTGTTCTTCTTGGCGGCTTTCGGAGTTTCCGCTGCTTTTCGGGTACTTTTCGTTTCCTTCTTGGCACCGATATCTTTGCGCTTTCGCTCCCCGGGACGGTCGTTGCCTGCCGTGTCAGCCATCTCTACGGTAATCTTTCGTCCGTTCCATTTGCTTTGGTTCATGGCTTTTACCACTTTGGCCGCTTCGGCTTCATCTACTTCGAAGAACGAGAAGTTGCGCATCAAGTCGATACGACCCACGTCCACTCGTCCACGTACATGGTCGTTCATCAGACCGATAAGATCCGCCGGACGGAAACCATCCGTTTTCCCCAAGCTGATAAACAGTCTCGTGAAGCCTTCTTCCGCCGTTCGGTCTCCTTTCTTCCGTTTATCCTTCTTCCCTTTTTTCTCCTTTTTCTCTTTGGAATTTTCTCCGGCGCTTACGGTCTCTATATCCTCCCGGTCGCGGTAATACTCTGCGAAGCGGTTGAACTCGTGCGACACCATGCGTTTGATGAGGTCTTCCTTCGAGAGCCAATCCAGTTTGCGGTACACATCCGGCATGAAGTCCGCTATCTCCTCCTCGTTCACTTTCACCTTCTCCAGGTCGTCAATCACCTTCAGAAGCTGCTTCTCGCAGATTTGCTTTGCCGTAGGCATAACGCCCATCTCGAAAGTCTTGCCGATGGTGCGCTCTATCTGGCGCAGTTTCCCTTTCTCGCGAAGGTTGATGATGGCGATAGATGTTCCCGTCTTTCCGGCTCGTCCCGTACGTCCGCTGCGGTGCGTATAGCTTTCGATGTCGTCTGGCAGGCCGTAGTTGATGACGTGCGTCAGGTCGTCTACGTCTAGTCCGCGTGCCGCCACGTCGGTGGCCACAAGCAGTTGCAGATTACGAATGCGGAACTTTTGCATTACCTGGTCGCGCGCCGCCTGCGTCAGTTCCCCGTGCAGGGCGTCCGCATTGTAGCCTTCCTGCATCAGTTTTTCGGCAATCTCCTGTGTTTCCTTACGGGTACGGCAGAAGATGATGGCATATATCTGTGGGTAGAAGTCCACGATGCGCTTCAAGGTTTCGTATTTGTCTTTGGCGTGTACGATGTAGGCCTCGTGTTTCACGTTCGCGGTGCCTTCGTTTTTGCGCCCTATCGTGATTTCCTTCGCGTTGCGGAGGTAGTTCTTCGCGATGCGGGCTATTTCGGGACTCATGGTAGCGGAGAAGAGCAACGTGTTGCGTTCTTCGGGCACCTTAGCCAAGATGGCGTTGATGCTGTCCGTGAAACCCATGTCCAGCATTTCGTCCGCCTCGTCCATCACCACGTTCTGTATCGTTTCCAGCGACACCTTTTTCCGCTCCATCAGGTCCAACAGCCGTCCCGGCGTGGCAACAATAATGTGTACCCCCCGTTTCAGTGCCTTTATCTGGCTTTCGATGGACGAGCCTCCGTAGACGGGCAGCACGCGCATACCTTCTATATATTTGGCATAGTCGTTTAAGTCGCCGGCTATTTGCAGGCAAAGCTCGCGGGTAGGGCAGAGGATGAGGGACTGCGGGTAATGCTGGCTGACATTGGTCTTTTGCAGTAGCGGCAGGCCGAATGCGGCTGTTTTTCCCGTGCCTGTTTGTGCCAGGGCTACGACGTCATTGTTCTCTCCCAATAGATAGGGGATTACTTCTTCTTGTACCGGCATGGGATAGGCGTATCCCATCTCTTCAATGGCGCGGCGTATCTCCGGTGACACACCAAGCTCTTCAAATGTTTTCATTCAGTCTTTGTATCTCTATAATAATATTTCGGGCGCAAAGATACAAAAAAAATCTCATTCTGACTTGGTTAGCAGAATATTCCGAAGCTGTTTTAATTCCTGTCGGCTCAATCCGACGCCTTCCCGCAAGTAGAGGTCGATGTCTCCGTAGAGGTGTTCGGCTTCGTCCTTGGCTGCATTCAGAAAGTCTTCGCGGGCGGAAAAGAGAGTGGTGATGGCTTCTTGCGAACGGGCGGGCAGGCGGTAGGCGTAGCGGGTGGCTCGTGGAATGTTGAAGTACTCATTGCTGAGGCAATAGTCTTCCATAATGTATTCTTCGTTGACCCGTAGGGCGGCCAATATCAACGCAGACACAATGCCGGTGCGGCCTTGGCCCGACGAGCAGTGGATGACAATGGGGTAATTGTCCTCATCGAGCAACAAATCGAACACTTTCCGGTATTGCGGAGTGTACTTTTGTATCAGTTCTCGGTTCATCTGTTCGACGATGCGGTTGACCGTATCGCTTAGGATGCTGCGGTTTTGAACACCGTCCAATACTTTCTTCATATCTCCGGTAGGGATAGGGATGGAGAACACCTGAAAATCTTCTTGCAAATCCTTGTTAGAAGTGGAGGCTTCTTGGGGTGAGCGCAGGTCGATGATGGTGCGGATACCTAAGTTCTTCAGTTCCTTGACAGAGTTGGGTTTCAGACTTTCCATCTCGCCGGAGCGGTAAAGCATCCCCCAACGGGTACTTCTTTTCCCTGGGTAGGAAGGGTAACCGCCCAAGTCGCGGAAGTTCTGTATGCCGGGTATGATGACGTTGCGTGTGGCAATCTTGACACGGTATTTGTCACCGAACACCAATTTATAATAGTATCGGTGCGTCGGGTCATTGGTGACGATGGTCATTTGTTGTCTCGTGATAGGCGCGGAGGCGATGGCTCTTCCCTCGGGAATATGGTCGGGGTCTGTAGAGGCATACACTTTTACGTCACCAGGAATATCGGAGGTGATTTCCCATTTGACAATACTATTCCCCACGCTGTTCTCTTCACAAATGACCGAGATGCGGGGCGTGCTGTCGCTGCACGAAGGCAGCAGGCAAACCAATGCGAGTAAACCTAATAGATTTTTGTACATAGCGGCAACGAACTAAAGGGTTCTCACAAATATACATACTTTCGTATAGAGGTTCACTCGCGGCCGTTGTGTTTTATACTTCTTTTTCTAACTTTAGTTTTTGTGCAAATTCTTTCGAAATGTTATTGTTCATACTTTTGCACGATTCGGCGGCAAATGCCATTCCGCAGGCCATAACCTTGTCCCAGCAGGCTTCGGTGGTATCGTTCAGGTCGGCGCGGCGGACATCGTATTTCAAGAGTCCGTAGATGATGCCTGCGTTGAAATTGTCTCCGGAACCTACGGTGCTGACGGTTTCTACCGGCTCGATGGGATATTCCTTGGCGATGGTACGGGTGCGCAGGGCGATGTCTTTCTTTCCGTCCGTACAGATGAAGTTGGGGCAATAGAACTTGATTTTGTCCTTGTAAATTTTCTCGATGTCATCCAGGTTGTACATATAGAGAAAATCTTTCAGCGATCCTCGTACGATGCTGGCGTATTCCAAGTTCTCGATGATGGTAGGAGCCAGTTTGATGGCTTCTTCCTTGTGGGCGGAGCGGAA
>CALUIQ010000072.1 GCA_944320735.1 uncultured Bacteroides sp. | reverse complement strand
GGCAGGAGTTAAAGGGAGTTAGAAGCCGATACCTTTTTCTATTGGCCTATAACTCCGGGCGAAGCCCTAACTCCTTTTAACTCCCGATAACTCCTAAAAATATAAAATCTGCGTCATCCGTGTCATCTGCGGATGAATAATCATATAAAGTATATTGGCAACACTGAAGGAAAAGACGGCACGAGGATTGTTGTGGGGAGGGATAGGCAACGGGGCGATGCAGGTGCTGAACCTGCTCTTCGGCATCGTCTTGTCGCGCTTGCTGGGCGCGCAGGACTATGGGATGATTGGCGCGCTGACCATCTTCTCCGCCACGGCGGGCATCTTTACCGAAAGTGGGTTCATACTGGCCATCGTCAACAAGAAGACGGTGACGCACGATGACTACAACGCGGTGTTCTGGTTCAACATCGTCGCCGGGACGTCGCTCTACGCGGCGCTGTTCGGCCTCGCCCCGCTCATCGCGGACTTCTACCACACGCCGCAGCTTGTCCCCTTGTCGCGCTTCCTGTTTCTGGGTTTTCTGATAGGGGGCAGCACGTCGGCCCCGATGGCGTGGTTCTTCCGCAACCTGATGGTGAAGGAGCGCAGCCAGGTGCAGATAGCGGCCATTGTGGTCTCCGGCCTGACGGGAATAGCCTGCGCCTGCGCGGGATGGGGAGCGTGGGGCATTGCGGTGCAGACGGTGGCCTACTCGGGCACCAACGCCTTGCTGGTGTGGATGAGGTCGCCGTGGAGGCCTACGTGGTCGTTCAGGTGGCACTCGCTGAGGGAGTTGCTGCCTTTCAGCGTGAAGCAGTTGCTGACGTCGCTCTTCCTGCACGTCAACAACAACATTTTCTCCGTCCTGCTGGGGCGGTTTTACGATATGCGGCAGGTGGGGTATTACACCCAGGGCAGCAAGTGGACCACGATGGGGTACTCTACGGTGAACGGGATGATAAGCAGCGTGGGGCAACCCGTCTTGCGCGAGGCGGGCGGCGAACAAGAGCGGCTGCAACGCGTGTTCCACAAGATGTTGCGCTTCACGGTTTTTGTCAGTTTCCCCGCCCTGTTCGGCCTGGCCATCGTGGCGGAAGAGCTGATCGTGCTGACGGTGACGGACAAGTGGCTGCCGTGCGTGCCGGTGATGCGCGTCCTTTGCGTCTGGGGGGCTTTCGTGCCGGTGTCCACGCTCTACTCCAACCTGATGAACAGCCTGAACCGTCCCAACGTGCATATGTGGGTCACCATCGGCCTGGGTGTTTGCCAGTTGGCGTGCGTAGTGTGCAGTTATCCGTATGGGCTGCACGCGATGCTGGTCGTTTTTGCCACGGTCAACATTCTGTGGTTGCTGGTGTGGCAGCACTTTGCCCGCAAGCACGCCGGCCTTCGCCTGCGCGACGTGTGCCGGGATGTCGCTCCTTACCTGCTTGTGACGTGTGCCGTGATGGGGCTGACTTGGGTGGCCACGTCGGGAATAGGCAGCTTGCCGTGGCGGCTTGTGGCCAAGATTCTGATGGCGGCCGCGCTATACAGCCTGCTGATGTGGCGTCTCAAGTCGCAAGTATTCAAGGAGAGCGTACGGTATTTGTTTCACAAACCTAAAAAGTAAGGTAAATGCTTGAATTTATGTGTGTGCATTTTTCGGCCGTAGATGACGCGGATGACGCGGATTTTATATTTTTAGGAGTTATAAGGAGTTATAGGGAGTTATAGGGAGTTATAGGGAGTTAGAAGGAGTTATAGGCCAATAGAAAAAGGTATCGGCTTCTAACTCCCTTTAACTCCTGCCGAAGGCATAACTCCTTCTAACTCCTATAAATTAAAAAAATCCGTGTCATCTGCGGATGAGAAATAAGCCACCTCCTTTACTTCACTTCGCTGCCCGGCTTCACCTCGCGCAGCACCGTGGTCACCGCCAGCGAGCCGTCCCAGTCCTCCGCCGAGAGAATCATCCCCTCGCTCACCAGCCCGTTCTTGAATTGGCGCGGCGCCAGGTTGGCGATGAACAACACCTGCTTGCCCACCAGCTCCTCCGGCTTGCAGTGCTGCGCTATGCCGCTCACGATGGTGCGGTTCTCCAGCCCGTCAGCTATCTTGAACTGCAACAGCTTCTTCATCTTCGGCACGGGAGCGCATTCCAGCACCGTACCTACACGGATGTCCAGCTTATCGAAATCCTCGATACTTACCGTCGGTTTCACCGGATTGGCTTTGTAGTTGGCGGCCTCATTGGCTTTCTTTGTAGCCAAAAGTTTGTCTACTTGCGCCTGAATGGTCTCATCGTCTATCTTCTCGAACAAGAGGACAGGCTCGCCCAGCTGATGACCTCCGGCCAACAGGTCCGTATGCCCCAAGTTGTCCCACTCCAGATGCTCCACGTTCAGCATCCCCCGCAATTTCTCGCTGCTGAAAGGCAGGAACGGTTCGAAGGCGATGGCCAGGTTGGCTACCAGCTGCAAGGCAATGTTCAATATCGTGCCTACGCGGGGCATATCGGTCTTGGCCAGCTTCCAAGGCTCGGTGTCCGCCAAGTATTTGTTGCCGATGCGTGCCAAGTTCATGGCTTCCTTTTGCGCGTCGCGCAGCTTGAATGCGTCCAACAGTTTTTCCACTTCCGCCTTGACGTTGGCAAAATCCTGCAAAGTCTCTTGGTCGTAGGCATTTAGTTCGCCACACGCGGGCACTTTGCCATCGAAATACTTCTTGGTCAGTTGCAGGGCGCGGTTTACGAAGTTGCCATACACGGCCACCAACTCGTTGTTGTTGCGCGCTTGGAAGTCCTTCCACGTAAAGTCATTGTCTTTGGTCTCCGGAGCATTGGCGGTCAGCACGTAGCGCAGCACGTCCTGCTTGCCGGGGAAGTCTTGCAGATACTCGTGCAACCAAACGGCCCAGTTGCGCGAGGTCGAAATCTTGTCCCCCTCCAAGTTGAGGAACTCGTTGGCGGGCACGTTGTCCGGCAGGATGAAGCTGCCCTCCGCCTTCAGCATGGCGGGGAACACGATGCAATGGAACACGATGTTGTCCTTGCCGATGAAGTGTACGAGGCGTGTCTCCGGGTCTTTCCACCACTTCTCCCAATCGTCCGGCAGCAGCTCCTTCGTGTTGCTGATGTAGCCGATGGGCGCGTCGAACCATACGTAGAGCACCTTTCCTTCGGCCCCTTCCACCGGCACGGGGATGCCCCAATCCAGGTCGCGGCTCACGGCGCGGGGTTGCAGCCCCATGTCCAGCCAGCTCTTGCACTGCCCGTACACGTTGGGACGCCATTCCTTGTGGTCTTCCAATATCCATTGGCGCAACCAAGCCTCGTGCTTGTCCAACGGCAGATACCAGTGTGTGGTCTCCTTCATCACCGGTTCGCTTCCGCTAATGGCACTCTTCGGGTTAATCAGTTCCGTAGGACTGAGAGTCGAACCGCACTTCTCGCATTGGTCGCCATACGCTCCTTGGGCATGGCAACGGGGGCATTCGCCCGTGATGTAACGGTCGGCCAGGAACGTTTTCGCCTCCTCGTCATAATATTGCATGGAAGTCTTCTCGATGAATTCCCCCTTGTCGTAGAGCTTGCGGAAGAAGTCCGATGCCGTCCGGTGGTGTACTTCCGAGGTGGTACGCCCGTACACATCGAACGAGACGCCGAATTCCTCGAACGATTTCTTAATCAACTCGTGATAACGGTCCACAATATCTTGAGGTGTACAGCCCTCTTTCTTGGCACGGATGGTGATGGGCACCCCGTGTTCGTCGCTCCCGCCAACAAAGATGACGTCCTCTTTCTTCAGGCGGAGATAGCGGACATAGATGTCGGCAGGCACATAGACCCCTGCCAAGTGTCCGATGTGTACCGGACCATTGGCATAAGGCAGAGCCGAGGTCACGGTAGTACGTTTGAATTTCTTTTCCATTTATATTCGGTTTTGTTGATGATTCGCCGTCAAGCCCTCCCCCTCCCCCCTTGGCCTTGTCCCGAGCCCAAGGCTCCACAACGGTTCGCGTCCCCGGTGCGCGGGTCAAGCCATCCGCCAAGGCAGATGAGAGCGGCTATTCTTCCGCGGCAAATATACGATATTTGCTCGAATTACGGTAGCGCTTCCCTCACTTTATGACATAATTCTCCGGAAGTAGTCTTATTATATAATACGGAAGGTCAACATCTTTATCCTTGTGGTGTTAAGATG
>CALUIQ010000071.1 GCA_944320735.1 uncultured Bacteroides sp. | reverse complement strand
TACGGTTTTCCTCTTTTAGCTTTAACGTACGTTCGATATCTACAGCCGATTTACGTTCGTTCTGTTGGGATAATGATAGAGATTGCGTTAGGGAAGCGGCTTCTTTTTCAGTGTAGAGCAAAGGATGCTCCGCAGGTTTACTTTCCAGTTCCAGTACGGCATCGACAGGCATTTGCGAACCTTCGAACAAAACACTGGCCGTTATTTTTATCTTGCCCGGTTTTAGAGTGGACTGTATCAGGACCGGAGCGGTACCCCAACGTACCGGAGCCGGATTGGCCAGTATGTCGGCGTTGCCTAAAATACGTCCTTCTCCTTCTATCTGGAACTTGATTGAGGAGTTATTCAGCCGTTTGATGTTCCCGTTCTTATCGGCTACGGCTGCCACAACGGTCACGATGTCTGATCCGTCGGCATACAAGTCCGTGTTTTCATTGTCCAGCCACAATAGCAACTTCTCCGGACGTCGTGCGGCAAACCTTTCGTGTACCGCCACAACCTTCCCGTCTATCAGTCCCTCTGCGCGCAGTATGACGTCCGATTGCTTTTGTTTCCGAGCCAAAGCCTTGTCTTTCATAAAGTCGTACACATCATTGAATACGATGACGGGGGAAGGCATTCCCTTTTCCTGCGCCGGTTTCGTATAAGTATATGTTTTTCCTCCTTTCAGGAAAGTCAACCTCACTTCCTCGCAGTTGGAATAAACGGTTACGTCTTTATCGGAGAAGGGGCTCATTTCATGGGCGATGTACACCATCGGCCCTGTCTCGAATGTCCTTTCTTCTTTTATGGGTGAACGTTGCGCTTGGAACAGATAGTATGAGTATTTAGGTTGACGGAATACGTCCATCAAACCACCGTAGAAAGGATCGGGATGGTAACCGCGTTGGTGGTCGAAGGAATGCCAAAGGCAACCGCCGACAAGTTGACGTGGAGCACGGAAGAAGGCGTCGTAACAAGTCAATTCGTAATAGGGGCGGGCATAGTGTTGCGCTTGAACCAACATAGGCCGTTCGCCCCAATTGCGTGCTACACGACTGGGCGAATTGTGCGAACTCCAGTCGTCCACATTGTCACCCCATTCACGAGTGAAGTAAGTAATTTCGGGATTGGCGTTCGCGATGTACCAGTCTTTCCCATCAAAGGACGGATGGGAGAAATGAACTGAGAAATAGTCTTTTCCTCGTGCTCCACTGTCGCAGGCCGAATAGCAATAGGGGTAAGGATATTCTTGGTCGACAATGTCATGCACTTGTTTGGCAAAATATTCCGGATACCAAGTCTCGTTCAGGATGGGTTCCCACAGCCACACGCTGGGGTGGTTTCGGTCACGCCGTACCATGTTACGGATGTCTTGGTAAACTCGTTGCTCAAATTGCGGATTCTTGTCGTTCCAGAACTGCCAGCCCGGAGTGTTGACGATGACAAACAACCCCAATTCGTCGCAGGCGTCCATAAAAGCAGGGTCTTGCGGGTAATGGGCGTTGCGGATAACCTTCAGTCCCGCGTCACGCAGTTTCTTGGCGTCACGCCAGTGGATGCTGTTGGGTAAGGCATTGCCTATGATGGCAAAGTCTTGATGGCGATTGGCACCTATGAGTGGTTTTTCATAAGGCTTTCCGTTAAGCCAAAAACCGTCCTTGCCTTTGAACTCCACGCTGCGGATGCCGATGCGTTTCCGATAGCCATCCACTACGTTCCCTTTACGGTCGTAAATGCGCACCAATAAATTATATAAGGTGGGGTTTTCCGGACTCCATAAGAGAGGATTCTTAACGGAAATCCGGTCTTTGGCAACAGTGGCTTTACCCGGTTGTACCCGTATCTTCTTTTCGGATCTGGCTACTTGTTTGCCATATGGATCCAATAATTCATAGGAAAGACTGCCTGCAAAGGAAGCTCGGTTTTCATTTCGAACTTGTGTTTTCAGTACGATGTCGGCTTGTGTGTCGGATACTTTGTCATAGGATACGAACAGTCCTCCGCCGGCCACTTCGTTCTCATAATTGGGGTCGGTGATGAAGACGTCATTATGAGCTATCAGCCAACAGTCTCTGTAAATGCCGCCAAAGTAAGAAAAATCCAGTGTCTCTTGTGGTTTTCCGGGCGGATAGTTGGCGTCATTGCTATTGTCTGCCCACACAGCGATGACATTATCCTTGTCCCATACCAAGACATCAGTCAGGTCTACAATGACAGGAAGATAACCTCCGAAATGTTCGGTCATCAGTTTCCCGTTGACGTAGACCTTGCTCTTCCCCATAATAGCTTCAAAATGCAGGTAAAGTTTCTTCCCTTTGAGAGATTGGGTGGGGGTGAAGTGCTTGCGGTACCACACTTCGCCCTGATAATTGATACACCCGCTCGCTTCGGTGGGCAATAGCTCAATGCCGTTGGGCAAAGAAACAATGTCCCATTCTTTATCGTCAAAATCCCAAGCTTGGGCGTTGGCAATGTTTCCTTTGTGGAAACGCCAGGCTGGATTCATCGAATAGACACTACGGCCTGTGCCGGATAATTCAAAGAAACCCGCCACCGAGAATTCCGGTTGGTGGGGTGTACCCATAGTTGTGGATGAGAATCCTAGCAACGCGAGGAGGAAGAAGAATACTTGCTTCATGGCATATTACATTTAATTATTAGCCCTGCAAATATAATTTATTTATAGATAAGTAGGTGTACAAATTTAAATGATATAACGTGCCGTTTCATTTTTATCCACAGATAACACGGATTTATTTTTTTGATAAAAACACGGAGACACAAAGACACAGAGATTTTTGATTTCGTTTAACTTTAAACTCTGTGTCTTCGTGACGCTGTGTTTTTAATTTATAATCCGCGTCATCCGTGTTATCTGCGGATGAAAAGTTTGCCCCACAGCATAGCCCGTTAATTTATCATTTCTATGCTCCGTGTTTCAATATCGTATTGACGGCTTCTGATTTCAAATTCTCTCCGGGCAGTTTGTCGAATGAAATTTTGAATACATAAGCGTCATTGCAAGGCTTTTGGGCGGGGAACGAAACACTCAACCCATCTTTCGTTTCTGTCCATTCAATCTTTTCGTCCGAGCCCAGCATAGATACACTCTGTATTTTAGCGTCGCCGATGACTTCTGGCGTAAGCGACTTGATGACAATATCCTTGTCGCTCCAACCGAGGGCGATGGCATAGAAGTCGGTATCTTTTGTCGTGAAGCGGATGTCGGTAGCGGTGTAAGGAGTTGCCTTGCTGTCCGAGAACGAACCTTGGGCGGACTCCGTTTCCCCCTCTCCGTATTTCTTCCAGCAATGCGTGCCATAGATGGCTTCGCCGTTTACTTTCAGCCATTGGCCGATGGCTAAGAGGATGTCTTGCTGTTCTTGCGGGATGGTTCCGTCCGATTTGGGACCGATGTTCAACAACAGGTTGCCGTTCTTGCTCACAATGTCTACCAAGTCATGTATGATTTGGGCGGGCGTCTTGTATTCTTCTCCCTCCACATAGCTCCATGAATGAATGCCGACAGATGTATCGGTCTGCCAGGGATATTGCATCATTTCTCCTGCTTTTCCGCGTTCTACGTCCCACACTTGGACGTTGGTCGGGTAACCTTGCTTGGTGTTGACCACTACTTCTTCGCCCCAATCCAAGGCATTGTTGTAATAGTAGGCCATAAAGCGGTTGAAGTAAGGCATCAGTACCGGATTGTTTACCGTCCAGTCAAACCAAATCAGTCGTGGCTGATATT
>CALUIQ010000070.1 GCA_944320735.1 uncultured Bacteroides sp. | reverse complement strand
AACATCCCCTCGCCCGAACAAGGCACATCGGTCAGTATCAAGTCGAAGCAATCCGCCATCGGCGTAAAGTCCGCCGGGTCGCTGTTCGTCACCACCACATCGGGATGCCCCCACTTGGCCAGATTCTCCGCCAACACCTGTGCCCGGCTTCGTACCACTTCGTTGGCCACCAGCAAACTGCCCGCAGGCAACAGGCTGCAAAGCAGGGTAGACTTGCCGCCGGGAGCGGCACAAAGGTCGAGAGCCGCCACGGGTTCGCCTTCCGGCAAACATTGGCGCAAAGCCTGCTCCACAAACATAGACGATGCCTCCTGCACATAATAGCACCCTGCGTGCAGCAAGGGGTCGAACGTAAAGGCCGGACGCTCGTCCAGATAGAAAGCATCCGTAGCCCAAGGAACCTTATTCAATGAAGAATGAGGAACGAAGAATGAAGAATCTTCTTTCCGTTTCAAAGGGTTCAGGCGGATGCTGACGGGAGGCTCGGTCTGACTGATGGCATCGCACAACCGTTGGCATTCTTCCTCACCCAACAGGGCGCGGATGTTTTCAACAAAAGATTCGGGAAGCTGCATAATCGTATCGGTTTTATGATTCGGAGGGCAAAGATACGAAACTTGGAGATTATGACCTACTTATGGGAATCTATAATTCACTGCTTTTCCGTCAAATACTTCCAGTAACGGACAGGCATATCCTGCCGTTGTTTGCGCGGATTCATACGCTCCTTGATGCAGATGGCCTTGAAATAGGTCTTCCATAGCTGCTGGAAGAGTTTCTCGTCCTTGTCCATCAGGTTTTCATCCAGCACACCCGTCACCAAATGCGAAGCACGGGAATCTTCACGGAAGGTGACACGCCTTACTTCGGTCAAATCGTAGTAGAAACCATACGCACGCCCCACATCGTAAAGTAACCAACGTTGGTCGCCAAAACGGTCACGGAAATGCTCTACAATCAGCGGGAGCGCATTCTTCTCCGGCTCTACCGCTGCAAAATAGGTGCCGTCCGCCGCCTTCTGGAAACGCACAAATTGCATCAGGCGATGCCGCTCCCCGTTGACCCGCTTCCACATACGCAACACTTCCAGCACGTCTGGGTCGGAGAAGTCGGTCTCGATGGAGCGGGAAGCGTCTATCACCTTACGGATGTAACGAAATAGCAGTATGGGCGTTTCCGGCTCTTCGGCCAGCCAACATTGGGCCACACACTGCAACGCACCCGCTGAGAGTTTCTTTTGCAACCCCCGCCACACGCGCCCCGCTTTCCCCTCATCGGTCACCACGTCCAGCACTTCGTCATAAAACAAAGGAAGCGGCTCCCCCTCCGGCATCAATTGGTCGGGAAAGGTACGGCGGGCGTAAGCATCGAATACGGATGTCAACAGCCCCTCAAACGTATTGTCAAACCGGAATATCGTCATACGTCTTCAAAAACAAGTTGCAACTGACGTTCGTCCGCACCTTTGGGCTTCTTCGCCACCAAAAGACGGCGCACGCCTTGGGGAGTCAGTTCGTGGATGGTATGGGTGGGCAGTTCGTTGCAAGTCAAGAAATAACGGGCTTTCTTCATCACCACGCCTATCTTCTTCAACTCGTACAATCCCAAGCGGGAGAAACGCCGTGAGGCCACAATCAGCCGGGCGGACTTTACTCCGATGCCGGGCACACGCAACAACAATTCGTAGTCGGCCTTGTTGACATCCACCGGGAATTGTTCCGGATGGCGCAACGCCCACGCCAACTTGGGGTCTACTTCCAAATCGAGGTCGGGATAAGCGTCGTCCACTATCTCCTCTACCTTGAACTGATAGAACCGGAGCAGCCAATCGGCTTGGTAGAGACGGTTCTCGCGCACCAAAGGCGGTTGCTTCAGAGCGGGAAGCCGCTTGTCGTACGTATTCACTGCGATGTATCCCGAATAGTACACCCTCCGCATCGTGGCACGTTTGTAGAGTGCCGAGGAAAGGTAGAGAATGTCCTTATCGGTCTCCGGCGTGGCGCCTACAATCATCTGCGTGCTTTGACCGGCAGGCACAAAGCGGGGCGCATAGCGGAACTTGCTCCGCTCCTCCCGGTTCTCCAACACGCCTTGCTGGATGTAGCGCATCGGGGCAAACACGCTTTGGTGGTCTTTCTCCGGTGCCAAACGCTTCAAGCTCTCTTCCTTGGGGATTTCGATGTTCACGCTCAAGCGGTCGGCATAAAGTCCGGCTTCGTGAACCAACTCTTGCGAAGCACCGGGGATACTCTTCAAGTGGATATACCCGTTGAAGCGATGCACCGTGCGCAGGTCTTTGGCCACCCGCACCAGACGCTCCATCGTGTAATCGGGATTACGCACCACACCACTACTCAAGAAAAGCCCCTCGATGTAGTTGCGCCGGTAGAATTCCATCGTTAGTTCCACCAACTCGCTCACCGAAAGCGTGGCTCGGGGTATGTCGTTGCTCCGCCGGTTGATGCAATAAGCGCAGTCGTAAATGCAATAGTTGGTCAGCATCACCTTCAGCAACGAGATGCACCGCCCGTCGTCGGCAAAGCTATGGCAAATGCCGATGCCACCCACCGCATTGCCTACCATTCCCGCCTTACCCCGGCGCACCGTGCCGCTGGACGAACACGATACGTCGTACTTGGCCGACTCGGTCAATATTTTCAACTTCTGAAGTACATTCTCGTTCATACCTGCCCTTCCATCCTTCTATTTTCATTCAGAAGGCAAAAATACAAAATTCCGATGGAGTTCGCATATAACGGGAAAATAAATATGAATACGCTTCCCTTGTACTTCACATAAAAAAGTTTCTAATGAACAAAATTCTCAAAGCATACTTTTCTATAGTGAATCAGGGACAAGGCAGAATTGATGCTTCCTTGCCAATTTGGCAAGGAGTGCCTTTTCTTTCTGCTGTTGCCTAATCCGGTAGC
>CALUIQ010000069.1 GCA_944320735.1 uncultured Bacteroides sp. | reverse complement strand
CAGTGCTTCGCCTTCTTGGCCGGACACGAGTCATTTGCCGCAGCCGAAGGTGCCATCAAGATTGCCGAAATGGCCAACAAGGTACGCACCAACCCCTTGCGTTGCATCCTGAACGGTCTGGGCAAGGACGCCGCTATGATTATCTCACGTATCAACGGCTTTACTTACGTACAGACTCAGTTCGACTACTTCACCGGCGAGCTGAAGGTGGTTAAGGAGACTCCGTATTCAGACGGTCCCCGCGCCAAGGTAAAATGCTATGGTGCCGACGATGTTCGCGAAGGCGTAGCCATTATGTGGAAGGAAAACGTAGACGTATCCATCACGGGTAACTCTACCAACCCCACTCGCTTCCAGCACCCGGTAGCCGGTACGTATAAGAAAGAGCGCGTATTGGCCGGCAAACCCTACTTCTCTGTAGCATCCGGTGGTGGTACAGGCCGTACGCTGCATCCGGACAATATGGCTGCAGGTCCTGCTTCTTACGGTATGACCGACACGCTGGGCCGTATGCACAGCGACGCTCAGTTTGCAGGTTCTTCTTCAGTTCCCGCACACGTAGAAATGATGGGCTTCCTCGGCATCGGCAACAACCCGATGGTAGGATGTACCGTAGCTTGCGCCGTGAACGTAGCTTTGGCTTTGAGCAAGTAATTTAAGTTGCTTAGCTATATACAGAAATCCCTGTAGCCCTATTGGCTATGGGGATTTTTATTTATTCAAAATTAGAGGTTCATCTGATATTCAAAAGAGGATTATCTGATATTCAAAAGAGGATTATCCTATATTGAAAAGAGGATTATCCTCTCGAACAAGGAGAAAATGCTGTTGTTTCCCACGTTTAAAGACAGCTTGCTGACTTGCCAAAGTAAGTAAGTTGAAATGGCAAAGTAAGCAAGCTGTCTTGGCGTTTTATCTAAAGATACTTTTATAATGAGGTGTTTTTGCCCATAAAGAAGAGCATCAGCACTTAATGTTCAGCTCGTTCAATATCCGCCGCATAGCTTCGAAAGTGGTAATGCGCGTAGGCACCAACGGCAAGCGGAGTTTGTTCTCTACCATACCCATAGCGTTGAGCATAGCCTTCACACCGGCCGGATTGCCGTCTACAAACAGCAGTTTGAAGAGTTCGGCAAACTTGTGGTGAATGGTCAGGGCATTGGCGTAGTCACCTTGAAGGGCAAGACGCACCATACGGCTGAACTCGCGCGGGAAAGCGTTCCCTATCACCGATATGACGCCCACGGCTCCCAAGGTTATCAAGGGGAAAGTGATGCCGTCATCGCCCGAAATGACATCGAAATTGGCGGGCTTGTTCTTGATGATGTCGTCCATCTGCATGATGTTGCCCGACGCTTCCTTGATGGCTATCACGTTCTTGAAGTCGCGGGCTATGCGCAAGGTGGTTTCGGCCGTCATATTGACGCCTGTACGCCCGGGCACGTTGTAGAGCACGATGGGCAGTTCCGTGGCTTCGGCTATGGCTTTATAGTGCTGGTAGATGCCTTCCTGCGAAGGTTTGTTGTAATAGGGCACCACTGAAAGAATGGCATCTACCCCCGTGTAATCGTCTTTCTTCAGCGACTCGACGACAGACCTCGTGTTGTTGCTGCTGACACCCAGCAGAATAGGCACACGCCCGTTCACCCGCTCTGTCACCCGCTGCTTGATGGTTCGTGTCTCTTCTTCGGTCAGCGTGGGTGTTTCGGCCGTCGTGCCCAGCACGCACAGGAAATCCGCATTGTTCTGAATGAGGTAATCCACCAGACGCATCAGCGCATCATAGTCAACGCTTTCATCTTCCTTGAAGGGAGTTATCATTGCGACTCCCATTCCTTTCAATCTTGTCTGTATCATAAGTCTTAAAAAAGCAATCCTTAATTATCTGAACCGCAAAAGTACGATTTTTTTCGGTTTATGCTACAAAAAACAACGAGAAAAAACTTTTTTATGGATTTTTGTCAGGATAACATCGCCAGGAACTCGTCTTCCGTCAGAATACGGATTCCCAGTTTACGAGCTTTCTCCAACTTGGCGGGTCCCATATTCTCGCCGGCCAGGATAAAGCTGGTCTTGGACGAGATGCTTCCGGCATTCTTGCCTCCGTTTTTCTCTATCATTTCCTTGTATTCATCGCGGGAATGGCGGGCAAACACGCCGCTGATGACGATGGACTGTCCGGCCAGCCGGTCGGTATATCCGCTCCTGTCCTCCTCGCTGCGGCTGAACTGAAGCCCGTATTCCTTCAGCCGCCCGACAAGTTCGCGGTTCAGAGGGTTGGCAAAATAGTTCACGATGCTTTGGGCTATTTTTTCACCGATTTCATCGACACTTACCAACGTTTCCATCGAGGCTTGTTCCAAATCCTCAATGCTTGGGAAAGACTTGGCCAGCTTCTTGGCCACCGTCTCGCCCACAAACCGGATGCCCAACGCGAAAAGAACCCGTTCGTAGGGTACTTGGCGGCTATCGGCTATGCCATTAATGATGTTCTCGGCCGACTTTTGCCCCATACGGTCGAGGCCTTTGATGTCGTCCACCGTAAGTTGGTACAAGTCGGCGGCGTTCTTTATCAAACCAAGCCGGTAGAACAAGTCTACGGTTTCGGGACCTAACCCGTCGATATTCATAGCCCGACGACTGATGAAGTGTTCTATCTTGCCTTTAATCTGGGGGGGGCAAGCCGTCTCGTTGGGACAATAATGAGCCGCTTCGCCTTCGAACCGTACCAACGGTGTGCCGCACTCGGGGCAACGGGTGATGAATTTCACCTTTTCACCCAACAGCATACCACGGGATTCAGTGTCCACGCCGGTTATCTTGGGTATGATTTCACCACCTTTCTCCACGTACACCATATCTCCTATATGCAGGTCCAATCCTTCGATGATGTCCGCATTGTGCAACGAAGCACGGCGTACAACGGTGCCCGACAATTGCACGGGGTCCAGATTGGCCACGGGGGTAATGGCTCCCGTACGTCCCACTTGGTAGGTGACTTTGTTCAGGCGGGTCAACGCCCTTTCGGCCTGAAACTTGTAGGCGATGGCCCAACGGGGTGACTTGGCCGTGTATCCCAAGTTGCGTTGTTGGCGCAGACTGTTCACTTTCAGCACAATGCCATCCGTAGCCACAGGCAGATTCTTGCGCTCGGTATCCCAATAATTGATGTAGTCGAAGATTTCTTGCAAAGAGCGTGCCTTCTTCATATGCTCGGAGATTTTGAATCCCCATCCGGCAGCCACTTGCAGGTTCTCATAATGTCCGTCTCCGGGCAACTCCTCACCCAACAGGTAATAGAGGTAAGCGTCGAGCTTGCGGGCAGCCACAACGGCCGAATTCTGCGATTTCAACGTACCCGAAGCCGCGTTGCGCGGATTGGCGAAGAGAGGTTCCTCGCGGGCTTCGCGCTCGCGGTTCAAGGCTTCGAAAGAGCTCCAAGGCATCAGTATCTCACCCCGTATCTCGAACAAGCGGGGATAATCGCCGTGTAACACCAACGGGATGGTGCGGATGGTCTTTACATTGTCCGTCACGTCATCCCCCTTCTCTCCGTCACCACGGGTAACGGCCTGTACCAGTTTGCCATCTTCGTAGGTCAGCGAGATGGATGTCCCGTCATACTTCAGCTCGCAACAAATCTCAAAGTCTTCATTCAACGCTTTCCGCACCCGCTCGTAGAAGTCGGTCACTTCCGCTTCGGAATAGGTGTTGCCCAACGAGAGCATCGGATATTTGTGCGCCACTTGCCGGAAATCCTTCGTCAAGTCGCTTCCTACGCGCATAGTGGGTGAGTTACTGTCCTGATATTCGGGGTGTTCCTTTTCCAGGTCTTGCAACTCACGCATCCAGTCATCAAACTCCTTGTCCGATATTTCCGGGGCGTTCAGTACGTAGTAATTGTAATTGTGGCGGTGCAGTTCGGCACGAAGCCAGTCTATTCTTTCTTTTGCGGTCATAGTCTGTATCTTATTTTTTCTTCCTCAACAGAGGTATCTTGATAACCGTACCAGACGGCACGTTGTCCGGATTCTTAATGACATCCGGATTATGCTTCACCAAGTAAGGCCACAACGCCTTGGTGCCGTAGTATTTCAATGCCACCCGTGTCAGCGTTTCTCCCGCTGCAATCGTATGGTTTGTCTTCGTGCCTATTATTTCATAATTCGTAGAGTCGGTCGCAAACTTACCCTCAACAGGTTTTTCCGCTTTTTCCGTTTCTTCCGTTTCTTCCGTTACCTTTCTTTCGACCGTATCCGCTTGCAAGGTATCCGCCTGCAACGAATCGAACTTAAGAAGTAAAGAATCAACTGGCGGCAGCTGCGGTTCCAAACTTTCAGTTATGTGCTTAGGATCTTCGGGTGGAGGCAACGGACGGGCAAAGAAATCCGGATTATAAATAAAGAATATGGCGGCACCGCAAACGGCTATAATCAATACGGCCAACGTGATGAAATACTTCATCCTGTTGTCCATCGGCACGGGAAAAGGTTCTTCGTCTTCCTTCGGGTCGTTTTCTGTCTCCTCCGGCTTGGCCGCTTCTTCCATTTCCACAGGAGCGTTTTCTTCCTCTGCCGGACTGTTTTCTTCTTCCGGTGCCTGCTGTCGCACGTCCGCAGGAGCTTCTTCCACCCCCTCATCAGTTCCTGCATTGCCTTCATTCTCCTCTTCCAAAGGAGTGTCCTCCAGTACCGTATTCTCATTGAGGATAACGGTCTCAAAGTGCGCGAACGGACGGTTTATGATTTCTTTCAACGATGAATCGGGGGTAAATGACACCTTCGAATGACCTTGAATTTCTATCCGTTCACCCGTATTGACATCAATGCTTTCCCGGCTGTCCACGTCTATCAGCTTAAAAGTGCCCCATTTCTTAATCTTCACATACCGGTCCTGCTCAAGCCCCTCCTCTATCAGCGAGAAGAACGCCTTTACAAACTCCTCCGCCTCCTTTGGCGAGATGCCTTGTTTCTGCACGAACAAGTCTATCAGGTTCTGTATGTTCAGTTTGTCACTCATCAAGAAACGATATGGGGATTTAAAAGAATAGGAACATCTTATTTGAACTTCTCCTTCAACAACATACTGGGTTTATAGGTCAGCACCAATTTGGGCGGCACCAACATACGTTGTTTGGTGGTAGGGCTTACGGAAATACGCTCCACCTTCTTTTTTACCTCAAACGTGCCGAATCCCTGAATGGCAATGACATTGCCACCCTCCAGTTGCTCCGTCATACACGACAAGAGGGTAGAGATAAGTTCTGAGGCATCTTTCTGTGTGTACCCCAAGCGTTTGGAGAGTTCCGAAGTAAATTCTTTGTTGTTCACAGAGCCGAGCGTTTTGGTTTTAATGCCGCTATATTAGCTATTTTTTTGCAATTATACAAGGGGTTTGATGAAAAATTCAGTCTACCACGTGACCAAAAAGGTCGTAATCATCGGAACTATCCACTTCTACTTGGTAAAAGTTTCCAATCTCCAAGGTTTTGGCATCCCGTTCAATCAATACCTCCGGGTCTACTTCCGGCGAGTCGAACTCCGTGCGACCTACATAGTATTCTCCCTCCATACGGTCTATGATGACTTTGAACCGTTTCCC
The DNA here is from genome assembly GCA_944320735.1 of uncultured Bacteroides sp. Classification (GTDB taxonomy): domain Bacteria; phylum Bacteroidota; class Bacteroidia; order Bacteroidales; family Bacteroidaceae; genus Bacteroides. The sequence continues at coordinate 17,259 of CALUIQ010000069.1, read as the reverse complement.
TATTTTCGCTTCGTTGAGTTCGGCCGAAATCTGCTGTTGGATGCCCATCAGTTCGTCCAGCCGGGCTTGTTTCACCTCGGGGGAGACGTTGTCCTCGTAATGGGAAGCCGCATAGGTTCCTTCTTCTTCCGAATAGGCAAAAGCGCCCATTCTATCGAAGCGGACGGTACGCGTGAAGTCTTTCAACGCCTCGAAGTCGGCCTCTGTCTCACCGGGGAAACCTACCATCAGCGTGGTGCGCAGATGGATGCCGGGCACTTCCCTGCGGAAATCCTCAATCAGCCTGAGAGTCTGTTCCCGGGTCACGTGGCGGCGCATCCGCTCCAGCATATTGTCCGTAATGTGTTGCAAGGCTATGTCCATATACTTGCATACGTTGGGACGCTCGCGCATCACCCGCAACAAGTCGCGCGGGAAACCTGCCGGATAGGCGTAGTGCAGGCGTATCCATTCCACTCCGGGAATGTCCGCCATACGTTCTATCAACTCCGGAAGCATCTGCTTCTTATATAAATCCACCCCATAATAGGTCAATTCTTGGGCTATCACTTGAAACTCCTTCACACCACCGGCCACCAGATATCGCACCTCGTCCAAGATGCCTTCCATCGGACGCGACACGTGCGAACCCGTAATCAAGGGAATGGCACAATAGGCGCACTTGCGGTCGCAACCCTCGGAAATCTTCAGGTATGCATAATGGCGGGGGGTAGTCAAGGTGCGCTCCATCTTCAGCTCCTCGTGGTAGTGGCGTCCCAAATCGTTCAGCAACTCCGTCCAATTAAATTTCCCGTAATACTTGTCTACTTGGGGGATTTCTACAGAAAGCTCCTTCAGGTAGCGTTCGGACAGGCAACCCATAACGTAGAGTTTCTCCAACCGTCCTTCCTCCTTGGCCTGCGCGAATTCCAAAATCATTTCGATGGATTCCTCCTTGGCATCCCCGATGAAACCGCAGGTATTGATTACCGCTATCTGCCCTTGGGGACGCTCCGCATCGTGCGTCACCCGGTAACCTTCCGCCTCCAACTGGCGCATCAGGTGCTCCGAGTCTACCAGATTCTTGGAGCAGCCCAAAGTCACAATGTCTATGGTCTTTCTTCTCATCAATTTTCTCCGAACAGTGAGTCCACAAATTCTTTCTTCCGGAACACCTGCAAGTCTTCCATACCTTCACCCAAGCCAATGTATTTCACCGGAATCTTAAACTGATCCGAGATGCCAATCACCACGCCTCCCTTGGCCGTTCCGTCCAGCTTGGTGATGGCCATCGCATTGACTTCGGTGGCCAACGTAAACTGCTTGGCTTGCTCGAAAGCGTTTTGTCCCGTAGAGCCGTCCAGCACGAGCAACACCTCGTGGGGCGCATCGGGCACCACTTTCTTCATCACGTTCTTTATCTTAGTCAGCTCGTTCATCAGTCCCACCTTGTTGTGCAGGCGTCCGGCCGTATCGATAATGACTACGTCGCCTCCGTTGGCCACGGCGGAGCTCAACGTGTCATAGGCTACGGAAGCGGGGTCTGAGCCCATCTTCTGTTTCACCACGGGCACACCTACCCGCTCGCCCCAAATCACCAGTTGCTCTACGGCTGCCGCGCGGAAAGTGTCCGCCGCACCCAGGTAAACGGACTTTCCGGCCTTCTTGTATTGGTAGGCCAGCTTGCCGATGGTGGTTGTCTTGCCCACTCCGTTCACCCCTACCACCATAATGACATATGGCTTGTGGGCGATGGGGGCTTCAAAGTCGTCCACATCGGCCGTATTGTTCTCGGTCAGAAGAGCGGCAATCTCGTCACGTAAAATATGATTCAGTTCCTGGGTATTCATATACTTCTCTGCGGCCACCCGTTTCTCGATGCGCTCAATGATGCGCAACGTTGTCTCCACGCCCACATCGGAAGTTATCAGCACTTCTTCCAGGTTGTCCAGCACTTCATCGTCCACCTTGGACTTACCGGCCACCACTCGTGCTATTTTCCCAAAAACACTTTCTTTGGTCTTAGACAGTCCCTTGTCTAAGGTTTCTTTCTTTTCCTTGGAAAAAAAACTAAAAAATCCCATATTCTACTATTTAAAGCTGCAACTTATATTCTTAGATGCAAAGATAAGAAAAAAATATGATTCGCTATAATGGGTAAAAAAGAAATCGGCACGCAAAAAAAGAAATCCTCTCGCCGGACAAGCCCGCAAGAGGATTTTATCGTTCACGCCTTTTTCAAAAGGCTGTATGTTCTTTTTTATTTCTTGAAAAAGTCTTGTACTTTCTCGTTCGGAACCATTTGCTCATCAAAAACGTAAGCACCCGTCTTCGGTGACTTTACCATCTTGATAACCTTAGTATATGCACGTCCCTCCTTGGAACCTTCGTGCAAACTTGCTACAGTCTTCTTTGCCATAGGTTATTCTTCTTTATATTATATAGATTACTTAATTTCTCTGTGTACGGTTACTCTCTTCAGAATCGGATTGTACTTCTTCAGCTCCAATCTCTCGGACGTATTCTTTCTGTTCTTGGTCGTGATGTAACGGGAAGTGCCCGGCATGCCACTATCCTTGTGCTCCGTACATTCCAATATCACCTGTACTCTGTTACCTTTAGCTTTCTTTGCCATTTCCTAAATCTCCTCTACTTTTTAACCAATTACTTTAATGGTTTTCCAATCACAATAACCTTTAGCCACAGCATCGTTCAAGGCAGCGTCCAGGCCTTTCTTGTTAATAATACGCAGACCGGCGGCACTCAGCTTCAAGCTGATCCAGCAGTCTTGTTCTACATAATAGAATTTCTTCGTAAACAAGTTCACGTCAAAGGTCCTTTTCGTTCTTCTCTTTGAGTGTGAAACATTGTTGCCAACCATGGCTTTCTTTCCGGTAATTTGACAAATCTTCGACATTTCTATCTCTATTTTATAGTTTTTATCTATGCTTATTTCAAACAGAGCGCAAAGTAAGCACTTTTATTGTTACGAAACAAGTTTTTCGGAAAATAATTCTCTGTAGGATAGTATTTTTTCGCTATCGAAGCAATTCGAGAAGCAATTCGAGGGCATTTTGGACAGTTTTCCGCACATTCTCCGCTCGGCCATAGTCTCCGCTCTGTTTCATCGTAATGATTTCGTTTTTATAGGCAACGGCTATCCAAACGGTGCCCACCGGCTTGTCCGGAGTGCCGCCTCCGGGACCCGCAATGCCCGAAGTGGCCACGGCGCAATCAGTTTTAAGCGCATTCATCGCACCTTCCGCCATTTCCATCACGGTCTCACGGCTCACCGCCCCATATTTTTCAAGCGTTTCGGCCGAGACGTGCAGCATGTTCTCCTTTACTTCATTGGAGTATGCCACAATGCCACCCTTAAAGTATTCCGAACTTCCCGGCACGGACGTGACGAGTGCCGCAATGCTTCCTCCCGTGCAACTTTCCGCGGTGGAAAGGGTCATTTTCTTAGCCCGCAACACCGAGCCTAATTCTTCTTCTACCTTCATATCCATTCTTTATCATCATTTATTAACTCTTGAAAAGCACTACAGCGTTACCCGCGAATAGGCCGGCGCGTCCATCGGGCAAAAATCCTTGTCCAGATACTTAAAGTAACCCGTGATGGCTATCATAGCGGCATTATCAGTGGTATAACTGAACTTCGGGATAAAGATATTCCATCCGTACTTGTCGGCATGCTCGCGAAAAGCGTTGCGCAGGCCGTTATTGGCCGACACGCCACCCGCCACGGCCACCTCTTTAATATGGTATTGTTTGGCGGCCTTCCGAAGTTTCTCCATCAGGATGTCCACGATGGTGGCTTCAAGCGAAGCGGCCAAGTCCGTTTTGTGATGCTCTATGAAGTCGGGGTCTTCCTTCACCCACTCGCGCAGGGAGTAGAGGAACGAGGTCTTCAGCCCGCTAAAGCTATAGTCCAAGCCCGGAACATGGGGCTTGCTGAAGGTGAAAGCTTTCGGATTGCCTTGACGAGCCAGTTTGTCAATGATGGGGCCTCCGGGATAGCCCAATCCCATAACCTTGGAGCACTTGTCTATAGCCTCGCCTGCGGCATCGTCTATGGTCTGCCCCAATATCTCCATATCATTATAGGCTTTGACCAAGATAATCTGGGAATTTCCTCCGGACACCAGAAGGCAAAGGAAGGGGAATTGAGGCAGAACATTGTCCTCGCCCTCCACTTTAATGAAATGGGCTAACACGTGTCCTGTCAAGTGGTTAACGTCTATCATAGGGATGCCCAACGAACGCGCGAAGCCTTTGGCGAAGGACACGCCTACGAGCAAAGAGCCCATCAAGCCGGGGCCACGGGTGAAGGCCACGGCACTAAGTTCCTCTTTGGTCACTCCTGCCCGCTTCAATGCCTCGTGAACCACGGGCACGATGTTTTGTTGATGGGCGCGTGAAGCCAATTCGGGCACCACCCCTCCGTATGCTTCGTGTACGGCCTGGCTGGCCACCACGTTAGAGAGCAGGTAGCCGTCCCTTACCACGGCCGCCGAAGTATCGTCACAAGAGCTTTCTATGCCTAAAATTATTGTACTCATAATGTTTATTTACGTTTAATCCCTGCAAAAGTAGTGATAAAAGTAGTAGGAATAATATATTATTGTGTATTTTTGTTCGCTAAATATAAAAATTAACGGCTTATCAAGACTCTCAAACAAACTCTGCGCTGGATTGTCGGTATCTTTCTGAGCCTGTATATCGGCACTACGTTATTGCTGAACACACCTGTGGTTCAGCAACAAATGTCTGCGTGGGTAGCTTCCGAACTATCGCGGGTGCTGGACGCCAGATTGCAGATAGGGCGCATCGACATGGGGTTGCTGAATCGTATTATCATCAACGACCTGCTCTTGTACGACCGTTCGGACAAAGAGATGCTCAAGGCTGCCCGTCTCTCCGCCAAGTTCGACATACTCCCCCTCTTACAAGGGAAAATATCCATCAGCAACATCCAGCTATTCGGGTTCGACATCCATCTGGAAAAGTCCACACCCCAGTCGGTGCCCAATTTCCAATTCGTGATAGATGCTTTCGCATCGAAGGACACACTGAGAAAAGAACCTCCCCGCTTGAATTTGCGTGTCAACGCGCTGCTAATCAGACGCGGCCAAGTGACGTACCAAGTGCTTTCAGAGGCTTCCACGCCCGGAAGGTTCAACGCCAACCATATCCGCGTGCGCGACATCATAGCCAACATTTCCTTGAAAGCGCTTACCAGCGATACCCTCAACGCTTCCATCAAGCGTATGAGTTTCCACGAAGAGAATTCCGGTTTCCGGCTGAACCGCCTGGGCTTGAAGCTGGTAGGAAACAACCGCGGTCTGCAGGTGTCCAACTTCAACATCGAGTTGCCCCGCACCACCTTGGCTATGGACACCATCCGTATGGAGTTCGATAGCCTGAGCAGCGCGCTGTCCGACTTTACCCACAATGTTAGGTTTAAGGCACAGATGCCTGCCTCGCAAGTCACATTGGCCGACCTGAAGGCTTTCGCACCTGTCTTCGCCTCCTTCGACGACCCGCTTCAGGTGGAGTTCAGGGCCGATGGCAGCGTGGACGAGTTGCGTTGCCCCTACCTCTCCATCTCTGCGGGCAAGCACTTCACGCTCTTGGGTAACGCCTCGTTCCAAGACCTTTCCCGGTCGGGAGACGCCTACGTGTTCGGCAAGCTCTCCAACCTGCGTGCTGACCGTGAGGGCGTAGCCTTCTTCTATCATAACTTAAAAGGCGATTCGGCTCCCGTGCCGCCTGTCCTGCAACGTCTTGGCAACGTCCGCTTCACAGGCGAAGTATCCGGGTTCCTGACCGACCTCGTCATGTATGGACAGGTAAGCACCGACGTAGGCACCCTGCGCACCGACCTCAAGTTTTCTTCGGACAAAAAGCAGGGAGACATGGCCTACTCCGGCTCCATCAAGGCCCAGGATTTCCAATTGGGCACCCTGGTAGACAATCCTAAACTGGGCGACATCACCTTCAACGTGAATGTGGACGGCCAAAACCATGCCAACCGCTACCCTACCATCATTGCCCGAGGCCTCATAGACTCTTTGACTTACAGCAATTACACCTACAAACAAATAGCCTTGGACGGAGAATACCTACACGGCGGATTTACCGGACGGCTCACATTGGATGACCCTAACGCTTCTATGGCACTGACCGGAAGTTTCAACACCGCCAGCCCCGTCCCCACATTCAATGTCCTGACCCGCATCGACCGGCTCAACCCGCACGCCCTCCGCTTGACCCCCAAGTACGAGGACACCAACATCTCCCTGCGGATAAAGGCCGACTTCACCGGAGGCTCCATCGACGAGATGGACGGCGAAATCAACATCGACAGCCTGCACTTCACCTCGCCGGGGCAAAATTACTTTATGGACAACTTCCAACTGAAAGCCGTCCGACCGGACAATTACCACAAGCGGCTGGACATAAACTCCGCATTCCTTAAAGGAAGCGTCACCGGTGAGTATTCCTACCGTACCCTGCCGGCCAGCATCACACGTGTGCTCCACCGCTACCTGCCTTCACTGATACCTGCTGACGAGAATCCCCGCCACCAAACGGACAACAACTTTCAGTTCGACCTACATATATATAATACCGAACTCCTCTCGACGGTGTTCCAAATACCGCTGACCGTCTACACCCACTCCACCGTCAAAGGATTCTTCAACGACCGTCTGGGACGCATCCGGGTGGAAGGTTATTTCCCCCATCTGCACTACCAGAACAGATTCATCGAGTCGGGACTTTTCGTATGCGAGAATCCGGACGACAACTTTACGCTCAAGCTCCGCCTGACCAACCGCAAGGACGATAACGCCCTCAACCTGGCCCTGAACGCCTCGGCACGCAACGACAGCCTGCAAACCACCATCGATTGGGGAAACAGCTCATCCGTGACCTACAGCGGAAAACTGGCCACCATCGCACGCTTTAGGCGCAAAGCTCCCTTGGCGGCCACAATCGACATAAAGCCCACGGACATTATCATTAGCGACACATTGTGGAACATCCATCCCGCCCGCGTGGAGGTAGACTCGGGAAAGGTGTACGTACACGATTTCCAATTCACCAATCAGAAACGATACCTGCACATTGACGGCATCGTGTCCGACCAACCCCAAGACACCGTGCGGCTGGACTTAAGGCAAATCAACATCGGCTACATCTTCGACATTGCCGATTTGGGTGTCAACTTCCAAGGCGATGCCACGGGGCCGCTCTACGCCAGCGGGGTACTGAAAGAGCCGGTTATGGCCACCGACCTGTTCATCCACAACCTGGGCATCAACAACGGTCTGTTGGGCGATGCCGACATCCGTGGCGAATGGCACCACGACGTGAAAGGCATTTACCTCGATGCGCGCATCCGCGAGGGAGACTCGGCACGCACACACGTAAACGGATTCATCTACCCCATCAAGCCCACCAGCTCGCTCGACCTCCAAATAGAGGCCGGAGGCACCAATCTGGAGTTTATCCATTATTATATGCGAAGCATTACCCCCGAATTTCACGGGCGGGCGTGGGGCAACGTCCATTTCTACGGCAAGTTCAAGGCTCTCACCATGGAGGGGAAAGTCTATGGAGACGCCTCCCTGAAGGTCGACGTACTGGGCACCACCTTCTCCGTAAAAGACAGCATCACCATCGTGCCCGAAGGGCTCAACTTCAGTGGGAACCGCATCTACGACACCCGCGGACACCAAGGCACTATGAACGGACGCCTGCGCTACCGGCACTTCAAAAACCTGTCCTACAACTTCCGGTTCGACGTGCGCGACATGCTGCTGATGAACACCCGCGAATCCCTGGACTTTCCCTTCTACGGCACCGTCTACGGCACAGGCAACGCCAGCATAGCCGGAAGCGCCACGGAAGGGGTCAACATCAATGTGGCCATGACCACGGGCGAAGGCTCCACCTTCACCTACATTAAGGACAACGTGACGTCGGCCATCAGCAACCAGTTCATCCGCTTCGTGGACAAGACACCCCGACGAGTCACGCAGGACAGCGTGCTGCTCTCCACCTACGAGCGCGCCCGCCAACGAATGGAGGCCGAAGAAGAGCGCGAAAGCGACACGGACATCCGCCTGAACCTCATCGTGGAAGCTACCCCCGACGCCACTATGCGCATCATTATGGACCCCGCCGCGGGCGACTACATCAGTGCCAACGGTTCGGGAAGCCTACGCACGGAGTTCTACAACAAGGGCAACGTACGCCTGTTCGGCAATTACCACATCAACCAAGGTATCTATAAGTTCAGCCTCCAAGAAGTCATCCGCAAAGATTTTCTCATCAAGGAAGGAAGCACCATCACTTTCAACGGAGACCCCGTGGACGCCATGCTCGACATTGCAGCCAACTATACGGTCAACTCGGCCTCGCTCAGCGACCTCATCCCCGACATCAGCAATTATCCCGAACTGCAGAACAACGTCAAGGTAAATTGCGTAATGAACCTGACCGGACAACTGACTTCCCCCACCATCAAGCTCGACTTGGAATTACCCAACGAACGCGACGAAGTGGAAGCCTTGGTGCGCAACTACATCCCCAGCGAAGAGCAAATGAGCATGCAGATACTCTACCTGTTGGGCATCGGCAAGTTCTACCCCTCCGAGACCTTCGGCACCGGCCAAAACTCGGATATGATGTCCAGCGTACTCTCCTCTACCCTGTCCGGCCAACTGAACAACGCCCTCTCACAAATCATCGACAACAACAACTGGAACGTGGGCACCAACTTCAGCACCGGCGAGCGCGGCTGGACCGATATGGAGTTTGAGGGTATGCTCTCTGGCCGTCTGCTGAACAACCGCCTGCTCATCAACGGCAACTTCGGCTATCGGGACAACCCTATGGCCAACACTAACTTCGTGGGCGACTTTGAGGCTGAATGGCTCGTGACCCGTTCGGGCGAAATCCGCCTGAAGGCTTACAACGAGACCAACGACCGCTACTATACCCGTACCAACCTCACCACGCAAGGCATCGGCATCATCTTCCAAAAAGACTTCGAGAAGTGGAGCGAACTGATGTTCTGGAAGCGGTGGAAACTTTTCCGGGTGAAGAATCTGCGTCCGAAGAAAGAATAGGCCTTCTGTCCCGCTTAGCCAAACAATGGTTCCTTCTTCACGCCGCAAAGATAAGCACTCCGCCAAGCACTGCCAAAAAACAGCGCGCGTTAAGAGCCTGTTTTTTGTACACTTTTCGGAAAATCGTATTTTAAACTTGGCTGTCAGCAAGTTACGAAGCATTTTATCTAAAAAAGGGGACACGGCATACAGTTACCCCCAGTCTGTCCGAGAACTTTTGCGCAGCTTTCATTTTTCATCCGACAAATGCGTAGGTAATAAATGGGAATTTATGTGTGTGAAGCACATCATCATTTTTTAGACGCGGATTGAGCGGATTAGGCGGATTAGGCGGATTATTAAAGGGGCTTCGCCCTGTCACCCCGAGCGTAGTCGAGGGGTCTCACGTAGCGCATACTCAGCATTATGTGAGATGTCTCGACAAGCTCGACATGACAGATACCGTTTATCTAAAAATATAAATCCGCACAATCCGCATAATCTGCGTCTAAAAAATCAAACAGATAAATTATGATTTATCTACGCATTCTCCGGAAGAGCCAAATTTCATTTTGGCATCAGTGTAAGAGCTATCGGACAAGCTCCCCGATGTTTTCAAAACCTATTCCTTCCTTCAAAATCTTACAGTATGAAAGTGGTGACAGTTGTGACAGTTGACAGTTATCGAAATGAGAAAAAAAAGTGCGATTTACAATAATATATTATATATATAATATATTAAAATATTTAACATCTTTCTCCTGCAAAAAACCGGACTAAAAAATCCATTTTTGAAAACTGTCAACTGTCACAACTGTCACAACTGTCAACTGCCATAACTGTAAGATTGCATGTCTTATGAATATCCGCAATCGGACATTCTCGTATTCTCACGCAGAGAAAAAAAGGTTCATCCGGGGAAATGCGTAGGTGATAAATAGGAATTTAGCGCACTGAATTGGGGGAACGCAGACTACGCAGAGGGGCGCAGAGGCTCGCAGAAAACAAGGGGCTTCGCCTGTCTGTGTTGAAAAAAAAATAAAAGTCTGCGTTAATCTGCGTATTCTGCGTCGTCTGCGTTCCCTGTGACAGATAAATTAGCATTTACCTACGCATTTCCCGGATGAACCCCAAAAAAGCGCCGAGAAATGGCGGACGAAACAAAATTTTCCGTACTTTTGGCTTCTAAAGAAACAATAACATAAAAAAGACAAAGTATTCAGTTATGAAACAACAGGAAGAAGAAGTGATGGCGGGAGTGCCGGAAAACGCGTTTCGCGAATTGAAACCCGGTGAGACGTACAACCCGCTGATGAGTCCGGAGAAAAGCTATCCGGAAGTAAACGTATGGTCGGTGTCGTGGGGCGTGTGTATGGCCGTGCTCTTTTCGGCCGCTGCCGCTTACCTGGGGCTGAAGGTGGGCCAAGTGTTTGAGGCAGCCATCCCCATCGCCATTATCGCCGTGGGCGTGTCCACGGCGGCCAAGCGCAAGCATGCCTTGGGCGAGAACGTCATCATCCAGTCCATCGGTGCCAGTTCGGGCGTCATTGTGGCGGGTGCTATCTTTACCCTGCCTGCCCTATACATCCTGCAAGAGAGCTATCCGGAGGAAGTGACCGTCACCTTTGCACAGGTGTTCATCAGCTCGTTGTTGGGAGGCATACTGGGCATCCTCTTCCTGATTCCCTTCCGCAAATATTTCGTCAGTGACATGCACGGCAAATATCCCTTCCCCGAGGCCACGGCTACCACACAGGTGCTCGTATCGGGCGAAAAGGGGGGCAATCAAGCCAAACCGCTGCTGGCCGCAGGACTGATAGGCGGACTGTATGACTTCATCGTGGCCACCTTCGGTTGGTGGAACGAAAACTTCACCACCCGCTTCTGCGCTTGGGGCGAGATGCTGGCGGAGAAGACTAAATTGGTGTTCAAGGTGAACACGGGTGCCGCCGTGCTGGGCTTGGGTTACATCGTGGGACTGAAATACGCAGCCATCATCTGCTTCGGCTCGCTGGCCGTGTGGTGGATCATCATCCCCAGTATGTCGCTCATCTGGGGTGACGCCGTGCTCAACCAGTGGAATCCCGAAATCACACAAACCGTGGGGCAGATGTCGGCTGAAGAAATTTTCACCTACTACGCCAAGAGCATCGGCATCGGAGGCATCGCTATGGCAGGCATCATCGGTATCATCAAGTCGTGGGGCATCATCAAGAGTGCCGTGGGGCTGGCCGCCAAGGAAATGGGCGGAAAGCAGAAGGCCGACAAGAACGTATTGCGCACCCAACGTGACTTGTCGATGAAATTCATTGCCATCGGCTCCATCGTGACCCTCGTATTGGTATTCCTCTTCTTCTATTTTGACGTTATGCAGGGTAACCTGCTGCACACCTGCGTAGCCATCCTTTTGGTAGCGGGCATCGCCTTCCTCTTCACCACCGTAGCGGCCAACGCCATCGCCATCGTAGGCACCAACCCCGTGTCGGGTATGACGCTGATGACACTGATTTTGGCCTCCGTGGTTATGGTAGCCGTGGGGCTGAAAGGTCCTGGCGGTATGGTGGCCGCATTGGTGATGGGTGGCGTGGTGTGTACGGCCTTGTCTATGGCCGGAGGATTCATCACCGACTTAAAGATAGGTTACTGGCTGGGCACAACGCCCGTGAAGCAGGAGACGTGGAAGTTTCTGGGCACCATTGTATCGGCGGCTACCGTGGGCGGCGTTATGATTATCTTGAACAAGACGTACGGATTCACCAGCGGACAACTGGCTGCCCCGCAAGCCAACGCTATGGCTGCCGTGATAGAGCCGCTGATGAGCGGTGTGTCGGCGCCGTGGCTGCTCTATGGCATCGGTGCGGTGCTGGCCGTGGTGCTGACCTGGCTGAAGATTCCCGCACTGGCCTTTGCGTTGGGCATGTTTATCCCGCTGGAGCTGAACATCCCGTTGGTAGTGGGAGGCGCCATCAACTGGTACGTGACCTCGCGCAGCAAAGACGCCAAGGTGAACGCTGAACGGGGCGAGAAAGGCACGTTGCTGGCTTCGGGCTTCATTGCCGGAGGTGCCCTGATGGGTGTAGTGAGTGCCGGTATGCGCTTCGGTGGCATCAACTTGGTGAACGACACGTGGATAGCCAACCCGATGTCGCAAGTGGCGGCCCTTTTGGCTTACGCCATCCTGATTTTCTATTTTGTTAAATCGTCTATGAAAATAAAGTAACATCTTAAAAAGCTGTTATTATGAAGATATTCTTTACGACCTTATTTTTGTTTATGTCAACTATGCTATTTGCGCAAAGTCCTATTGTGCTCCCTCTCTGGCCAGAGGGAGCACCCAACAGCAACGGCTTGACGGGGACGGAAGAAGATTTGGAAGGAGGCCGTGTGGCCAACGTGGTCAATCCTTCCATCACGGTTTATCCGGTGAAGAATCCCAACGGGATGGCCGTCATAGCCTGCCCCGGCGGAGGCTATGCCCGACTGGCAATGAATCACGAGGGACACGACATGGCCGCTTGGTTTAACGCGCAAGGCATCACGTACATTGTGCTGAAATACCGTATGCCGAACGGCCACAACGAAGTGCCCTTGAGCGACGCCGAACAAGCCATCCGCCTCGTACGCCAACACGCTTCGGAATGGGGAGTCAACCCCACACGCGTAGGCATTATGGGTGCCTCGGCCGGAGGCCATTTGGCCGCCTCGCTCGCCACACTCTACAGCTCGAACGAAACCCGTCCCGACTTTCAAATCTTGCTCTATCCAGTCATCTCTATGAATCCGAAAATCACTCACGCCGGCTCGCGTGAGAATCTCCTCGGCAAGCGTCCGACACCGGAGTTAGAGAGCAAATACACGCTGGAGAAGCAAGTAAACGCCCGCACCCCGCAGGCTTTCGTCGTGCTGTCGGCTGATGACCGTTCCGTACCGCCCGCCAATGGCATTCATTACTTCGAAGCTTTGCTCAAGAACGGTGTACAGGGATGCTCCTTGCACGTCTACCCCACCGGCGGACACGGTTGGGGCTTCCGCGACCAATTTGTCTACAAACGTCTATGGACAGGCGAGCTGGAGAAATGGTTACGGGAAGAAATGAAACCTGAGAAGTAAATGGGAATTTATGCGCGCGCAAGCGCGCTTTTAATGAAGAATTAAGAATGATGAATGAAGAATTTTTTCTGTGGACAAAGCCCTTTAAAATCTGTGTAAATCTGTCTTATCTGTGTCATCTGTGGTCTATTGAATACCCTAATTCTTAATTCTTCATTCCTAATTCTTCATTTAATAGCTAAATTATCATTTTTATGCGAACATTCGGTTTGTTATTCGTAGCTTTACTCCTAACTCAGACCTCCTGCGCCCAAGGCACGGGAAGTGAGGACGTGCTGTGCAACGCCCTGACGTTTCTCGGAAGACCCTACGTGGCGCATACCTTGGAGGAAGGAAACGAAGAAAGGTTGGTGATGAATCTTGATGAGGTGGATTGTACCACGTACGTGGAGTATGTGCTTGCCCTGACACTGGCAGAAGGCGACACGCTTCGTGCGCAAGATTACTTGAGACGCATCCGATACCGGGGCGGCGTGATAGAAGGTTACACGTCCCGCCTGCATTACATCACCGAATGGATAACGAACGGGGTGCGAGAAGATTTCTTCGAGGACGTCACAGCCCTCCATAGCCACGACTCACTGAAAGTGGAACTCTCCTTTATGTCTTCCCATCCCGGAGCTTACCGACACTTGAAAGACTCCCCAACCTGCGTGGCGCAAATGAAGTCCATCGAGCAACGGTTGTCCGGCCAAAGCGTCCGTTATCTGCCCAAGGACAAAATACCCCGCGAAGGCCTTCCTTGGATAAAAAATGGGGACGTGCTCTGCATCACGACCTCTGTCCCCGGCTTGGACGTGGCTCATCTGGGATTCGCCTATTACAAGGCGGGGAAACTCCACCTGCTGCACGCTTCGTCCAGCCACAAAAAAGTCCTCGTTTCCGAGGACTCCTTTGCCGATATGTTTCCCCGCAACAAAACGTGGACGGGGGTACGGGTGTTACGAATCAATTCTTTAAATAATAAGTAACGGTGGTCACTACACGTACGCTCTTGATGTAGGGCGTGTTTCCGTCGCGGTTGGAAATGGAGAACTGACCTTGTGAAGCGTTGCGGATTTTGCCCAGTTTGCTATCCGAGTCTTTGGCAAATTTCTCGGCGGCCGCACGGGCGTTCTTAGTGGCCTCCTCTATCATTTGGGGTTTAATGTCGTTCAGCCCCGTAAATTCATAGGACACGCTGTAACGATAGTCTCCACCGGTGATGGCGATGCCCTGCTTCAGGAGTTCGGTCTGCTCGGACATCAGCTTACGCACGTTGTCGATGTTGCGCGAAGTCACGGTGATGACCGACGTGGCATTATAACGATAGCTGACGTTCTCGCTGGTGTAGCGTTCGGCCTTCATATCGATAATCTCGGGCGGTGCCACGCTGATTTCCTCGTCTGTGATGCCGTTGGATTTCAGGAAACGGACGATGGCTTGGTTTTTCTTCTCGATGTTCGTGTACAGGGCGGCAGGGTCGTTGCCGATGTCCTTATACATCAAGGGCCACGTCACTTTGTCGGCAGGCACTTCCATCTCGGCCAACCCTTTTACGGTGACGATGCGTTCTTTGTCCTTGACATCGTTGACGCCGCTACGAATCATCCAACCTAACAGCAACATACCTACGGCAATAATAGCCGCTTCAATCTTCCAACTTTTCATAGTTTCATTCCTCCTCTTTTAAAATTAGTATTTAGTTTATATAAATGATAATTTATCTATTAAATGAAGAATGATGAATTAAGAATGAAGAATTGGGTAATCAATTCCCCTCCTTCTGGAAGGAGGGGTGCCCAACGGGCGGGGTGGTAGGAAAAGAATGGTTCGACCTATTTATTATAATGATTAAGAATAGGAGTCGCTTACGCGGCATATTTCTCCTACCACCTCCCCCTACGGGTACTCCTCCTTCCAGAAGGAGGAGAATTAAGTTACAAATTCTTCATTCATCATTCTTAATTCTTAATTTAAGCGCGCTTGCGCGCACTAAATTCCCATTTATCTTACCAGCCTCCGTCAGAAGGGATTCTCACGCCCCCGCTGCACCTCGATGCGGATGCCGAACGAGCCATCCTGCGACTTCAGCTCAAAAGCCCCCTTGAAGTTGTTGCGCTGCCAAGGAAGGGCGGACGGATTGGGCCTACGCACACCATCCTTGTCATACTCACCGTAAGTGTTCAACCGCCACCCGTTCTTCAGGCGGAAGCTGCCCATTTGCAGATAGTCCATATTGTGGCCAAAACCGGACAGGCCGAAAGGATTAAATCCGTAATAAGGCGAGCCGGACAGAGAAAACATATTGTCCCATCCCGAAGAATAAGTGACGTCCGGATTCAGGCGAAAAATCCGGCTGTAATCCTTGCTGGCGTCGGGAATGACTAACCGGTAATTCTCCAAGTCGGGAACCGGGGCAGGCATCAGGCTGTGCATATCTATCAGGAAACCATCGATATTCTTTGTCTCATCAGAGAAAAATTTTTCCTTTACGGAAGAAGCCGCATGGGACAGCGTGTCGGGCACGGCTTCGCTCTGCGCCTGCAAGGCCGTAGCCATCCATACGGCCACCACTATCAATAGGAAACGTTTCATAACTTATTCGTTTTTTTGATTGCGTGCTCAAAGATAGGATTTATTTTTGGATTGACCAAGAATTTGCCACTATGCGCACCTTTGTGTATCTTTGTCCCCGCAATAATGATAAATGGGAATTTAACTGTGTGCGCAAGCGCACTTTAATGAAGAATTAAGAATGAAGAACTAAGAATTTTGGTAATCAACTCCCCTCCTTCCGGAAGGAGGGGTGCCCAACGGGCGGGGTGGTAGGAAAAGGATGGTTCGACCTATTATTATATAATATAAAAATAGGAGTCGCTAAAGCGGCATATTTCTCCTACCACCTCCCCCTACGGGGACTCCTCCTTACGGAAGGAGGAGAGTTTTTCAACCTTCTTCACTAAACTAATTCTTCATTCATCATTCTTCATTCTTAATTTAACAGATAAATTATCATTTAACCGATAGGATTAGTCCTTAATATCAAAGAATATGTCCGATTACATCAACGAACTGAATGAAAGCCAACGCGCCGCGGTGCTCTACAACGACGGACCTTCGCTGGTCATAGCAGGAGCCGGTTCGGGCAAGACGCGCGTGCTGACGTACAAAATAGCCTACCTGTTGGAGAACGGTTACCAGCCGTGGAATATCCTGGCACTGACCTTTACCAACAAGGCCGCCCGGGAGATGAAGGCACGTATCGCCCGGCAAGTGGGCGCGGAACGTGCCCGACGCCCGTGGATGGGGACTTTCCACTCCATCTTCCTGCGCATCCTCCACGCCGAGGCGGACCGTCTCGGCTTCACACCCCGTTTCACCATCTACGACACGGCGGACAGCAAAAGCCCGATTCGCACCATCCTGAAAGAAATGAAGCTGGACGAGAAGGTGTACAAGCCAGGAGTCATCCAGTCACGCATTTCCAACGCCAAGAACCATCTGGTGACACCCGCCGGTTACGCCAACAGCCGGGAAGCCTACGAAGCCGATAATGCCGCCAAGATGCCCGCCTTGCGCGAAGTGTATCGCTGCTATTGGGAGCGGTGCCGACAGGCGGACGCTATGGACTTCGACGATTTGTTGTTCTACACCTTCCTACTCTTCCGCGACCACCCCGATGTCCTCGCCCGCTATCAGGAGCAATTTCGTTATATATTAGTGGACGAATATCAAGACACCAACTTCGCCCAACATAGCATCGTGTTACAGCTGGCCAAGAATCACCAACACGTGTGCGTGGTGGGTGATGACGCGCAGAGCATCTACTCCTTCCGCGGGGCTGACATCGACAACATCCTCTACTTCACCAAGGTATATCCCGGCACGCGGGTGTTCAAGCTGGAGCAAAACTACCGCTCCACGCAAACCATTGTGTCAGCGGCCAACAGCCTGATAAGCAAGAACCAATGGCAGATACACAAAGACGTGTTTTCCGAGAAGGCCCAAGGCGAACCTATCGGGGTCTATCAGGCGTATAGCGACGTAGAAGAAGGAGAAATCGTGG
>CALUIQ010000068.1 GCA_944320735.1 uncultured Bacteroides sp. | reverse complement strand
ATTGAAATCGCCATACACGGTGTTCTTCAATGCGGAGGCGGCCAAAGCGAAATCCAATGCAGACTGGGCGTTGCCGGGATAGGCCAACAATCCGTATATCAGGCCACCGACAAAGGCATCGCCCGCACCTACACGGTCCACCTCGTGCGTGATGTCATAAATACCCGTATGGTGGAACACGCCGTTGGACAGCAGGACAGCGGCCAACAAGTTGTGGTTGGACGTCAATGAGTGGCGCAACTCCAAAAAGACGTGCTTGCAATGGGGTACCTGCGCGGCAACTTCTCGCGTGAAGGCTTCAAAGCGGGGCAGGTCGGTCGCAAATGAGGTGTCTGCCGCCGTAGTGGCCTTGAAGCCTACGGGCTGAATGCCCATCACCTCCTTGTATTCAGGCTCGGCACCAAATATCACGTCACTATATTGCACCAAAGGCATCATCACCTCCGCCGCCGTGCAACCATAGTTCCACAACTTCTTGCGGTAATTCAAGTCGCACGAGATGGTCAGCCCCATCCGGTGAGCCACTTCCAAGGCTTCGCGACAAGCTTCGGCTCCCTCGCGCGAAAGGGCGGCGGCAATGCCCGACCAATGAAACCAACCGGCATCCTGAAAAACAGTTTCCCAATCTATTATGCCCGGCCTCAAGGTGGCAAAAGCGGAGTCGGCACGGTCGTACACCACGTTGGAATTGCGGAAAGCGGCTCCTTGCTCCAAAAAGTAAAGCCCCATACGATGTCCTCCGTACACGATGCCTTCCGTGCCCAAGCCCAGCGTGCGCAAGGAAGCCACACACGCACGCCCCAAGGCGTTGTCCGGCAGGCGGGTGACAAACTCCGTAGGTACCCCGAAATTGGCCAGCGAGACGGCCACGTTCGCTTCACTTCCGCCAAAGGTTGCCGTATATTCGCCCGCCTGGGTGAAACGTTGAAAGCTTTTCGTCGTGAGTCTCATCATGACCTCACCGAAAGTCACTACTTTTTTCATCTGACAACTATTTCCCATCTATTTCTATCATTTTATATCGTGAAAACACATTGAAGTGACGCAAAGGTAGGCATTTCCAAAGACACCACCCATTTTTTCTTGCAAAGATTCATATTAATTCGTAAGTTTGCACGCGAATCATCTAACATAATCTATGGAATTTATCATTATTCTGCTTCTTTTAATCCTCAACGGCATTTTTGCCATGTATGAAATCGCGCTGGTGTCATCCAGCAAAGCACGACTGGAAACACTTGTCAACAAAGGGAACAAACGAGCCAAAGGGGTATTGAGCCAACTCGAAGAGCCTGAAAAGTTTCTCAGCACCATCCAGATAGGCATTACGCTCATTGGCATCGTGTCCGGTGCATACGGAGGTGCCAACATCGCGAGCCACCTGGTGCCGCTATTCAACCTCATTCCGGGTGCCAAACCTTACGCCGCCGAACTGGCCATGATAACCACCGTTGCCGTCATTACTTACTTAAGCCTCATCATCGGCGAGCTGGTGCCCAAGACCATCGCCATGAGTGACCCGGAGAAATGGGCCACGCGGCTCAGCCCTTTTATGATTGTGCTCAGCAAAGTCTCTTATCCCTTTGTCTGCCTGCTCAGCGCATCCACCCGGCTGGCCAACCGCTTGATGGGTACGTCTCACGGCGAGGAACGCCAGATAACGCAAGATGAAATCAAAATGATTCTGCACCAAAGTTCGGAACAGGGCGTCATCGACAAGGAAGAGACGGAGATGCTGAAGGACGTGTTCCGTTTCTCGGACAAGCGCGCCAACGACCTGATGACCTACCGCCGCGACATCGTTGTGCTACATCCCGACGACACCCCCGAACAAGTGTTGCAAACCATCCGCGAACAGCACTTCAGCAAATACTTGCTGGTAGAACGCGGCATGGACGAAATCATCGGGGTGGTGTCGGTGAAGGACATCATCCTGATGATGGGCAATAACGACCAACACTTCGACCTGCGCAGCATCGCCCGTCCCGCACAATTCATCCCCGAAAGCCTTTATGCCAAGAAGGTATTGGAGATATTCAAGAAGAACAAGAACAAATTTGGCGTCGTAGTGGACGAGTATGGAAACACGCAGGGCATCATCACGCTGCACGACTTGACGGAAAGCATCTTCGGCGACATCTTGGAAGAGAACGAGACGGAAGAAGAGGACATCGTCACCCGCCAGGACGGATCCCTGCTGGTGGAAGCCTCGATGAACATTGACGACTTCATGGAAGCGATGGGCATCCTCGATTATGAGGACTTGAAGGAAGAAGACTTCACGACCCTCTCCGGCTTGGCGATGTTCTTGGTAGGCCGTGTCCCCAAAGCCGGTGACACCTTTACTTATAAAAACCTCCATTTTGAAATTGTCGACATGGATCGCGGCCGCGTAGACAAACTGCTTGTCGTGAAGGACAAGGAAGAGGAAGAAGAAAAGGAGGAATAATGAAATGAGAATTTAGCGAGCTATGTGTTATCAGATTTTTCAGCCGCAGATGACGCGGATGACGCAGATTTTTTCATTTTTTAGGAGTAAGAAGGAGTTATGCCTTCGGCAGGAGTAAAAGGGAGTTAAAAGCCGATACCTTTTTCTATTGGCCTATAACTCAGGGCGAAGCCCTAACTCCTTTTAACTCCCGATAACTCCTTA
>CALUIQ010000067.1 GCA_944320735.1 uncultured Bacteroides sp. | reverse complement strand
ATGCGCTCTAACCAGCTGAGCTATCCCGCCATCGTTTCTCGATTGCGGGTGCAAAGATACGGCTTTTATTTAAACTACCAAAGGAAATATGCTTTTTCTTTTCATTTTTCTTTTTCTTCCCTATTTTCAAATCATATTCTGCCTCCTACATACTGTTCGTCGCATAGTAGAGCGTTGTTCGCAGAGTTTAAAATAGTAACTTTGCCGAGAGATTTAGGAACTTGCTTTATTTATTTTGGTTTATAGTATAAATGGAAATTTATGTGTGTTGTGTTGTCAGATTTTTCAGCCGCAGATGACACGGATGACGCAGATTTTTCTCTTTTGTCATACTGAACGTAGTGAAGCATCTCCGTGTGCACGGAAAGATTCTTCGCTTCGCTCAGAATGACAAGAACTTGAGCGAAGCCCCTTTAAAATCCGTGTCATCCGTGTCATCTGCGGCTGAAAAATCTGACAATACATACTTCGCTAATTTAGCATTTAATTTTGTACACCTACTTATATGATTATATGGAAGTGATTTTTATCCGACATACTTCGGTGGATGTTCCTCCAGGCACTTGTTATGGACAATCAGATGTCGCCTTGCGTCCCACTTTTCCAGAAGAAGCAAAGGCCGTAAGCGAAAGGTTGAACGCATACATACCTATTGACGCTGTTTACACGAGCCCTTTAAGCCGTTGCGTTCGCTTGGCTGACTATTGCGGATTTCCCGATGCCTTACGCGACGCTCGTTTGCTGGAATTGAACTTTGGTATATGGGAAATGCAACGGTATGACGAGATACGCGACCCGCGCTTGGCGGAATGGTATGCTGACTACCTGCATCTACCCGCCACGAATGGAGAGTCTTTTGAGGAACAACTCAACCGTATGTCTTGTTTCTTGGTCGAATTGCGGAAAAAGCCATATCATCGTGTGGCGATATTTACCCATGGCGGCGTCATAGCGTGTGCCCAAGTTTATGCCGGATTAGTTCGTCTTGAAGAGGCCTTTAGTTTTGTTCCGCCTTATGGAGGAATTATTACCCTATATTTGTAATGGCAAATAAAATGAGGCATACGAGCAGTATCATCCCAGTCTCCACCTTTTGGTTGATACGAACCGCTTGTTGCATATCGGCCGTAGTGAGCGGACGGGCATTTTTACCAATGTAAGGTTTCCAAACTTCCTCACCAAAATAATTGTGCGGTCCGCCAAAGCGACAATCTAAAATTCCAGCTAAAGCCGCTTCCGGATAACCGGAGTTAGGGCTTGTATGCTCTTTTCCATAACGCAAGACAAATCTCCATAAAGATGGATGTCCGGACACCAAGACCATCAACAAGGCAGTCAGCCTGGCCGGAATATAATTGGCAACGTCATCCAGCCGGGCAGCGAAGCAGCCAAAACTACGGTAACGCTTGCTGCGATAACCAATCATAGAATCCAATGTATTAATCATCTTGTACATCATCATGCCAGGAACACCGAGTAGCACATACCAAAACAACGGGGCAATAACTCCATCACTCAAATTCTCAGCCAAAGTTTCCAAGGCTGCGGTACGAACCTCTTGCGCTGACAACGCTTGCGTATCACGTCCCACGATGCGTGCCACTTGCCGACGCCCTTTTTCCAATGAACAGTCAAGGGCGTGGAATACGCTTCGTACCTCCCGGATTAAAGTCGTTCCTGCCAAACAATAAAATATGAGTACCATTTCTAAAACAAACTTCAGCCAAAAAGAAACATAAATGGCTGCGCTCCATAACAACACGTACGTGGACAGATAAGCAAAAGCTACAAGCATCGTAGTTGCAATCAGCCCCTTCATAAAACGCCCCCTTCCCTTGTTTAAGACATACTCACAATATGAAATGGCACGTCCGAAAGCCACTACCGGATGAGGCAGCCAAGCCGGGTCGCCCAACAAGCGGTCGAGTAACCAAGCCAACAACAAGGGAAGTATCAGAATCAAGTATTCCATCATATCTCAAGCCATTGTTTAATAGCATTCAACAACAGGGTATTACATTCGGGGCGTTGCGTAGAGATGCGGAAATAGGTAGCGTCCAGCCCCTCGAAGTTAGAGGCATTGCGTATCAACAAACCGTGCTCTTGGATTAAATAATCCTTCAGGGCGGAAGCATTGCCTGTCCGTAGGCGTGCCAACATGAAATGCGTGTCGGTATCCCATACATCTATACACCGGGTTTGACAAAGCAAGGATTGCAAGCGGGAAGCCTCTTCCAAGCAAGCCGACAAGTCAAAAGGCATCGTTTCCGGATGCTCCAAAATGAACATTCCAGCCAATAGAGCCACGCTGTTGACCGACCATGGCATTCGATGAGTGCGCAGGTGGCGCAACAAAGAAGCGTTGCCGGTCAGATACCCCAAACGCAAGCCTGGCATCGAATAACGTTTGGTCAACGAATGAATTAACAGCACGTTAGGCATCCCCGCCGCTTCTCGTGCGGTAAGAACTTGCTTTTGCGTAAAGCTTTCATACGACTGGTCGATGACGAACATCACCTGTGGATTATTTTCCACCAATTGAACCAGTCGAGCCTTGTCAATGACCTGCCCTGTCGGGTTATTCGGATTGCAAAGCCAAAGCATTTGCACATCTTTGGGCAGTTTCCTGTTTTCCGGTAATCGGAAAAGGGAAATGATTCGGTGGCCGTGGATGCGGCATGCATCCGCATATTCACTGAATGTAGGTTGCAACACCGCACTGCATCCTCCTGCAAAAGATTGAGCAATGAGGTAAATAGCTTCCGTAGCCCCATTGGTCACACAGACTTGGTCGGGTTGGAGGCGTAATGTTTCAGCCATACGCGCTTCGAGCGTGTAAGGTTGTGGTTCCGGATAAGTAGACACCGTTTCGCCTATATGTTCACACAGGTAGGTTTTCAAAGGCGTAGGGTCTATCCAATTGGTGAGATTAGAACTGAAATTGGCGGTTATTGGACGACTGCATCTGTAAAGGTCGTCCCCATGTCCTTCTATCATAATGAGCCAGTGGTTAAGATATTATATAATAAAGGTATATTGGCGTGGGCACGGACATGTGCAGCCAACTTATCGTATTGCTCTTCCTTAAAGGCACGGTAATCGAAGGAGCTTCTTTCCTTCGCCTTTTCCATATAGGGAGCCAACAGAAAATCGACGAACGGTTGGTTGTCCAAGATGCCATGCAGATAAGTACCCATGCAACGATTGTTGACCATATAACCGTCCTCAGTTCCATCCGCCAAACAAGCCAAGGGCGATATCGGTTCTCCCTTGTCAGGAGTGGTAACTCCCATATGTATCTCGTACCCTTCCATTTCAACCTGTTTGTCCGCACACATCAGGCGGAAACGGATTTGCCTTGTTACTTTATTTTTTGTCATACGGGTGCAAACAGGCAATATCCCCAAGCCGGGCAGGCATTCAGTATCCCCCTCAACGTGTTCCGGATCAAAGATTTCTCGCCCCATCATTTGATAACCGCCGCAAATGCCCAATACAGTAGCCCCTTCGCGTTTGGCCCTGAGAATAGCGCCTGCTACCCCATTACGCCGCAATTCCACCAAATCACCCATCGTGTTTTTACTGCCGGGCAAAATGATAATGTCCGCTTTCGACAACTCTTGGGTATTATTCGTGTAAAACAGATGCACGCGCGGGTCTTGCTCCAAACTATTAAAGTCGGTGAAATTGCTCAGATGCCGCAGAAGGACGACAGCTACATTCACCTTACCCCGCTGGGCTTCCATAGACTTGGCAGTGAGCGACACAGAATCTTCTTCTTCGATAATTATATCCTTATAGTAAGGAATCACACCCAGCACGGGAACACCGCACAAATCTTCCAGCATCCTTGCACCCGACTCAAACAATCGCAAGTCTCCTCGAAACTTGTTCACGAAGATGCCTTTTATCAAGTGCCGCTCTTCGGGACGAAGCAATGCCATCGAGCCATATAGACTGGCAAAAACGCCTCCTCGGTCTATGTCGCCCACCAAGAACACGTCTGCACCCGCATGAGCCGCCATCGGCATGTTCACCAAGTCGGTATCCCGCAGATTGATTTCGGAGATGCTACCCGCTCCTTCCAACACGATGGGGTTGTAGCGTGCCGCCAAGCGGTCATAGGCCGCACAAACCTCCTGACGCAAGGCTTCCCGGCCTTCCCGGCGAAAATAGTCATAGGCACTGCGATTTCCGATAGGGCGTCCGTTTAATACAACTTGTGAAGTATGGTCGGACAGCGGTTTCAACAGCAAGGGATTCATATCCGTATGACAAGGTATTCCAGCCGCTTCAGCTTGCACGGCTTGGGCACGCCCTATCTCCAATCCTTCCGGAGTAGCGAAAGAGTTGAGTGCCATATTCTGAGCCTTGAACGGTGCAGGACGATAACCGTCTTGCCGAAAGATGCGGCAAAAGGCTGTGGCAAGAATACTTTTACCAACATCGCTCCCCGTGCCAACCAACATCATAGGATGAAGTCGGCTTACAGTGTCTCGTTCTATCTTAGGCTTCATATTTTCATTTTTAATTGCATTTAGTTTATTGGCTCTCAACATTTTATCCACCCACGCGCAGGCTTCATACATTTCTTTAAAAAGGAGAGTGGCGGCAAAGATAGTTCATTTTTTAGTATGCAGCACTCTGATGTCGCGAAAAGCATGCTTCTGGCCCGTAAATCTCCCCTTTGCCAAGGCATCGTATCTTTTTCGTTAAAAATATGTCGATGCCTTTTGTTATTAGAAATAAAGTGTCTATCTTGGCGGCCAATAACAAAAAAACTATGGAAAGACAGAGGATTCATTTACAATATTCACTTAACGCAACGTCGAAAACACTTCTTTGGAATGCCATCAGCACTCCGAGCGGGCTGGAAGACTGGTTTGCGGACAGGGTTCAGTCGGATGACAAAACCGTAACCTTTTATTGGGGAAAAACCGAATCACGCAGTGCCATTATCATTGCGGTGCGGGCTTATTCATTCATCCGTTTCCGATGGACTGATGGAGATAACGACCGCGAATACTTTGAAATCAGAATGACAAATAGCGAACTGACAAACGACTTCACCTTGGAAATAACCGACTTCGCCGATGCGGACGATGTGGATGATTCGTGCGAACTTTGGAACTCGGAAGTAGAAACATTGCGTAGGAAGTGCGGATTTTAGTTAACTTTCAATTAAAAATTTTACGCACATCTTTTTTTGTGTTACTTTTGTGCTCTCATTGCATGAAACGAGTAAAATGCTGCACATAAAAAAGTTAGATAGATTCATTTTAAAAAGTTATTGCTGGCTCTTTGCCGGGACTTTCTTCATCTGCCTGTTCATCTTCATGATGCAATTCTTATGGAAATATGTAGATGAAATGGTGGGCAAGGGACTGGAGATGAGCGTACTCGCCCAATTCTTCTTTTATTCGGCGTTGACGTTGGTTCCCGCGTCATTGCCTTTGGCTGTTTTGTTGGCGGCTCTGATTACTTTCGGAAATTTTGGTGAGCGTTTCGAATTGTTGGCCATGAAGGCCGCCGGCATCTCGCTGATAAAGATCATGCGCCCGCTCATCGTCTTCACGTGCTTCATCTGCGGTGTTTCATTTTATTTTCAGAATGTCATTGGCCCCAAGGCTCAGACAAAACTTTGGACGTTGTTGATTTCCATGCGTCAGAAATCTCCCGAACTGGACATCCCCGAAGGAGTTTTCTATGACGAAATTGACGGCTATAACCTGTACGTCAAGAAGAAAGACCGCGAAACCGGTATGCTATACGACGTTCTGATATACAACCTTGAGAAAGGATTCGAGAATGCGCAAATCATCAAGGCGGACTCCGGACGGCTGGAAATGACGGCCGACAAGCAACACCTCTACCTGCATTTGTTCAGCGGAGAACAATTTGAGAACTTGAAGTCGCAAAACATGAACCAACGAAACGTACCCTACCGACGCGAGACTTTCCGCGAGAAACACGCCATCATCGAGTTTGACTCGGACTTCAACATGGCGGACGAGGGTATTATGAGTGGCCAGTTCAATACAAAAAACATGGTCACTCTGCAAGAAGACATTGACTCTATGGCTGTGCGCAACGACAGCATAGGCCGTTCTTATTTCACGGAGGCCATGTCCGGCACTTACTCCGTAGCATCCTCGCTAAGCAAGAAAGATACCGTTCGAATAGAAGAAGCCAATTTGGCATATTATAATGTAGACAGTCTCTACAACGTACAGACATTGGCCCAAAAGGAGAAAATCATCAAGTCAGCAGTCAGCAGAGCCGAAAGTTCGGCCAGCGACTGGAACTTCAAGAGTTTCAACATCACGACCACTGACAACAACATGCGTCGCCATATGACCGCTTGGCACGAAAAACTGACACTCTCATTGGCCTGCCTTATCTTCTTCTTCATTGGTGCCCCACTGGGAGGCATCATCCGCAAAGGTGGGTTGGGCATGCCGGTAGTAGTGTCCGTCATGATATTTATCGTCTATTACATTATTAATAATACGGGTTACAAAATGGCCCGTGACGGAAAGTGGATTGTCTGGATGGGTATGTGGACCAGTACGGCTGTATTGGCTCCGTTGGGTGCTTTCCTGACCTACAAGTCCAACAACGACTCGGTCGTGCTCAACGCCGACGCTTACCTGCATTGGATAAAAAAGATTGTGGGCATACGTAGTGTCCGCCACTTATTCCGCAAGGAAGTCATCATCAACGACCCTGACTACAAGCGCCTGCCCGACGACTTGCAACGGTTGAGCGAAGATTGCCGCCACTATATGCAAGAGCGGAACTTGAGACGCGCCCCCAATTATTTCAGACTTTGGATGAAGGATGCGCAAGACGAAGAAGTCGAACGGATACACGACCGTATGGAGTCGCTTGTGGAAGAGATGTCCAACACGAAATCGGTCACTTTGCTCAATGTGTTGAACAACTACCCCATTATCCCGACAAGAGCGCACACCCGTCCTTTCCGCAAGTATTGGATGAATATGGCATGCGGCATTGTATTTCCCGTCGGCCTGTTCCTGTACTTCCGTATTTGGGCCTTCCGCTTGCGCCTGTATAAGGATCTGGAGCGAATCATCAAGACCAACAACGATGTAATAACCATTATGGAAAAAGACAAAAACTTATAAAACCCTATAAATATATGGAGAATGTAAGACTAAATACGATTGAAGAGGCTATTGAGGAATTCAAGGCCGGCAACTTTGTAATTGTGGTGGATGACGAAGACCGTGAAAATGAAGGCGACCTGATCATTGCGGCCGAGAAAATCACACCCGAGAAAGTAAACTTCATGCTGATACACGCCCGAGGCGTTTTGTGTGCTCCCATTACCGTGTCACGATGCAAGGAACTGGACCTTCCTCACCAAGTGGCGGACAACACCTCCGTGCTTGGTACACCATTCACCGTCACTATCGACAAGTTGGAAGGATGCAGTACCGGCGTATCCGCTGCCGACCGCGCCGCTACCATTCAGGCATTGGCCGACCCGACGTCAACTCCTACCACCTTTGGCCGACCGGGTCACATCAACCCGCTCTATGCACAAGAGAAAGGAGTACTCCGCCGTGCCGGACATACAGAAGCCACCATTGACCTCTGCCGTCTCGCCGGACTTTACCCTGCCGGTGCATTGATGGAAATTATGAATGAAGACGGCACTATGGCCCGTTTGCCAGAGTTACGTAAGATGGCCGACAAATTTGGTCTGAAACTTATCTCCATCCGCGACCTGATAGCCTACCGTTTAAAACAGGAATCCATCGTAGAAAAAGGAGTAGAAGTGCATATGCCCACGGCTTACGGCGATTTTCGCCTAATCGCTTTCCGGCAGAAGTCCAACGGGCTGGAACATATGGCTCTCTTTAAAGGAAACTGGGAACCGGACGAACCGATATTGGTACGTGTCCATTCTTCCTGCGCCACGGGAGACATCTTAGGGTCTAAGCGTTGCGATTGTGGCGAGCAATTGCATAAGGCTATGGAAATGATTGAAAATGCCGGCAAGGGAGTCGTGGTGTACCTCAACCAAGAAGGAAGGGGAATCGGACTGATGGAGAAGATGAAGGCCTACAAGCTGCAAGAGGATGGTATGGATACCGTAGACGCCAATATCTGCCTGGGACATTTGGCAGATGAACGCGACTATGGAGTCGGCGCGCAAATACTCCGCGAATTGGGCGTACATAAAATGCGCCTGCTTACCAACAATCCGGTGAAGCGGGTTGGACTCGAAGCTTACGGACTGGAAATCATTGAGAACATCCCCATCGAGATTACTCCCAATCCGTACAACGAGCGGTACTTGCGCACTAAAAAAGAGCGTATGGGTCACACGTTGCACTTCAACAAGTGATGATAATGATTAGTGATTGATGATTAATGATTAGTGAATAGTAAATTGTAAATGGTAAATTGTAAATAACAAAAAGATGAACCAATTATCCGATCGTTTGAACAGCCTGTCGCCTTCTGCGACACTGGCTATGTCCCAAAAGAGTGCCGAATTGAAGGCGCAGGGCGTGGATGTAATTAACCTGAGTGTGGGTGAACCGGACTTCAATACACCCGACCACATCAAAGAAGCAGCCAAGAAAGCCATCGACGAGAATTATTCACGCTATTCTCCCGTAGCGGGTTATCCGGCATTGCGCAATGCCATTGTTGCCAAACTGAAAAACGAGAACGGTCTGGACTATACAGCCGCCCAAATCTCCTGCGCCAATGGTGCCAAGCAATCCGTGTGCAACACCATTCTGGCACTTGTCAATGCGGGAGACGAAGTCATTGTGCCGGCTCCCTATTGGGTCAGCTATCCGGAAATGGTGAAGTTGGCCGAAGGAAAACCTGTCATTGTAACCGCCGGCATAGAGCAAGACTTCAAGATTACGCCGGAACAATTGGAAGCCGCCATCACGCCAAAGACCAAGGCTTTGATTCTTTGCTCTCCGTCCAACCCCACCGGTTCGGTCTATAGTGCTGAAGAATTGGCCGGGCTGGCCGCCGTATTGGAGAAACATCCGCAGGTCATCGTGATTGCCGATGAAATCTACGAACATATTAATTATATAGGCCGCCATCACAGCATCGCCCAGATTCCTGCGATGAAAGACCGCACGGTTATCGTAAACGGCGTGTCCAAGGCGTATGCCATGACAGGATGGCGCATCGGCTTCATCGCCGCTCCCGAGTGGATTGTAAAAGGGGTGAACAAGTTGCAAGGCCAGTACACATCCGGCCCTTGCTCCGTATCGCAGAAAGCCGCCGAGGCCGCTTATACCGGCACCCAGGTTCCGGTTGAGGAAATGCGCCAAGCCTTCCAGCGTCGCCGCGACCTCATCGTGAAGTTGGCAAAGGAAGTTCCGGGCTTGGAAGTCAACGTACCCGAAGGAGCTTTTTACCTCTTCCCCAAATGCAGCTACTACTTTGGCAAGCGTGCGGGCGACCGTGTCATCAATACGTCCGATGACTTGGCTATGTATCTACTCGAAGTAGGCCACGTGGCTTGTGTAGGCGGCACATCTTTCGGTGCTCCCGATTGCATCCGTATGAGTTACGCCACCAGCGATGAAAACATCGTGGAGGCCATTCGCCGCATCAAGGAAGCTTTGGCTGCGCTGAAGTGATTCTCTTTTTGAAATCTTTTCCTGTTCTATAACGCTAACCGCCTGTCCTTTGTGGGAATACCCACAGAAGGCAGGCGGTTCTTATCTCTTCAGGCTTTGTCCCAGTACTTCTATAATCGGTACTGCAGTACTTCTATAGAGCGGACTCCAGTACTTCTATATAAGTACTGAGTAGTGCTCTATAGTTCATTTCCCGACACCATTATAACTCCCCAATGCACATAGCTGCTTGCCTGATACGATTAGTAATCATTAGTGGTCGAAAGATTTTAATTAATTAATTATCAACGTTTTATTTGTTTGTTTCGATTATTTTTGCTACCTTTACAGCATAGATAAATGTAGTAAAAACGGTAATGAAAGA
>CALUIQ010000066.1 GCA_944320735.1 uncultured Bacteroides sp. | reverse complement strand
TTGTCTTGGGGTCGTTGACTAAGACTGGCGAAACCACCTTCTTTACATCGCTGACCTCGCCTCCCGCCGAAACAATGACCGTACCCGGAGAGATGACTTTGCTTCCGTCGGGATATTTCTGTGTCATAGAGAGGGAGTCCTTACCTGTAGGTACATTGATTTGCAAAGCGCAACAGAAGTCGCTCAAAGCCTTGACGGCAGTGTAGAGGCGCGCATCCTCACCTTCCTGCGAGCGGCAAGGCCACATCCAGTTGGCGGAAAGCGATACGCTGTCCAACCCTTCGGCCAGCGGTGCCCATACCAAGTTGGTCAGTGCCTCGCTCACGGAAAGTACCGAGCCTGCGGCCGGGTTGGCCAAGGCGGCTTGCGGAGCATGACCCTGTGAAGTGGCGATGCCTTTCACGCCTCGGTAGTCGAGGGCTACCACGCCGCAATCGCTCAACGGCAATTGCAGTTCGCCCACACATTGCTGGCGGGCTATCTTACCCGTCACCGAACGGTCCACTTTGTTGGTCAGCCAGTCCTTGCAGGCCACGGCTTCCAGCTGGAGTACGTTGGTGAGGTATTCATGCAGTTTGGAGAGTTCGTAAGTAGGCATGGCGTAGTGGTGTTCCACCGTCTTGTCCACCATATAAGTCTTGGGCGAAGAGCCAAACATCTGGCTGACGGCTAGGTCGAAGGGGCGTACCCCGTCTGCTTGCTCGAAAGCAAAGCGATGGTCGCCTGTCGTTTCGCCCACCACATACATCGGGGCGCGTTCGCGTTCGGCAATCTTGGCCACGTGCTCGATGGCTTCTTCCTTAATGAGCAGACCCATGCGCTCCTGACTCTCGTTGGCGATGATTTCCTTGGCCGAGAGCGTCTTGTCACCAATGGGCAGCTTGCTCATATCGATGAGGCCGCCGCAGTCTTCCACCAATTCCGAAAGACAGTTTACGTGGCCTGCCGAGCCGTGGTCGTGGATGGATACCACCGGATTGACCTCTTCCTCGCAGAGGGCACGTACCACGTTGTAGGCACGCTTCTGCATTTCGGCGTTGGCGCGTTGCACGGCGTTCAGCTCGATGCCGCTGCTGTAACGGCCTGTGTCTACGGACGATACCGAACCACCGCCCAGTCCGATGCGGTAGTTGTCACCACCCATTACCACAATCTTGTTACCCGCTTCCGGTTCCCCTTTCAGGCAGTCGCGGCGTGTGCCGTAGCCCACACCACCAGCCAGCATAATGACCTTGTCGTAGCCATAGACAGGAGCTTCGGGCGTTTCTTGATGTTCGAACGTC
The DNA here is from genome assembly GCA_944320735.1 of uncultured Bacteroides sp. Classification (GTDB taxonomy): domain Bacteria; phylum Bacteroidota; class Bacteroidia; order Bacteroidales; family Bacteroidaceae; genus Bacteroides. Next base: position 2,742 of record CALUIQ010000066.1, on the reverse strand, counting down.
AGCACCGAACCGCAGATGAGTGGTTGGCCGAACTTGTTGCCAAAGTCACTGGCACCGTTCGAAGCCTTGATAAGGATTTGTTCAGGCGTCTGATACAGCCATTTGCGTACGGGCAACAACTCTTCCCACGTGCGGTCTTCGTCCGTGCGGGGGTAAGAAGTCATATAGACAGCCGTGCCGGCAATAGGCCACGAGCCTTTACCGCCACCCATACGGTCGCGAATTTCACCGCCCGTACCCGTAGAGGCACCGTTGAACGGCTCTACCGTCGTGGGGAAATTGTGTGTTTCGGCTTTTAGGGAGATGACGCTCTCGATATCCGTTACTTGGAAATAATCGGGTTTGGAGTGGTCGGCGGGAGCAAACTGCTCGATGACCGGACCGGCGGCAAAGGCCACGTTGTCCTTATAGGCCGATATGATTTTGTTGGGATTCTCTTGCGTGGTTTTCTTGATCATCTGGAAAAGGGAAGACTCTTTTTCTTCTCCGTCGATGATGAACGTTCCGCCGAAGATCTTGTGGCGGCAATGTTCCGAGTTGATTTGGGCGAAGCCGAACACCTCGGAGTCGGTCAGCAAGCGGCCCAAGTCCTTTTCCACCTTCTTCAGGTATTCTATCTCTTCCTTGGAGAGAGCCAATCCTTCCTGCTCGTTGTAAGCCTCCAAGTCTTCGATGTAGATGATGGGTTCGGGCTTGCGGTTGGTGGTGAACACCTGTTGGTCCAGGCCCTTGTACATGCGTTGCAGCATCGGGTCATATTCGGCATTTTCATCAGCCACGGGGAAATATTCCTCAATGCGCTGTATGCCTTCTATGCCCATGTTTTGAGTAATCTCCACGGCGTTCGTGCTCCACGGAGTAATCATTTCGCGGCGTGGACCTACGAAACAACCTTTCAGGTTTTCTTCACTTTCGGGGGTGGCTTCTCCAAAAAGCCAGCAGAGCTTGTCATTGTCTGCCTGTGAGAGAGCGTGTTCGCACGCTACGGCAATCACGCTTTTCTGTGGGGTTCTGTAAAAAGCAATCATTACGTATGATTTGAGAATGTTATTAATTTCATGAAATCGTTGCGCAAAGATAGTGTAAATCAGTCGTAGCGCAAAACAAAGTCGTTTGTTTTTATGTTGGAGTGTCCTATCTGTTATATAAGTTATGTTGAGATCATAGTTTTTATGGTTATAGCCATAAATGTTAAGGATAAATATGCTATATTTGCAGGTATAATCAAAGACGTCAATGACCATGATAGAAAGAGAACTGTATATGAAACAAATCCGACCCTTTATGAACCGTCCGTTCGTCAAGGTAATAGCCGGTATACGCCGGTGCGGAAAGTCGGTCGTGTTGCAACTGATAGCAGAAGAACTGGAGGGTCAGGGAATTGCCAAAGAGCATATTGTCTATATGAATTTTGAGAGTTTTGAATGGATGGACATTGCCGATGCGAAAGCCCTGTATCTGTATGTCAAGGAGAAAGTGGAAAAGGCCAATGGGAAAGTATATATCCTGTTGGATGAAATACAGGAAGTGAAAGATTGGGAGAAGGCCGTCAATTCTTTTATGGTGGATTGGGATGTGGATGTCTATGTAACCGGCTCCAACTCCCGGCTGCTTTCCTCCGAGTTGTCCACCTATTTGGCAGGCCGGTACGTCAGTTTTCATATCATGCCGTTGTCTTTCAATGAATATCTTTTGTTTCATGGCATAAATACGGATAGCAAGGAGGTATTGAGGGAAGAGTTTCAGAAATACCTTCGCATGGGCGGTTTCCCGGCTGTTCATACGGGTGATTACAGCTTCGAATCCATTTATAAGTTGGTATATGACATTTATTCTTCCGTTATCTTGCGCGATACGGTACAGCGGCACGGCATCCGTAACGTGGAATTGCTGGAACGGGTGGTGCGCTTTGTGTTCGATAATATTGGCAGCCGACTCAACGCCAAAAACATTGCTGACTACTTCAAGAGCCAGCAACGGCGGGTGGACATCAACACCGTTTATAATTATCTGGATGCCTTGCAGGGCGCATTCATCATTCAGCGTGTACCCCGTTACGACATCAAGGGAAAAGAACAGTTACAGACCAACGAGAAGTATTTCGTCAGCGACCTGTCGTTGGTTTATTCCGTGATGGGTTATAAAGACCGGATGATTTCAGGCGCGTTGGAGAACATTGTCTATTGGGAAATGAAGCGTCGCGGATATGACACGTTCATTGGCAAGCAGGACAGCCGTGAAGTCGATTTCGTGGGTATCCGCAGGGACGAAAAGATTTATGTACAGGTAACCTATCGGATGGAATCGGACGCGACGGTAGAACGTGAGTTTGCCCCTTTGCTTGCCATCAGCGACCATTACCCCAAATACGTCGTGAGCATGGATGATGTCTGGCAGGACAACATCGAGGGGGTAAGACACCGGCACATTGCCGATTTTCTGAAGGATGAGAATTGGTGAATACCGAGGATTTATAGTCAGCTTGCTGTCTTGGCAAAGTAAGTAAGCTGTCTTGGCCAAGTAAGCAAGCTGTCTTTGCCAAGTAAGTAAGCATACTCTCGCTTATCTGCACAGAGATAGGCAAGTTGAACTTTATGACCCTGACTTGTAGGCAGGGATTGTTTGAAAACAGTGGCGGCATTTCTGACGGTAGAGATTTAATAATAAAATTTATTTGTTACTTGTAAAACAATAGTCATTTTTTATACTGCTTTTATGCTTGTCAAATGCATTTTATAGGGT
>CALUIQ010000065.1 GCA_944320735.1 uncultured Bacteroides sp. | reverse complement strand
AGCGGCGTGATGTACGTATTGTCCTTGATGCCGAAGAAGTTGGCGGCGCCGCATTCGTCCATATACTTCTTCTCCTTGGCGTCCAGATAGAACTCGCAAGCATAGCCCAAGTCGTGCGCCTTCTTGTTGGCACGCAGGCTGGCGGCATAGTTGCCACCCACCTTATAGGTACCTGTGCCCAACGGAGCGGCACGGTCGAATTCGCGGATAATGACGTAAGGATTGGTAGAGAAACCTCCCTTGAAGTACGGGCCTACGGGAGTGACGAAGATGACAAACAAATATTCCTTGGCGGGATGAACACCTACCTGCGCTCCGGTGCCCACCAACAGTGGACGGATGTAGAGAGACGCACCACTCTCATAAGGCGGGATGAAACGCTCGTTCAGCAGGACAACCTTCCGCACAGCCTCCATAAAACGTTCGGTAGGCAGTTCGGGCATCAGGATGCCGCGGCAAGTAGATTGCAGGCGGGCGGCATTCTCCTCCGGACGGAACACACGAATCTTTCCGTCTTTGCCCCGGAAAGCTTTCAGCCCCTCAAAGGCTTCCTGCCCATAATGCAGACACGTGGCGGCCATGTGCATAGGGATGGTTTCCTCGCTGCAAACTTCCAGTTCGCCCCATTGGCCGTCACGATAGTAAATTCTCACGTTGTAATCTGTCTTCATGTATCCGAATGGCAGATTAGCCCAATCTAATTCTTTCATAATGTTGTTATTTATGTTACTTATTTTAAATCATATGATTAGCCTTTAACCAACGTTTACCGCTTGGTGTCAGACAATAAATTAAAAACAATGCGCAGGGAATACCTATTGCCGCAAATACCATATAAGCTCCCATAATCAATTCCTTTCTTTTTTATTGTTAGATAATATAAGCCCCGCAATCAGAACTATTACCGAAAATAATACACCTATTCCATAAATCGTGTATTTACTATCTTGAAAGTCTTTAAAAAACGAGGCAATAACTACACCTGTTAATACATATTTGGATACATCAATAAGGTATCCACCTAATTTTTCTTTCCACATACTGCAAATATATCCTTTATTCTTCACTTTCTCGCCTTTCCGCTAATATTTTTTCAATTTCGGTGTCGGCTTTCGTCAATTTGCTTTGGCAGAAGGCGATGAGGTCGTTGGCTTCCTTGATTTTGTCGGCCAGTTGGTCGATGTCCAGTTCGTTGTTGTCTATCTGGCTGACTATCTGCTCCAAGCGGCTGATGGCTTGGCTGTAGGTTTCTTTTTTCTTCGTTGATGGCATGGTGTGACTTTAGTTTTTAGGTTTGACAATGGATTGTATTTCTCCCTTGTGGACATAGGTGGTGAGGATGTCGCCGGGTTGCAATGCGGAAGCGTCCTTCACCGCTCGTCCGTCCTTCAGCGTGATGCTGTAGCCGCGTGCCAGTTGCTTTTGGGGCGAAGCGTCGGCAATGCGTTGCTGCAGAAGCTCCAGCCGATGGCGTTGACGGGTGAGCAAGGCATCCACGGCACGTTGCAAGTCTTTCCGGGTTCCGGCCAGTTGCAAACGGGCTTCGGACAAACGACGTACAGAGGAAGTCGGGATGCGTTGGCGGCATAGTTGCAGACGGGAACGTTCGCGTTGCAGCCGGGCGGATACACCATTATATATATGTTCGCTCAACTGTTGCAGTCGGCCAGCGGCTTCATCCATACGGGTTATCAGGAATTCGGCGGCAGCCGTAGGTGTCTTGACACGAGTATGTGCCACGCTGTCCAGCACCGTATCGTCGCGTTCGTGCCCGATGCCGGTCAGGATGGGCAAGGGAAACTGGGCGCAGGCAGCCGCCAACAGATAGGTGTCGAAGCACGAAAGGTCGGACGTGGCACCTCCTCCACGGATAATCACCGCCACGTCGAAGTCTTCCAAGCGTTGGTTGATGCGGTCGAGGGCGGCAAGCATGGATTTTTCCGTCCGTTCGCCCTGCATAATGGAAGGAAACAACTCAACTTGGAAATAGTAACCATGCGGATTGTGCTCCAACTGATGGCGGAAATCACCATAGCCGGCTGCCGAAGGAGACGAGATGACGGCAATGCGTTGGGGCAATACGGGCATGGGCAATTCCTTGTTCAGCGTCAGTACCCCTTCGGCTTCCAATTGCGCCAATATCTCCCGGCGGCGGCGTGCCATGTCGCCCAAGGTATAAGTCGGGTCAATGTCCTGCACCGTGAGACTATACCCATAGAGCTCGTGGAAGCTGGCCGTGACTTGCACCAAGACTTTGATGCCGGCGGTGAACGCCTGTCCGGTGCTCTCCTCAAAATAAGAACGAAGCAGATGGAATATATTGCTCCAGATGACGCCACGCGCCTTGGCTATCAGGTTGTTGCTCCGTGGGTCTTTCTGCACAAACTCTACGTAACAATGTCCCGTAGCGGGATGCACACGTACCTCGCTCAGCTCGGCTTGCACCCAATATTCATCGGGCAGGCATTGCTCCAAGCTACGCCGCACCAAGGCGTTGAAATCGTATAAAGATAGTGGAGTCATTTCTCTTTCAAATACATTTGGTAGGCCTTCCACATGTCGGGCACTCCGTAGCCATAAATGTTGTCCGGCCATTCGGCACGATCGCCCGAACGGCGGACAAGCTCTATCAGCTGCTTGGCGGTCAGTGTGGGGCAGGCTTGCCACAGACAGGTCACCATGCCGCACAGAATGGGCGAAGCGAACGAAGTGCCGTTAGCCTTTGTCAAATTCCCGTCCGTGCCTACTACGTCGGCCTTGTATCCTACCGCCACCACATCGGGCTTGATGCGGTTGTCTGCCGTATTGCCTACGGAGGAGAAAGTGGCCAGTACGCCTGCTTTGTTCACCGCACCCACGGTCAACACGTTTTCCGCATCGGCGGGCGGCGTAATCTTCTTCCACGAGTCGTCGCCCGAATTGCCCGCACTGCACACCAGCACCATTCCTTTGTCGGCAATGTGCGAGGCTTGGCGGGACATCAGCGCATAGCGGCCATCCAGTTGGCGGTAAGTATAGTTTTTCGACGCGTCGTCAAAGGTATAATAGCCCAACGACGTATTGATGACGTCCACGCCTACGCTGTCGGCAAACTCCACGGCGGCTGCCCATTGGTCTTGTTCCACCAGATGTTCGGAGTAATCATCCTCGCTGCGCAACAGCCAGTAAGAGGCTTCGGGAGCCGTGCCCACCATCACCTCCGGGCGGTTCATTGCCATACACGACCATACCATCATCCCGTGTTTCTGCTCGGCATAGGTGTCTTCCGATGCGTTGACAAAATCCTTTGTTCCTAACACTTTCGCATTGGCCAAAGCCGTAATGCGGTCGGCATTGTGATATCCGGCGTCTATCACCGCTACGGTCATCCCTTGTCCGCGAAAGCCTGCTTCATGCAGCTTGTCGCCTTGGCTCAACCGTATCTGGGCTTCGCCCGCGCCATAGTATTGCCCAGGAAGGCTGTCCGGACGGTTTATCAATGAGTCGCGCTGGGCATCTCCCCGCTTGCCTCCGGCCGGTCGTGTCCAAACCTTCTCCACTGAGCGCACAAAAGGCAAGGAAGCAATCCGCCCTATCGTTGCTGTATCATTGCATGATACGGTCACGAAATTTTCCCATTTGCCGGTCAATACAACGTGAACTCCCTTTTGGCGTATTGCGTCTACGTATTGGGCGCATACCGGCAAGTCCGTAGAGTCGATGGCCAGCCCTTGCCGTTTGCGGCGTTCGATGGCCTTGGCCGAAAGATAAGCTTCCGGCTTGTCCAGGCGATATTCCGTTGCCGCCTTGTCCTTCAGGCAAATACGATACTTCAACGTGTCCTGCTGCGCTTGGGCACTTAGTATGCTCAGCGCAAACACCATTCCTATAACCATTCGTCTCATATTCTTCATTTTTCGTTCTTCATTCCTCATTCTTCGTTCTTCGTTCTTCGTTCTTCGTTCTTCATTCTTCATTCTTCATTCTTTATTCATATACATTCCTATCCCTCGTTGCGAAGCGATAAACGCCCCACCTACAACCCGATGCCCGATGTAAAACACTGCCGATTGTCCCGGTGCGATGGCCGAAGCCTCTTCCCGGAAATGCACCAGCAACCGTCCGTCTTCCAGCCGTCTGACCTCGCAAGGCAGCGGATGGCTGCGGTATCGGATGCGCACCGTCAGATTCGGCGAAGCAAAGGCTTCGTCTTCGCAAAGAAAAGAGTCTTGCTCCGCGAGCATATAACGAGTCTTCAGCTGCTCGGCGTCACCCAACATCACGGTATTTTTCTGTGGATTGATTTTCAATACATAAGCCGGCTTTCCCAAGGCTATCTCCAACCCTTTGCGCTGGCCGATGGTATAGTAAGGAAATCCCTTGTGCTGCCCCAACTTCACCCCTTCGGCATTGACAAACCAGCCCGGGCCAATCTCTCGGTCAATCTCGGGCGAATGCTCACGCAGAAAATCGCGATAATCTCCTTTGATGAAGCAGACTTCCATACTTTCCCCCTCCTCGGCTTTCAGCGTATAACCTTTGTTGCGCAAATAGTCACGCACTTGCGTCTTGGTGTAAGTGCCCAACGGGAAGAGGCAACGTCGCAACACATCTTGCTCCAACCGCCACAAGAAGTACGATTGGTCCTTGCGGTCATCATCGCCCGCCACAATATAAAGCTTGTTGTCATGCTCCTCCAGCCGGACGTAATGCCCCGTGGCGATAAACTTACATCCCAATCGGTCTGCCCATTCTGTTAGCAACCGGAATTTGAACAGAGGGTTGCACATCACACAGGGGTTGGGCGTGCGTCCCGAACGATATTCATCGATGAAATATTGCACGATTGTCTTGCGAAAGTCCTCACGCACATCCGCTACATAATGCTTGATATCCATATCATAGGCCAACTGGCGTGCCCCCACCGGCTCATCTCCCCAGACCCACATGGTCAATCCCACAACCTCGTATCCTTGTTCTCGCAACATTAAGCAAGTGGCGGTGCTGTCTATGCCCCCGCTCATGCCCACCAATACTTTCTTATTCGACTCGTTCATAAACCGTATTTTCACCATTGAATGGCCGATTGCGGACATTCATATTTCACAATGTGTCGCAAATGTATGGATTTTAAGTGAGATAAATGGCTCTAATCGGATTTAATTAACAAATTGTCAGTTGGATGATAGCTATTGTTTCCTCTCTTTTTAGGACACGGATGTTTTTTCATACACTCTTATGGCAGGCGCAGTGAAAACCAACCGAAAGCTAATTGATAAGATTTTTCGCTAATAAAATGACCGGAATTTGTTCGATAAAAGCTTCCGTTTTATAATATGAAACGGCGGAAATCGCCGCAAAAGTAACAAAAAGATTTAATACTAAAGAATTTACGGCAAAATAATTTTTTCAAGATTTATTATTTTAGTCTAACAAAAGCGACATCAGTTCGACTAATCCCAAGAATCACGATTTGCTACATACTGACTATCAGCGTGTTGCAGAAATCTGCCGTTTCATATTATACATTATGGTAAAGCGGCGGATTTTTAGAGTGTTAATTGGTTGAAAACTAAACGTTTGTGATATGGAAGCAAAAACGTTAAGGCGCACGCCGCTTTACCCTTCTCGTCACATAACAACGGCAGGCCATTGTTGCTGAGTTTTTACTCCGGAATGCTGCCGCTAAACCTAAAGAATGCTGCAAGCGACGCCCGGAAAAACTTTCCCAAAA
>CALUIQ010000064.1 GCA_944320735.1 uncultured Bacteroides sp. | reverse complement strand
TGCGCTGTGTATTCAATGGACCACAGATGACACAGATAAGACAGATTTACACAGATTTTAAAAGGCTTCGCCACAGAAAAAAATAAAAATCTGTGGTCATCTCGTCTAATCTGTGTCATCTGTGGTCTATCGTAAACACACAGTTGAATTCCCATTTAACAAAATCGTAAATCGTAAATTGCTAAATTGTAAATGAACTAAATCCCCATTTATAGGTATCTTATTTGAAAACATTCTAAACTACTTGTTTGGTTGAGGCATATCCTGTATCTTTGCGTCCGAAATATAGGAAAGGAATTTTTTTATGCGTTTATCCGAATTGAAAACAGGGGAAAAAGGTGTGATAGTCAAAGTGCTGGGACACGGTGGTTTCCGCAAGCGCATTGTGGAGATGGGCTTTATCAAAGGCAAAACCGTGGAAGTGCTGCTCAACGCTCCTCTGAAAGACCCTGTGAAATATAAAGTGATGGGATATGAGATATCCCTGCGCCGTCAGGAAGCGGATATGATAGAAGTCATCAGCGAACAAGAGGCCCGCGAACAGGTCGTATTGCCCGATTACCACGACAAAGGATTGGAAGAAGACGTGCAGTGGGTAGAGGACGAGATGAAGAACTTGGCGCGTGACAAACGCCGCACTATCAACGTCGCGCTGGTGGGAAATCCGAATTGCGGGAAAACTTCGTTGTTCAACATCGCTTCCGGTGCACACGAGCATGTAGGCAACTATAGCGGGGTGACGGTGGATGCCAAGGAAGGTTACTTCGACTTCCAAGGATATCATTTCCGTATCGTAGATTTGCCGGGCACTTATTCGTTGTCGGCTTACTCGCCCGAGGAAATTTATGTCCGCCGGCACATCATCGACGAAACGCCCGATATCATTATTAATGTAGTGGACGCTTCCAACTTGGAGCGCAATTTGTATCTTACCACGCAGCTCATCGACATGAATGTGCGTATGGTAGTGGCCTTGAATATGTATGACGAGCTGGAGGCCAGCGGCAATACATTGGACTACGTGACTTTGGGACAACTGTTTGGAGTGCCCATGTTGCCTACGGTGAGTCGTACGGGTAAGGGAATAGACAAATTGTTCCACATCATTATCACCTTGTATGAAGGAGGCGATTTCTTGGACGAAAAGGGAAAAGTGCGTGCTGAAATATTGGACGACTTCCGCAATTGGCACAAGGAATACGTACCCGACCATGACATTAACAGTGCTCAAGAAGCGGAGGAACACCCGCGCAAACTTTATCGCCACATTCACATCAATCATGGCCCCGAATTGGAGCGTAGCATTGAGGAAGTGAAGCGTGTGATTTGCCGCAACGAAAACATCCGGTATAAATATTCTACTCGTTTCCTGTCTATTAAATTGCTGGAGAACGATAAGGATTTGGAGAAAGTCGTACAAGGCTTTCCTAATGGGAAGGAAATCTTGGAAGTACGTGACAAGGAAGAGCGTCGCTTGCGGGAGGTGCTGAATGAAGACAGCGAGCAGGCTATCACGGACGCAAAGTATGGTTTCATATCAGGAGCCTTGCACGAGACGTTTGTGGACAACCATCAGGATAAGGAACATTTGACGCATGTCATTGACGCCATTGTGACCCACCGTATTTGGGGCTTCCCCATCTTCTTCCTGTTTATGTATCTGATGTTCGAAGTGACGTTTGTGGTAGGCGCTTATCCGCAGGAGTGGATTGAATGGCTGGTGGCTGTCTGTGGTGATTTTATCAGCAACAATATGGCGGAAGGCCCGCTGAAGGATTTGCTTATCGATGGTATTATCGGTGGGGTGGGAGGCGTTATCGTCTTTCTTCCTAATATATTAATATTGTACCTGTTCATATCCTTAATGGAAGATTCCGGTTATATGGCACGGGCTGCGTTCATTATGGACAAGATTATGCACAAGATGGGTTTGCACGGCAAGTCGTTCATCCCGCTCATTATGGGCTTCGGTTGCAACGTCCCTGCTGTCATGGCTTCGCGCACCATCGAGAACCGGAAAAGTCGGTTGGTGACCATTTTGATTAATCCGTTGATGTCTTGCAGTGCCCGTCTGCCTATTTATTTGTTGTTGGTGGGCGTCTTTTTCCCGGAACATGCCAGCTTGGTGTTATTGAGCATCTATACCATAGGCATCGTGTTGGCAGTCATCATGGCTCGTTTGTTCAGTCGTTTTTTAGTGAAGGGCGACGATACTCCCTTTGTGATGGAACTTCCGCCTTACCGTATGCCAACTTCCAAAGCCATTGCCCGTCACACGTGGGAGAAAGGCGCGCAATACCTGCGCAAGATGGGAGGAATCATTATGGTGGCTTCGGTCATCATTTGGGCATTGGGGTACTATCCTAATCATGACGCATATACCGACGTGGCCCAACAGCAGGAGAATTCATACATCGGACAGATAGGGAAAGCCATCGAACCGGTTATTGAGCCTTTGGGCTTCGATTGGAAATTAGGTATCGGCATCTTGTCGGGGGTGGGTGCCAAGGAGCTTGTTGTCAGTTCGCTGGGCGTGCTCTATGCCGATGATGCGGAGGCCGATGAGACTACCTTAGCCGAACGCCTGCCCATTACTCCGTTGGTGGCTTATGGCTATATGGTGTTTGTATTGCTTTATTTCCCATGCATAGCAACCATTGCGGCCATTAAGCAAGAAGCGGGTGGCTGGAAATGGGCTTTGTTTACAGCAGGTTATACCACGGCATTGGCATGGATTATGTCCTTTGCCATTCATCAGATAGGAGGTTTGTTTGTATGAGTGATTGGCAGAATTGGGTCGTAGCCTTGGTCGTAGGGCTTTGCATTGTGCGTATGGTAGGGGGATTTCGTTCTTTCTTTCGCAAGGCTGCCGGAAAGAAAAATCCCTGTGCAGGCTGTTCCTGCAGCTGTGGTTGTGGGCACTCTTCCCAACATTCTCAAAAAGAAAATAAGAAAAAATGCGGCAAATAGTTGGTATATAAAAAAAATGTATTACCTTTGCAACCGCAATCCGAAAGGTAATCGGTTATGGTACCTTGGATGAGTGGCTTAGTCAGCGGTCTGCAAAACCGCGTACGGCGGTTCGAATCCGCCAGGTACCTCAATAATGAATCGGTTAATCACTATAAATCAAGTGGTTAGCCGATTTTTATTTTGTGGTGATTTAGAAAATGTGACTACTTTGTGACCATCACACTGAAAGAGTTGGCGGAGAAGAACATCATCCCGACATTCAGTGACAATAGCCTGACGATTTCACACCAGAACTTCATTGGTGCCGTAACGAAAGCAGCAAAGGAAACCTTTCTCCTTGTTGCGTCATCTTTTCTTTCATTAATACGGAAAACGCAGTGAAAACCAACCGGAAGCTAATTGATAAGATTTTTCGCTAATAAAATGACCGAATTTTGTTCGATAAAAGCTGCCGTTTTATAATATGAAATGGAGGATTTTTGCAACACGCTGATAATCAATGTGTAGAAAATTGTGATTCTTGGGATTAGTCGAACAGATGTCGCTTTTGTTAGACTAAAATAATAAATCTTGAGAAAAATATTTTGCCGTAAATTCTTTAGTATTAAATCTTTTTGTTACTTTTGCAGCGTTTCCCGCCGTTTCATATTATACATTATGGTAAAGCGGTGGATTTGAAAAGACTTAACAGGTTGAAAGTTAAACAGTTGTGATATGGAAGAAAAAACGTTAAAGCGCACGCCGCTTTACCCTTCTCGTCACATAACAACGGCAGGCCATTGTTGCTGAGTTTTTACTCCGGAATGCTGCCGCTAAACCTAAAGAATGCTGCAAGCGACGCCCGGAAAAACTTTCCCAAAA
>CALUIQ010000063.1 GCA_944320735.1 uncultured Bacteroides sp. | reverse complement strand
ATAACTCCTTCTTACTCCTAAAATGAAATGTCATCTGCGGACGAGAAATAGAACCTAAAACAGTAACAAATGAACAAGAAGATTATCATCCTATCCTTTCTATTATGTCTAATGTCCGTGGTGTCGTCCGCCCAACAGACCACAATGCAAGGCACGGTGAGCGACGCGCAGACGGGCGAACGCCTGCCCTACGTGGCGTTGATGTTCCACGGAACGACCATCGGCACCAGCACGGACGATGAAGGCCGCTTCACACTGACCACCGCCACGCCTGGCGACTCGCTGGAAGTCTCTTACCTGGGCTATGACACGCAACGGGTCAAGATACGCCGCGGGCGAATGAACCGCCTGGACATACGCCTGGTGCCGAGCGGCATCACGACGGCCGAGGTGGTCATCCGCCCCGGCAAGGAGCATTATCGCAGGAAGGACAATCCGGCGGTGCGCTTCGTACGCGAGATTATCAAACGGCGCGACGAGGGCGACCCCAAGGAGCACGACTACTTCAGCTATGACCGCTACGAACGGCTCATCATCGCCCGCAACGACTACAAGCCCAAGGAGCACAAGAACGGCAAGGTGGGACGGTTCGACTTCGTGCGCGAGTTTGCCGACACCCTGCAGTCGGGCACCACCATCCTGCCCCTGTCCGACAAGGAGACCCTCGAAAGCGTCTACTTCCGCCGCGACCCGCGCTCGGAGAAGCGGCTCGTGCGGGGCAGCAAGTCGGCAGGCGTGGACGAGGTGCTGTCCAAGGACGGCGTGCAGCAGTTTCTGGGCGAGGCGTTGAAGGAGGTGGACATCTTCCAAAACAACATCCCCCTGTTGCTGCAACGGTTCGTCAGCCCCCTGTCGAACATCGGTCCCGGCTTCTACAAATATTACCTGCTGGACACCTTGCAGATAGACCGTCAGCCCTACGTGGACTTGGGCTTCGCGCCGTTCAACTCGGAGAGCTTCGGCTTCACGGGTCACCTGCTCGTATCGCTGGACAGCACCTACTTCGTGCGCCGCGCCGTGCTGGACATCCCCCACGACATCAACCTGAACTTCATCTCGCGCATGACCATCGACCAGACCTTCGAACGCCTGCCCGACGGTACCCGCCTGACTACGAAGGACGACATCGAGCTTAACTTCAAGCTGACGGAGAAGTCCAAGGGTCTCTACGCCCGCCGTACGAACGTCTACACCGGACACTCCTTCGACCTGCCGACAGCCGAAGCGCAAAGCCTCTTCGACAAAAGCGCGCCCATCCTCACTGCCTCCGATGCCTACAGCCATGACGAGGCCTACTGGCAACAAGTGCGCCCCAAGGAAGCGGAGAAACGCAACAAGCGCACCGTGGCGGAGTTTATGGCACGCCTACGCAGCGTCCCTCTGTTCGCCTTTACCGAGAAAGTGGTCGGCACTATGATAGGCGGCTACCTGCCCACGCACCAGGACCCGCGCAAGAACAAGTTTGATTTCGGCCCGATGAACAGCACCATCAACGGCAACGCCATCGAGGGAGCGCGCTTCCGTGTGGGCGGGGCAACGACGCCCGTCTTCCACAAGAATTGGTTCCTGGAAGGCTATGCGGCCTACGGTACGCGGGACAAGAAGATGAAGTACGACCTGGCCGTGGAATACTCCTTCAACGACCGGCAAACCTTCCTGCGCGAGTTCCCCCGCCACTCCCTGCGCCTGGAGTACATATACGACATCAACAAGCTGGGGCAGCACTACCTCTATACGAGCAAGGACAACATTATGCTGGCCATCCGCCGCAAGCAGGACACCCGTGCCACCTACCTGCGCACCGCCAGCCTGGCCTACACCCGCGAACACTACAACGGCATCTCCTATAGTGCCACCGTACGCAACAATCGCGAGTACTCCACACCCTACGCCGAATTCCTGCGCATCGGTGCCGACGGCTCGACTACACCCATACACCACTACGACATAACGCAGCTGGAACTGAACTTCCGCTACGCTTACAAGGAGAAATTCTATCAGACGCACGACAACCGCATCCCCATCACATTCGATGCCTGGATATTCAACCTCAACCACACGATGGCAAAGAAAGGCTTCCTCGGCTCGGACTTCGATTATCACCACACGGAGTTCGGGATGCAGAAACGATTTTGGTTCTCCGCCTTCGGCTACCTGGACGTGATACTGAAGGCGGGCAAGGTGTGGAACAAAGTGCCCTACCCCCTGCTCATCCTGCCCAATGCCAACCTGACGTACACCATCCAGGCGGAGTCGTACACCAATATGAACGCGATGGAGTTCATCAACGACGAGTATGCCTCGTGGGACGTGACCTACTATATGAACGGCCTGGTGCTGAACCGCATCCCGCTCATCAAGAAGCTCCAGTGGCGCGAGGTGTTCTGCTTCCGCGGCCTGTGGGGACACCTGACGGACAAGAACAATCCCGCCCTCAACGGCGAGGGTCTCTACCAGTTCCCCACCGGAAGCGGTACCTTGGGCCGCAAGCCTTATATGGAGGCGAGCGTAGGCATCGAGAACATCTTCAAGTTCCTACGCCTGGACTACGTGTGGCGTCTCAACTACCGTGACCGCCCCGACATCCAGAAGCACGGCATACGGGCAACGATGCGGATTTCTTTCTGATACAGATAGAAGAATAGTCCCCAATATTTGCGGATTTCTAAGAGAAAAGCATTATCTTTGCGCCATATGGAAATCAAGTTCGATAAAAAATACTTAGAAGAATTATATATTAACGGAAAGACCTCCGACAAGAAGCACCGCTTCCAACCGCAAATCATTGCCAAATATCGGAAAACGATAGATTTGCTGGAGTCATTATCTACTGCGGAAGATTTATACCGTTATCATTCGTTGCGCTACGAAAAATTACAAGGCGACAAGGCCGGATTAGAATCGGTTCGCGTGAATGATCAATATCGCATCGAGTTCAAAACGGCAAAAGTGGTTTCTGAAATTGTAGTCACCGTGTGCAACGTCATTGAATTATCTAATCATTATAAATAACAAACAGTTATGGCAAACATCAGATTTGGATATACCCCAACTCATCCGGGCGAAGTGCTCAAAGACGAAATAGAATACCGTAAGATTTCACAACGCAAGTTGGCTGAACAGATGGGCATTTCATATAAAGCATTAAACGATTTGCTGAATGGGCGCCGTTCGTTGACCACCGCTACAGCTATGATGTTCGAGGCTGCGTTAGACATCCCCGCCGACTCATTAATGCGGCTGCAACTGAAATACAATATGCAAAAAACCGCCAACGACCAATCATTTATGGAACGCTTGAATCAGATACGGAAATATGCGGCATTATTGTAACCCTCTATTTTTATGTATTCTGCTCACCTTCTCCCTGCTTTCCATAGGAGTCCGGGCAAACAACCATCTGGAGCAAGCATTGAGGCAAGCCATCGCTAACGTAAAGGCTACGGTAGGCATTGCCGTCATTACGAGTGAAGGCGACACGGTGAAGGTGAACAACGAAGGGCGTTACCCGCTGATGAGCGTTATGAAGCTGCACCAAGCATTGCACGTGGCCCATTACCTCAGCCAGCGCGGATTGAATATGGATTATGAAATAAAGGTAGAAAAGACCGACTTGAGGCCCAACACGTACAGCCCCCTGCGCAACCGCCATCCCGAAGGCGTCACCCTCAGCGTGGGCGAGCTGCTGGCCTATACCCTGCAACAAAGCGACAACAACGCCTGCGACGTGCTCTTTAAACTGACGGGAGGACCACGCGCCACAGACGCCTACCTACGCCGACACTGGCAAGCCACGCACTTCGCCATCGCCGCCACGGAGGACGACATGCACCGCGACCTGTCGCTCTGCCAAGCCAACCACTCCACCCCGCTCGAAGCCGCCCGGCTCATCCACCGGCTCTTTACGGAAGACACCCGAGCGGACGCCAACCTGCAATTCGTCCGTCAAACGCTGTTCGACTGCCAAACGGGATTGCAACGCATCCCTGCCGGCATCACCGACAAGAGCGTAAAGATAGCCCGCAAGACGGGCACAAGCGACCAAGACCCGTCAGGCCGTTGGATAGGCATCAATGACGTGGCCTACGTGCAACTCCCCAATGGACAAGCCTATTCACTGGCCGTATTCATCAAAGACTCCTCCGAAGATTTCGAGGAGAATGAGCGCATCATCGCCCGCATCTCTGCCCTTGTCTTTCATTTCCTCACGCCGTCTGCCTCATAAGGCCCTGATTTAATTCCTATCGAAAAAAATAGGCTCTGTCTCACGACAGAGCCTACCAAAACACAAACACAAAATAAAACACGACAAAACTACTTGTGTAAGCCCCTTTTTTAAAGTCTCTATCTCAATAGAGTCCTATAAAACGATTCTCGAACATATTCACATACGCAGAGAATCAGGTGACTTGCATTAAAATAGCAAATACCAGATATACATATTTGCTATGGATTATACGCTTTAAAATACTAACTCTCTTATCTTTATTTATTGTATGCCTCTTTCACGGAGCTTCAACTGCCAGTTCCAAGCGGAACGCAAGGTGTCTTCAGTGCCTATTTCGGCTTTCCAGCCCAATTCCGTATTTGCCAAAGTCGGGTCAGCCCATACTTTTACAATATCACCGGCACGACGTCCTACAATCTTATAATTCAGTTTCACTCCCGTGGCTTTCTCGAAAGTATGAATCAACTCAAGCACCGAAAGCCCGCGGCCAGTACCCAAATTGAACACTTCCACTTTCTCCTTCTGCTTCTTTTCCAATATGCGGTTAATGGCTACGACATGAGCTTTGGCCAAATCAACCACATTGATAAAATCGCGGATGCAAGAACCGTCCGGAGTGTCATAGTCATCACCAAACACACTCAAAACCTCGCGAATGCCAATGGCGGTCTGCGTCAGGTAAGGAACCAGATTTTGGGGAACACCGTTAGGCAACTCACCCAACAAAGCACTGGGATGCGCGCCAATGGGATTGAAATAGCGCAACAATATGGCATTGATAGGAGCACCTGAAGCCACTGTATCGCGGATGATTTCCTCATTGATCTGTTTCGTATTGCCATAAGGAGACTCAGCTTTCTTAATAGGAGCATTCTCAGTCACAGGCAAGTTTTCAGGGTCTGGCTGACCATACACCGTACATGAAGAAGAGAATACGATACCCTCTACGCCATGCTTCGGCATCAACTCCAACAGATTGATGAGCGAACCCAAATTGTTGCGATAATATTTCAACGGCTTCTGCACAGACTCGCCCACCGCCTTGCTTGCCGCAAAGTGGATAATCGCCTTGATGCCTTTATATTTTTCGAACATAGCGTCAAGTCCGGCATAATCCAAGCAATCCAACTTTTCAAAAGCTGGACGAATCCCCGAAACCTTCTCAATGTTGTCCACTACATCCGCATTCGAGTTGGAGAGGTTATCAATAATAACCACTTCATAACCTGCGTTTTGAAGTTCAACTACCGTATGCGAACCGATATATCCGGTACCGCCTGTTACCAATATTCTCTCTTTCATAAAATAGATTTTTAAAATAGGTTGTTTATATCTGCCACAAAAGTAAGTAAATAATTTTAGATTATCCACCAAAAAAAGAAAAAAAACATATCGGCATCCTTTTTTCAGAGCATAACGCCAAATAAACACGCACACTGAAAAAGGAATGCCGATATATTCTAATATTCAGCGGCCGGAACAAGCCCGACCGGAGTCATCAAAGCTTTACGATGCCGGAGAAGCCCATGAAAGCCATGGCCAGCAGACCGGCTGTAATCAAAGTGATGGGGGTACCCTGCAGGCCCTTCGGCACATTGACCAAGCTCAACTGCTCGCGAATGCCCGCAAAGATGGTCAACGCAAGACCAAAGCCCAATGCCGTAGAGAATGCATAAACCACACCTGTCAGCAAGTCATAGTCTTTCTGGATAACCAAGATGGCAACACCCAACACACAGCAGTTGGTCGTAATCAACGGAAGGAACACGCCCAACGCCTGATAGAGCGAGGGAGACACTTTCTTCAAGATGATTTCTACCATCTGCACCAAGGCGGCGATGACCAAGATGAAAGTAATGGTTTGCAAATAACCCAATCCAAACGCATCGAGCACGTACTTCTGAATCAAGAAGGTGACAATCGTAGAGAGAGTCAACACAAACGCCACGGCTGCCGACATACCCAATGCCGTATCAATCTTCTTGGAAACGCCCAGGAACGGACAGATACCCAAGAACTGCGACAACACGATGTTGTTTACAAAGATTGCCGATATAAATATTAAGATATATTCCATATTACATCTATATTAAGAATGAAAAATACCATTCGATTACGCTTTCTTCAGGCGGTTAACGATGGCGATGAGGTAACCCAACGCTATGAACGCGCCCGGAGCCAGCACGAAGGTCAGCATGCCATAATCTTCCGGATAGATGGTCAAGCCGAAAATCTTGCCGGTGCCCAACAGCTCGCGCACAGCACCCAGTGTGGTCAGACCCAACGTGAAGCCCAAGCCCATGCCCAAACCGTCGAACATAGAAGCCACCGGGCCGTTCTTGGCGGCAAAAGCCTCGGCACGTCCCAGCAAAATGCAGTTCACCACAATCAACGGAATGAACAAGCCCAACGTGGCATACAATGCCGGCACGTAAGCCTGCATAATCATCTGCAACAAGGTCACGAACGAAGCAATGACCACAACGAACGCCGGAATGCGCACCATGTCGGGTATCAAGTTCTTGATGGCTGAAATCACCACATTGGAACAAATGAGCACAAACGCGGTGGCCAGTCCCATACCCATACCGTTGAGGGCGGAAGAAGTTGTTCCCAGCGTAGGACACATACCCAACAGAAGCACGAACGTAGGATTTTCCTTGATGATACCGTTCATCAACACTTTAAAGTTATTCATATTCTGCTCCTTTCTTTATTTAACGCCGGTGGAATCTGCGGGGGCAGACTCTTCAGCAGGTTGTTCAACATCTTTTTGAGCGGTCGCACCAGTTGCGCCGTCGGCCTTATTCTGACCGGCAAAAGCCGCATAAGCAACGTTCACAGCATTCAGGAAAGCACGAGAGGTGATGGTGGAAGCCGTAATGGCATCTATCTCACCGCCATCCTTGCTTACGGTCAGGGGTGACGCTCCCGGATTCTTCCCGATAATGTCGCCTTTGCCGCCTTTCTTAAACCAGTCGACAGCCTTCGAGCCCAAGCCCGGAGTCTCCGCATGCGACAACAGCGAATAATCCAAGATATTACCCTGGGCATCAAAGCCCACCAACACTTTCAACTCACCGCCGAAGCCCATGGCCGAAGCCTCCACAGCCGCACCAATGAACTCGCCGCCTTTAGTAGCCGGATAAACGGCATATTCCACTCCGTTCACTTCCTGCATTTTCTTGTCAGCAATCGGGTCGTTGTCGAAACCGGGAACCACCGCGCTGACCGCATCGCTCAACGTTTTGGCGTTAGCAGCCGCAATCGGTTCCTTGGTAATCTCATTTACCCAAGCCAGCAGTGCCACGGAGACTACTGTCACACCCGTCAGCACCAGCAACATATTCTTTAAGGACGATTCTAACTTTTTCATTTCTTCTTTGCTACCTCCCCAAAGCGTTTTGGTTTAACATACGTGTTTATCAGCGGTGTGAACGCATTCATGATCAGAATAGCGAACGACATACCTTCGGGATAAGCGCCGAACAGACGGATGATGACCGTCAGCAGACCGATGCATACACCGTAAATAAGCATACCCTTGTGGTTCATAGGTGAAGTCACATAGTCAGTAGCCATAAAGATAGCACCCAACATCAGACCACCGGAGAGCAGTTGGGTCAAGCCGTCTACATAGAGTTCCGGATTAGCCAGGTGCATGATGGAACCGAACACGAACACCGTTACCAGAATGGATACGGGAATGTGCCACGTGATGACTTTCTTCCACAACATATAGGCCAGACCCAACAACAGAGCCAAGGCACTCACCTCACCGATACAACCGGGATTGTTACCCAGCAAGAGGTCAAAAGAACCGGGAAGCTGATCCAGCGAGAAACCGGGAGCACCGTTGATGACACCTTTCATGATGGCCAACGGAGTGGCGGTAGTCGTGGCATCGGTATAAGCCGTCAACTGACCTACAGCCGGCCAGCTGGTCATTTGCACCGGGAAGGACAACAACAGGAACACACGACCTACCAATGCGGGGTTGAATGGGTTGCAGCCCAAACCTCCGAATGACATTTTGCCAACGCCGATAGCCACCAACGCACCGATGATGACAATCCAAATGGGCAGGTTAGAAGGCAGGTTAAAAGCCAGCAGCACACCGGTGATGATGGCCGAACCATCGGTGATGGTAGTGGTTTCCTTCTTCAACAAGTACTTGCCGATGGCCCATTCAAAGAACACACAGGCCAATACGGAAGCAAGCGTAACAATCAAAGCACCCAGTCCGAAGAAGTAGAGCGACACCAAAAAAGCCGGTATCAGCGCGATTAGCACGCCGTACATATTCTTCTTCACGCTGTCCTCGCTATGGACATGGGGCGAAAGGGATACGATTAACTTATTCATAATTTCAATCTTTTACTTTACTTTTTTGCCTGACGTGCACGTATCATCGCTCCCACTTTGCTCTTGCCCAAACGGATGTAATCCAACATCGGGCGGTTGGACGGACAAGTGAACTGGCACGAGCCACACTCGATACACGACATAATGTCTTCTTTCTCTACTCTTTCAAAATCTCCGTGAGCCGACACGGTGGCAAGCAAGAACGGCTCCAATCCCATCGGGCAAGCGCTGACACACTTCGCACAACGGATACAGGGCTGCACTTCGCCACGCTTGGCCTCCTTGTTGTTCATAATCAAGATGCCGGAGCTTCCCTTTGCGGTAGGCACGTCCGTGTTGACCAATGCCTTACCCATCATCGGGCCACCACCGATAATCTTGCCCGTATCTTCGGGCAGGCCACCGCAAGCGTCGATGAGCTGCTGCATCGGCGTACCGATACGCGCCAAGAAGTTAGACGGTTTGGC
The DNA here is from genome assembly GCA_944320735.1 of uncultured Bacteroides sp. GTDB lineage: Bacteria > Bacteroidota > Bacteroidia > Bacteroidales > Bacteroidaceae > Bacteroides. Next base: position 22,730 of record CALUIQ010000063.1, on the reverse strand, counting down.
CAATGACTTGCCGGTCACGGTAATGACACGCTCGAACAAAGGCTTGTTCTTCTGCACGGCTTGATATACGGCAAAAGCCGTTCCTACGTTCTGCACCACGGCACCCGTAGAGATAGGCAATGCGCCTGCTGCCACCTGGCGTTTGATGATGGCATCGATAAGCTGTTTTTCACCACCTTGCGGATACTTCACTTGCAGGGGAACTACCTCAATACCGGGATAAGACGAAGCCACCTTGGTCATCAGTTGGATGGCGTCGGGCTTGTTGTTCTCAATGCCGATAAACGCCTTGTTCACCTTGACAGCTTTCATCAGGATAGTGACGCCCACCATAATTTCCTCGGCGTGCTCCAACATCAGTTGGTGGTCGGCCGTCAAGTAAGGCTCACACTCTACAGCATTGATAATGACACACTCTGCCTTGAAAGCGGGAGGCGGACACAGCTTTACCTGCGTAGGGAAACAAGCGCCACCCATACCTACAATGCCCGAGTCGGCAATCTTCTTTACGATTTCTTCCGGAGTCAGGTTGCATTCCTTCACCAGCGTGTCAGTGCGGTCAATGCTCTCTTCCCATTCGTCCCCTTCTACATCAATGAAGATGGCCGGTTTCGGGTAACCGCTGGCATCGATGACGGTATCAATCTTGGCCACCTTACCGCTGACCGAAGAGTGAATGGCTGCTGATACAAAGCCACCCGGTTCGGCAATCTTTGTACCTACTTTCACTACATCGCCCTTGGCCACAATCGGTTTCGCGGGCGCGCCGATGTGCTGGCTCAACAAGATGACAGCCTTTGCGGGAATGTCGGCCTTGATGATGGGCTGATGTGCTGAAAGTTTATTTTCGTGTGGATGAACACCACCGATTGAAAATGTTTTCAACATACAAATTCTGTATTTTAATCGTTTTAATTTCGGGTTGATTGTTTAGGCTTCCGCCTTCGGAGCTTCAGGAGCCTTCTCCACAGGAGCTTCAGCTTTCGGGGCTTCAGGCTTTGGCGCCGGTTCAGCCTTAGGAGCTGCAGCTTTCGGAGCTTCGGCCTTTGGAGCAGCCGGAGCAACCTCTTCCGTCTTGGGTTTACGCGGCGGGAAGTTCAAGGCGATAATGGCATTCTGCGGACAAACCTCTTCGCACTTGCGGCAAGACTTGCACTTGTCCGGATCGATGTAAGCCAAATTGTTCTCTACCGTAATGGCTTCGAAAGCGCAGACCTTCACGCACTTGCCGCAACCGATACAAGCCGCCGTACAAGCCTTGCGAGCTACCGCACCCTTGTCCTTGTTGACACACTGCACGTACACACGGCGCGACTTCTTGCCTTGTGGACGAATCTCGATAATGTTGCGCGGACAAGCCTTGGCGCAAGCTCCACAAGCCGTACACTTGGACTCATCTACCTCGGGAAGTCCAGTTTCGGGATTCATGTGGATAGCGTCGAACTGGCAAGCGGCCACGCAATCGCCACATCCCAAACAGCCGTAGCTACAACCGGTCTCACCGCCATAGAGAGAAGAGGCGATGGCGCAACTCTTCGTTCCGTCGTATTGGTTAATACGGGGACGGTTGGCACACGTACCGTTACACCTTACCACTGCGACCTTCGGCTCGGAAGCCGCAACGGTCAATCCTAAAATCTCGGCCACTTTCTCCATAACAGGCTGCCCGCCCACCGGACAAAGTTTGCCTTCCAGCGAACCTGCCTTCACACAAGCGGCGGCAAATCCGCTACAACCCGGATAACCACATCCGCCGCAGTTCGCCTGAGGCAATACAGCCGCCACCTGGCCAATCCGCGGATCTTCATACACGGCAAACTTCTTGGAAGCAATATACAGGATGCCAGCCGACACCAACGCAATCACTCCCAACGAAATCACTGCAATCAGAATTACATTCATAAATTAGTTAGTTATTTAATTGATTATTATTTTGAATTTCCTCACCCCATCGGTTGAATCGTAAAAGAAAACTTCTTCCCGACCCGCACCCGGTTTAACCACAATATATAATAATATGGTATAAGCAGCAACAGCGCACACAACGCCGAACGCAGCTCATCCTCCCATATACCCATAAACAGGAAAAGAGAAACCACCACTAAAAGAAAAGGGAAAATGAAAGCCAACAATACAGCCATCCAACCCATGGAAAGTTGCCCCACCACCCACACGTGGTCACCGGGCTTGCACGAGGAAGCAAAAAACGGGTCAGTCACGTCTATCAGCTTTTCTTTCGCGTCGGCCGAAGAACAATGGCCTCTTACGCTACAAGCCGCACACGCCGAAGTCTGGACAATCCGAACCTTCAGATGGGAACCGTCGATGTTTTCCACAATACCTTGATGTTTTATAGTATCCGCCATTTTGCAAAGTACGCATTACAAATCGCGGCAAATTTAAGCATAATTTGTGAACTACAAATCTTTCTCACACTTTTTCTGTGTGCGCAAACGATGTTTTTTTGAAAATGGAGGGGAAAAGAAGAAAATAAAGGGGAAAACAGGCTTGTTTTAGTGAAAAGGGCATAACGGCTGGCGCAGCCATCCTGTCAAGAAAATATTTTTTCCTTTTGGCTGATTAAAACCTCATTGTGAGAAATTCCGCAAAGCTCCTATTCAGCTACGAGTGACAAGCTACGAGTGACGAGTAAGGTTACTTGTAAAACCCAAAGCGCAGCCTACTTGTAGCTTGTAGCTCGTAACTTGTAGCTGAATGGCTGATTGCGGACATTCTATTTATTTAAAATCACCCGTTCGGAAAGGAGCGATATTACTTCATCAAATCAAACAGATAAGCCACTTTCACGGTGATGACGCCGTGAGCGGCACGGGAGAAATAGTCTTTCTTCGTGGTGCCGTAGAAGTCGGAGAGCGCGTAATAATAGCGGCCTTCTACTTGGAAATGACCAATTTTGGTGCGCAGCTCTACTCCCGCCCCTCCCGTAATGCCATAATCGAACTTGTTGTCGATGGGAGCCTCGTGCTGCTCGATGATGAGTCCGGTGTAGTCGTCCCAAGGACCGCTTATGGTATGGCTGTCGCTTATGAAGAAACCTATCTGCGGACCTGCATTGATGAAAAATTGAAGGCCGCGGCCTTCCTTCCCGAACGCCAAATGAGCCAGGAAAGGAATGTTGACGTAGTTCATCTTACGGGTATAAGCCAAGTCGGGATAATCCTCGTAAAACTCGCTCCATCCTTGTTGGGAATAGTTAATCTCGAGCTGGGCACCACATATCATACCGAAGTATTTCTCGGAGATGTAGCGCAGGGTGACGCCGGCGGTGGGCGTTATCAGTGAGCCTTGCCGCACGCTGGGCGAAAAGCTGACGGAGTTGATGTTGACGCCTCCATTGACTCCTACGGAGAAATTATAGCGTTGCTCGCCAATCTGCGCATGCAGCGACATTGCCGCGCCAGCCAGCCAAAGAATGCTTATGAAAAATATTTTTAACTTCATACTTTAAAACGATAATTTATCGAACTGAAAGCGCACAGCCATCATCAATCAAAGTCCAGCTTGAGAAGTTCGTAATTTTTGGTGAAATGCACGAAGAACACCTTCCGGTTGATGAATCCTCCCCAATTGTTGACCCGCTGAAACTTGAACCCAGTTTGGATGGACGATACGTTGAAACGGTTCAAGTTTTCCTCGAAGGTGGTGCCATATTTGGAAAGCCCCTTCAGAAAATAATATCCCGTATCGAACCCCAACATACCGTATTTAGGATAACGCTCTTCCATATCCTTGCCAAACCAACGGCGGTAATTTTGCGTAAACTCAGCCGCGGAAGGCAACAGGTTGTTGGTGTAGAAGGATGAATAAAAATAGGTGTCGAGTTCGAAGAAAGCGTCCAGATGATCCTTGGTGTAAGTCTGCCATTCAGGATAGCCAAACAAGTGAATGGAAGTTTCCGGATTTTGGCGTACGGTCACGGTCAGGTGTGGCAGGAGCCTGATAAGCGCCACGTTGCTGCCCGTGGTAGGAACAAAAATATTTTCACGGTCGGGGCGCAACACCTTGTTCAGCGTAGAAGCCGTCACCGTGTCCGACAAGGTGGTCATAGGGACGGAGCGGTTGCCCAGTTCCTCCTTGAAGCCCTTGATGAACTCCACCTTGTCGCGCGAACCTTCCCGCGTGTTGAGGAAGATGACGTGCGCGTTGCGGAATTGACGGAAGAAGTGGTCGTACACCTCCGAATACAAATAGGATTGCGGGGTGTTGATCTGATAGACATAAGGATTACGGAATACACTATTGTCTTTCGACGTGAAGGGAATGACCAGCCGGATGCCTTTCTGCCGGGCAAACTCAGTAAGCGGCTGGATGTGCTCTTGATACAAGGGGCCGAAGATGATGTTGACATCCTGCATATCTTTGGTAGCCAAAATCTTTTGGATGGAAGCCTTTTGCGGGCCGGAGTTATACGTATGGAGGCCGATGGACACACCCGCTTTCTTCAGGCTGTCTACGGCCATAAGGAATCCCTCGTAATACTCTATCATGCGCGCCGACTCGTTTTGTTGCCCGTCTTCGGGCAACAAAGGAAGGATGACGGCCACCTTGATCGTAGCATATCGCTCAGCTTTCACGCTATTTTCCCTGAAAAGTTCGCGATTCGTCGGCGGTTCTTTCGACGAGTCGTCGTCTTCCTTTGGCGAAGGTGCCGGATAAGGGATGCAAAGAAAAGTGCCCCGCTTTATTTTGTCTTTACCCTTCAGCTCAGGGTTGGCGGCAATGAGCTCTTCCTCGCTGATGCCATATTCGCGGCTGATGCTGTAGACAGTTTGTCGGCGTCCTACTTTGTGCATGTCCCGGCATCGCGGTTTCACTTCAGCACGCAGGGCCACCGTGTCTTTTGCCTGGTTCTCCGGCGTGGCAACCTCTGCGTCAGCAATAGGAGCGGGTATGCGGATGACCTCTCCGGCGTGGAAGTTGTACACGCTGAGTCCCGGATTGGCCTTGCAGATGGCATGTACGGACACACCGTAACGCTGGCTGAGCCGGTAGAGCGTCTCGCCCGACTCGATGGTATGGAAAGTCTCCTGCGTGGCATTGGGCGCCTTGCGTGGGATGCGCAGCTTGCGGCCTACGTAGATGCGCTGGTCGCTTCCCGGATTCAACTTGATGATGTCGCTTTGGCTCACTCCATACATACTGGAGATGGAATAGAGGCTTTGCCCCTTCTCGATGGTATGCAGGATGTATGACTGATTCTCTTGCGCGTGTGCGTCCAGCGTGCAGGCGGCTGCCAGCAGCAAGGAGAACAAGGTTCTTCTGATTGTTTTCATATTATAAATCGTAATAAAAGCAGGTGCAAAGTTAAGAAATCTGTGGCATTCAAGCCAAACGTTCGGGGTTAAGAAATAATATTCTGCATCCTTAAATCCGAAAAAGGAGGAGGAATAGCGGATATTCAGAGAGAAAAAAGTATTTTTGCAAGCAGAAAATGGGAATTTAGCGCGCGCAAGCGCGCTTGAATGAAGAATTAAGAATGATGAATGAAGAATTTTGAGTAAAGCCGTTTAAAATCTGCGTTCATCTGCGCCTGTCTGCGTCATCTGCGTTCCATCGAATACACAGCGCAGCCTAATTCTTCATTCATCATTCTTCATTCTTCATTTAATAGCTAAATTATCATTTATATTATGCAAAACGACGAAGCGGAATACATAGACGTGTACGGAGCACGGGTGCACAACCTGAAGGACATCGATGCCCGGATACCCCGCAACAGCCTGACGGTCATCACAGGGTTGAGCGGGAGCGGAAAATCGTCCTTGGCTTTCGACACCATTTTTGCCGAAGGCCAGCGGCGTTACATCGAGACTTTCTCGGCCTACGCGCGCAACTTTTTGGGCAACCTGGAACGCCCCGACGTGGACAAAATCACGGGACTTAGCCCCGTCATCTCCATCGAACAGAAGACGACCAACAAGAATCCCCGCTCCACCGTGGGCACCACGACCGAGATATACGACTTCCTGCGCTTGCTCTTTGCGCGGGCAGGCGTGGCCTACTCGTACCTGAGCGGCGAGAAGATGGTGAAATACACCGAAGAGCAAATCCTGGACTTGATATTGAAGGAATACAAGGGCAAGCGCATCTACCTGCTGGCCCCGTTGGTGCGCAACCGCAAGGGGCACTACAAGGAGCTTTTCGAGCAGGTGAGGAAAAAGGGCTACCTGTACGTGCGGGTGGACGGCGAGGTGAAAGAAGCCATCCCCGGGATGAAGTTGGACCGATACAAAAACCACGACGTAGAGGTGGTGATAGACAAGCTGGTCGTGGCCGACAAGGACGATACGCGCTTGAAAAACAGCGTGTCCACGGCTATGCACCAAGGAGACGGACTGATGATGATATTGGACGCGCAGACGGGGCAGGTGCGCCATTACAGCAAGCGGCTGATGTGTCCCGTCACGGGATTGTCCTACAAAGAGCCGGCTCCGCACAATTTTTCCTTCAACTCCCCCCAAGGAGCCTGCCCCAAGTGCAAGGGGTTGGGCGTGGTGAGCCAGATGGACATAAACAAGGTGATTCCCGACCGTGAGTTGTCCATCTATGACGGGGCGGTGGTGCCTTTGGGCAAATATAAGAACAGTATGATATTCTGGCAGATAGACGCCCTGCTGGAGAAGTACGAGGCCAACCTGAAGACTCCGGTGAAGGAGTTGCCCGACGAGGCCATCGACGAGGTGCTCTACGGGGCGGACGAGCGTGTCCACATCAAAAGCTCGCTGATAGGCGGGGCTTCCGATTATTTTACCACCTACGAAGGCGTGGTGAAATACATACAGATGCAGCAAGACCGCGACGCCTCGGCCACGGCTCAAAAATGGGCGGAGCAGTTTGCCCGCACCACCGAGTGTCCCGAGTGCCACGGCGCGCGCCTGAACAAGGAGGCGCTTTCTTTCCGCATCCACGACAAGAACATCTACCAGCTGGCCACGATGGACATCAACGAGCTGTACGACTGGTTGACGCACGTGGACGAGCACTTGGACAACAAGCAGCGCCAGATTGCCGCGGAGATACTGAAGGAGATACGCACCCGCCTGAAATTCCTGCTCGACGTGGGGCTGGATTACCTCTCGCTCAACCGTAGTTCGGTCAGTCTCTCCGGAGGCGAGAGCCAACGCATCCGCCTGGCCACGCAGATTGGCTCGCAGCTGGTGAACGTGCTCTACATCTTGGACGAGCCGAGCATCGGCCTGCATCAACGGGATAACCAACGCCTGATTCATTCATTGAAAGAATTGCGCGACATCGGCAATACGGTGATTGTGGTGGAGCACGACCGCGATATGATGCTGGCGGCCGACTATGTCATCGATATGGGTCCCAAGGCGGGACGCCTGGGAGGCGAAGTGGTGTTTGCCGGCACGCCCCAGGAGATGCTGCGGACGCACACGCTGACCTCGCAATACCTGAATGGCGAACGGGCCATCGAAGTGCCCAAGCAGCGTCGCAAGGGCAACGGGCACAGCCTTTGGCTGCGGGGCGCGCGGGGCAATAACCTGAAAAACGTGGACGTGGAGTTTCCCTTGGGCAAGCTGATATGCGTCACGGGCGTGTCAGGAAGCGGCAAGTCCACTTTGATAAACGAGACGCTCCAGCCCATCCTTTCCCAGCGTTTCTACCGTTCCCTGCAAGACCCCTTGCCCTACGACAGCATCGAAGGATTGGAATATATAGACAAGGTGGTAAACGTCGACCAATCGCCTTTGGGACGCACGCCCCGTTCCAATCCCGCCACCTACACGGGCGTCTTTTCCGACATACGCAATCTGTTCGTGGGCTTGCCCGAGGCCAAGATACGCGGCTACAAGGCGGGACGCTTCTCGTTCAACGTGAAGGGAGGACGGTGCGAGGCCTGCCAAGGCAATGGTTACAAGACCATCGAGATGAATTTCCTGCCCGACGTCTACGTGCCTTGCGAGGTGTGCCACGGCAAGCGTTACAATCGCGAGACGCTGGAGGTGCGCTATAAAGGCAAGTCCATCGCCGACGTGTTGGATATGACCATCAACCGTGCCGTGGAATTCTTCGAGAACGTGCCCCAGATATTGAACAAGATAAAGGTGATACAGGAGGTAGGCTTGGGCTACATCAAGCTCGGCCAGCCCAGCACGACCCTCTCCGGAGGCGAGAGCCAACGCGTGAAGCTGGCCACGGAGCTTTCCAAGCGCGACACGGGCAAGACCCTCTACATCCTGGACGAGCCCACCACGGGACTCCACTTCGAGGACATCCGTGTGCTGATGAGCGTGCTGAACCGTTTGGTGGACAAGGGAAACACGGTGATAGTCATCGAGCACAATATGGACGTCATCAAGATGGCGGACTACATCATCGATATGGGTCCCGAAGGCGGGCGGGGCGGGGGTGAAGTCCTCTCCACCGGCACGCCGGAGGAAGTGGCGAAGAGCTCCAAAGGCCATACGCCCCGTTTCTTGAAGGAAGAATTATAGTTCATTTACCATTTAGCAATTTACGATTTACGTGCGGTAATGGGAATTTAGCTGTGTGTTGATTATTCATCTGCGGATGAAAAATTTGCCCACACAGCACAGCCTCATTAGCACATTGGCACCTTAGCATATTAGTACATTAAATTATCATTTTAAGCCAATGAAGACAAAGATAAACAAAACCAATGCGGCGCGTCTGTTGGACAAGGCTAAGATAGCCTACGAACTGATACCTTACGAGGTAGATGAGAACGATTTGAGTGCCCCACACGTGGCAGAACAACTGGGCGAGGACATCGAGTGCGTGTTCAAGACACTGGTGTTGCAGGGCGACAAGACGGGGCATTTCGTCTGCGTCATTCCCGGCGAGCACGAAGTGGACTTAAAGATGGCCGCCAAGGTGAGCGGCAACAAGAAGTGCGACCTCATCCACGTGAAGGAGCTGTTGCCCCTGACGGGCTACATCCGCGGAGGGTGTTCGCCCATCGGGATGAAGAAACCGTTCCCCACTTACATTCACGAAACCTGCCTGGAGCATCCTTACATCTACGTGAGTGCCGGGCAACGCGGCCTGCAACTGAAACTCAATCCGCACGACCTGATTCGAGAAGTTGGCGCAGAAGTTTGCAAGTTGTTTTGAGACTTAGCTTCTTTTTTTTATCTTTGCCAACCAAATAAACATTATTCATTAATCTTAAAAATTGATCTAACATTATGTTTGAAGGGCAACCTAAAGGTCTTTTTGCCTTGGCGCTGGCCAATACGGGCGAGCGTTTCGGCTACTACACGATGTTGGCTATCTTCGTGCTATTCCTGCGAGCCAACTTCGATTTGTCCGCGTCTACGGCGGGCAACATTTACGCCGCATTCTTGGCGTTGGTTTATTTTCTTCCGTTCATAGGTGGTATCCTGGCGGATAAGTTCGGTTACGGCAAGATGGTGACCATCGGTATCATCGGTATGTTCATCGGCTATGTGCTGCTGGCACTTCCGTTGGGCAACGGGGCGGCCGCTTGGGTTTCGATGGTGGCCGGATTGTTGGTCATCAGCACCGGCACGGGCTTGTTCAAGGGAAACCTGCAAGTGATGGTGGGCAATCTGTACGATGACCCGGCTTACGCTTCGAAGCGCGATTCGGCGTTCAGCATCTTCTATATGGCCATCAACATCGGTGCGTTGTTCGCTCCTACGGCCGCGGTGGAGATGATGGAATATGCGCAACAGACGTGGGGCGTGAGCGTGAACGACTCCTACCACTTCGCTTTCGGCGTGGCGTGTGTCTCGCTGATTGTGTCTATGTTGATTTACTACGGCTTCCGCAAGACGTTCCGCCACGTGGAAGGCTCTACGAAGCAGGTGGAGGCTAAGAACGCCAACGCCGCCCATACGGAGGAGCTTTCTCCCAAAGAGACGAAAGAGCGCATCGTGGCTCTCTGCTTGGTATTTGCCGTGGTTATCTTCTTCTGGATGGCTTTCCACCAGAACGGCCTGACGCTGACCTACTTTGCCGACGAGTTTACGGCCAAGAGCTCTGCGGGCTTGGAGAGTATGATGTTCAGCGTGGCCAACCTGTTCGCGGTTATCATCTTCGTATATGGCCTATTCCAGTTGTTCCAGTCGAAGACGGGCAAGGGCAAGCTGATTTCGGGCGTGGTGACCTTGCTGGCTGTGCTGTTCCTTGTCTATCGTTATTCGGCCTTGGAAGGAAGCGTGCCGGTTGACGCGCCTATCTTCCAGCAATTCAACCCCTTCTTCGTGGTGGCTCTGACTCCGGTCTCTATGGCCATTTTCGGTTCGTTGGCACGCAAGGGGAAAGAGCCTTCCGCTCCGCGTAAAATCGGCCTCGGTATGTTGGTGGCCGCTTTGGGCTATGTGGTGATGATTGTGGCTTCCATCGGCTTGTTGTCGCCCAACGCACAAGAGGCGGCCGGTGATGCGGCTACGTTCGTGTCGCCCAACTGGCTGGTGTCCACCTATCTGGTGCTGACGTTTGCCGAGCTGTTGCTTTCGCCTATGGGCATCTCTTTCGTGTCGAAGGTGGCTCCTCCCAAGTATAAGGGTATGATGATGGGTGGTTGGTTCGTGGCCACCGCCATAGGCAACTATCTGACGTCCGTTGCTTCGTGGTTGTGGGGCGATATGCCGTTGTGGGTCGTTTGGGGTACGCTGATGGTGCTCTGCCTGCTGGCCGCCTTGTTCATCTTCTCCGTGATGAAACGCTTGGAGAAAGTGGCGTAAGCCAATAATCAGAACACGGAGACACAGAGTCACAGAGTTTTTTATTTTGTTGATTTAAAAAATATATTTTCTCTGTGCCTTTGTGCCTCCGTTTTTTATTTTCACATAAGACGCACTTATTTTACCTGTCTTTTCATCCATTCCATCGCCTTGTCGTTGGTCTCCGTAAAACGCCAGTGGCCCGAAGTGGGGGTGATGACCACTAGCTTGGGAGCCGTGATGCTATTTATGACGGCACTGACGGAGGTCGGCGAACAAGTTTCGTCATTATAGCCATAAGAATAGAATCCGGGGACTTTCAGTTGGCGGGCAAAGTTCGCCACGTCGTAGTACGACAAGGTGCGAACGGCTGAGTCGGTCGATTGTTGGGTGCCCTTCCCGTTGCGGAAGAATTTAGGCCAACCACCGGCACGCCCGTGCAGGAAGCCGGTCACGTCACTCAATGCGGGATAGAACGAGGCGAAGAAGGTGACTTTGGAATTCAGCGCGGCTGTGACGATGGTGAGCGCGCCTCCTTGGCTTCCGCCGGCCACACCCACATTCTTCCCGTCAAACTCCGGCAAGGAGCACAAGTAGTCTATCGCCCGGGCGCAACCCACGTACACATCTTTATAATAATAGCTTTCGGGCGCATCCAATCCTTTGTGCATATAGGCTTCTACGGCTTTCTGTCCTTCTTGATAGGCCGCATCCGGAAGCTCGGGCGACAATCCGTGAATCTCTATTTTCAAGGAAATGAAGCCGGCGCGGGCGTAATCGTATTCGGGCACAATCCTCTTTGAACCTGCTCCGGGCGGATAGAGGATGACGGGATAGTTGCCTTCGGCCTTGGGCTTTATCAGATAGCCGTAGATGCACCGCCCGTTCGGGCCGCAATCGAGTTTCACCAAAGACACTTCGGCGTTGTCCGTATCGTGTTGGGGCAAGCGCGTCACGACAGGATTCAGAGGGATGGTGCGTTCGGCTTCTTGCAGGGTGCGCGTCCAAAACGTGTTGAAGTCATCAGGATAAGGGACGGTGGGGCGTATTTGCTCCGGCGCGTAAGCCACTTTTACCAAATCCTTGTATTCCTTGCCCGCCACCTCGAAGCGGAAATTGCAGGCGCGGAAGCCCGGCTCGCGGGAGGTGCCTATGGGCAGGATGGCTTTCCCGTCGCGCAGGAGGACGGAGTCGGTTCGGTCGGCTGGCATCATTTCGTTTCCTACGGCATAACGTACAGATATGCCGTCCAGGGGCAAGCCTCCGGCATAAGCATAGAGGGTGACAAAGGCTGTGTCACCCAAGGCGTAGTTGCGGTTGGCGTGATTGGTGACGGACAAGAATTCTACATACTCTCGTTTGGGCTTTGATATTTGCGCCCACACGCCGGCTTGCGACAGGCAGAGGCAAAGGATACTAATACAAATTTGTTTCACGGTTGATTGTGTGTTGCATATTATTACTTATCTATTTCTTTTGCCAAGACAGCTTGCTTACTTTGCCAAGACAGCTTGCTTACTTTGCCAACGCAGCTTACTTATTTTTCTATCAGCAACCGGTCTATTTCCTTCCCGTCCAAATCATAAACCCTTATATCCATCCGACCAGCGTCCACCCGCGCTTTCAAAAGCGTATTATTGGAATTGACAATCAGCGGAAAGTTGACCCCATTGTCGCCTGCGCCATGCCGGGAGTAACGATGTATATGGCCGCACAGATAGACATCCGGCTTGTTTTCATTCAACAGCGGAATGAACTTTTGCGCAATGTCCAGCTCTCCATGCCAACCGCCGAAAGGAGGCATATGGCATACTATCACCTTGAAGGGGGCCTGCTGATAAAGGTCGCTTTTCAAAGCACTCTCCAACCAACGGGCCTGTTGCGTGCGATACTCGTCATAAGCGGTAATCCCATAATACTCCACATCGCTATCCGGCTTGTCTTCGCCACAATCCAGCACGACAAAACACACAGGGCCTTGACGGAACATATAATATAGCTCATCTTCTTTGGGATTAAAATAGTCTTGGAAGTAAGGAGCCATAGGTCCACGGGTCTCGTGATTGCCCCGGCAATAATACATCGGCACCGAACCGGCAAAAAGTTCTACGGCTTTGTCCATAAATCCGCCGAAAAGCTGTTCCTGGTCATTGGTCCAAGACACCATGTCACCATTAAAGAGAAACAAATCGGTCTCCGCCAAATCACATTGCCCTATCATTTGCTCCAACACCTCATTACGTCCGTGTATGTCATTCAGCATCGCAAAATTAACGGCTGACTTCTGCGGGTTGAGGGTCGTGAAACTGAGAGGAGCCTTGCCATAAACGTCTGTTGAAGCAATACTGCCATAGACAACCTGGTTTACACGATGCTCCAGCACCTCTTGCGCGCACGCCCGGTAACGATAACGCACCCCCGGTTGCAGCCCGTCTATCTTGACAGCGTGTATGGTAGAAGTACGCTTGATTCCAATTTTGGTATCGAAGATTTTGGCGCGTTCCTGCGCATAAAAATGGCTTTCGTCATCCGGCGCTATTTCTACCCATCCCACAGAGGGCTTATCGGTTATCCAAACTATCGTCGCGTCATTAGCCCCGACGTTTTGCAAGTAAGGCCCGTGAATAATCCGGATTTTTTGTTGGTTGGCAGCCGGCAAAGCGCATACAACCAGCAAGAGGCACAAAAAAGAATAGAGTTTTAATTTCATAACCGTATTTTTTATATGACGCCACAAACTTACGAAAAAGCAATGAAATAAGCATCGGAAATCGGGGAATTTGAAAAGTAAATCTTATCTTTGTCCCCGTTTTTTCACTCTTCCCATATATGGAAACAACAGATAGAACATTTATACCTTTTATTCCATATGTAAGCAAGGGCGTTGTCCTGCTATTGTGCTTACTCTTGCCGTTCGCTTCACGCCTATCCGCCCAGGTAGAACAGGACGTTTTTACGTTTTCACCAAAATTGGAGAAGGATAGTAAAGGGAAACTAATGCTTCAGGTGGATAACCTGAACTTTTTTCAGAACAACGAATTCAAGACGTTGACCGACGGGTATTCCCTGCCGGGACTTTGGATTCAGCCCCGACTGGTGTTCTATCCGTTGGAGAACCTGAAACTGGAAGCGGGTATGCACATGCTCTACTATAACGGTGCCTCGCACTATCCTACGGGCACTTATCTGGAGCTTCCCGGATATCAAAGCAATGAGAAAAAGAGGGTACACATACGGCCTTTCTTCCGCGCGCATCTGAGTAGCAAGAACCAAATGTTCCATCTGATTTTGGGCAATCTCTACGGCGGCTCCGCCCATCGTCTGATTGAAGTGTTGTACAATCCGGAATTGAATCTCACAGCCGACCCTGAAAGCGGCATGCAGGTGCTCTTCCAATCGAAATATTTCGACGCGGACGCCTGGGTAGACTGGCAAAGCTTCATCTTCCGAAACGACAACCACCGCGAACGCTTTATCCTGGCACTCTCCTCGCGCCTCAAGTTGAACGCGCCCGAAAAGGTCGTGCACTGGTATATGCCCATCCAAATCGTAGGGCAACACATCGGCGGAGAAGTGCAGGCAAGCCCTTATCACGGGATTTCAAGCCTTGCCAACATCGGTGTCGGCGTAGGAATGAAATGGAACATCGGCCGGAAGATTCTGAAGGACATCCAGGCGGAAAGCCATTTCGTAGGGTACAAACAATTGGCGGGCTCGCTTCTCCCCATCGATAACGGATACGGATGGCACAACGCTGTATCGGTCCGTCTGAGTGACTTTCACGTCAAGACGGGACATATGAACTCCCGGAAATTCGTCTCTATATTGGGCGTCCCCTATTTTGGTTCATTGACCGAATCGGCCGAACCGACCGTATTCGAACATTCCCAAATGGTGTATGGGAAAGTAGAATATAGCAAACGGCTGAAAGACATAGCTTCCTTAGGTATCAACCTGACCCTCTACCAATACTTCTCGGGCAACGGGGTGGATGCCGACGGAGAGCGAATAAGCAGCCAATCATCGGCCAGCATCGTAGCCGGTATCTACCTGCGCATCAGCCCTTCCTTGTTTTTGCATCGATTCTGAATATACCACCTATGAAACTCCTTTGGATAGACCTCAACAGTTCGTACGCCCACTCTTCGCTGGCACTTCCGGCACTGCATACCCAGATGGCGGAGGACATATCCGTGGAATGGCACGTAGTGTCGGCCACCATCAACGAAAACATCGGCATGGTAGTGGAACAGATATACCGCCAACGACCAGACATCGTAGCGGGCACCGTCTGGCTCTTCAACCACGAAGTGATGATGCACATCCTGGCACGGGTCAAGGCGTTGCTTCCTGCCTGCACCGTCGTATTGGGAGGGCCGGAATTCTTAGGTGACAACGAACGCTTCCTGCGTACGCATCCTTTTGTGCGGTGTGTGTTCAGGGGCGAAGGTGAAGAGTCGTTTCCCCGATGGATGGAGTATAGGGAGACCTCGGAACAATGGAGCGAGATAGCCGGCTTATGCTACCTCGACGCCGAAGGGCATTACAAGGATAACGGGACGGCACGGGTGATGCGTTTCGCCAAATTAACGCCGCCCGAACGGAGTGCCTTTTTCAACTGGAGCAAACCTTTCGTCCAACTGGAAACTACCCGGGGGTGCTTTAACACATGCGCTTTCTGTGTGAGTGGCGGTGAAAAACCTGTACGGACACTAAGCTTGGAAGCCATCCGCCAACGCTTGGACACCATCCGCGCCCACGGCATACGGAACGTACGTGTGCTGGACCGTACCTTCAACTACAACACCCGACACGCCAAAGATTTGCTCGAACTTTTCCGCACGTATCATCCCGACATCCGTTTCCATCTGGAGATACACCCAGCCTTGCTGGACGAGGAACTGAAAGAGGAACTGAGCCGGCTTCCCTCCGGCTTGCTGCACTTGGAGGCGGGCATCCAAAGTCTTCGCGAAGACGTGTTACAGGCAAGCTTTCGCAAAGGCGGCCTCAAAGCTTCGCTGAGCGGATTGCGCTACCTTTGCTCGCTCCCCAATATGGAAACCCACGCCGATCTGATAGCGGGACTCCCCCACTACCGGTTGGAGCAAATCTTTGATGACGTACGCACACTGGCCGAATATCGCGCGGGTGAAATCCAGTTGGAATCACTCAAACTCCTGCCTGGCACTGCCATGCGCCTTCACGCGGCTGAGTGGGGCATCCGCTATTCGCCCTATCCGCCTTACGAAGTGCTGCAAACAGATGCCATTACACCGGACGAACTACAGACCGCCCGCCAACTCTCCCGCCTGCTGGACGCTTACTACAACACGCCCGCCTGGCAAGAGGTCACCCGCCAACTGATACTCCATAAGGATAAATTCCTACACGACTTCTTGGCTTACCTTGTGACGGGCAACCTGATAGACCAACCGATGAGCCTGGAGAAAAGGGGCGTGGTGCTCTATGCCTATTGCAAACAAGCTTATCCCGACTTTGCGCCGATGGTCACCCGTGCTTGGATAGAAGCGGGGCTGTCACTCAAGAAGGAACCCGCCGAGCACGTACAAACCAAACGCCTTGCGCCTCCTGCCCGATGGCAAGTGACGCAAGGCGTTTACCGTCCCGACCTCCGGCTTTGCTTCCTTCCCACGGGGAATCCGGAAGAAGGGCACGGTTGGTGGTATGGATATGAATCACAGATTCAGAAGGCAGAACCGGTGTTCAAAGCATTCTCTTAATGCTTATCGGGAACGTTGTTCGTATTCCACGGACGCCATAATGAAAGAGCCGATGGCTTTGCCTTCGTTCTCCACCACCCGTACATCTTTTCCGCAGAGATAGTAATTGATGGTGCCCGTACGCGAAGGGTCTTTGGCAGGTCCCAGTCCGGCGGAAGCACAAGTCTGTACGATATCTACTCCACCATCTTCCCGTTCACGGATAAAGGTCTTAAGCAGACCTTGATAAGCTTTCTCGGCCACTGGCATATAAACATCCTTATCCAACAATCCCAAACGGATGCCTTTCAGATAAGCGTAAGTAAAGATGCCCGATGCGGACGCCTCCAGATAGTTGGGAGCGGTGCCCACATTGTACACCTTATTATATATAGTATCTCCCTTGCCGTCACCCGTCACAGAAGCGTCGTATTGCAAGAGTTGGTACCACACGCCCGATGCGGGGTCTTGCCAACGCTTCAAGCCTGCGGCCACTTGTTGCAGGATATCGGTCAGTGCCGGATAGTCGGGATGAGCCTTGGGCATATATTCCAACACATCCACCAATGCGGCAAAATACCAGCCCATACCTCTTGCCCAGAATTCCGGACTACAACCTTTGTGCGGTCCTTCCTTGCGTGCCCAGAAAGAGTTTTCATCTTCCGGTGTAGCCGACCAAGCGTGGTAGTTGAGTTGCTTGTCGGCATCGTACGTATAACGGTTGATGGTCTTAAACTGCAAGGCGATGTCCGTCCAACTGTCCACATTGTCCACGCTATCCGCCTCGCCAAAAGCGTGTTGCCAAGCAGCGTAGATGGTAGAGCCCATATACAGTCCGTCCAGCCACATCTGGTTAGGATAGGTCGCTTTGTGGAAGAAGCCTCCCGCGCCGGGCAATCCCTCGGCTATGCGGCTATGGTCATACTTCAGTTTGTTGCGTATCAAGTTGGCAGCCGTGCGGTAACGGTCGGCATCGGCCTCATTACCCTTGCGCGACTCTTCGTTATACAACGTGAAGAAAACGTTTCCGGCAGGCAGGTCGTCGATGTTGCTGGGTCGCAAGGCGGGCTGTCCCTTGGCGTTCAGGATGGTGTCACCTGCGGGTGTGGTGCTGTTGTCCGCAAATGCCTTCACGGCGTCATAATAGGCGGTCTTTTCGGGATAGAGCGTCCAAGCCTTCAGCACGGCGTTGGCCACGAGGCCGGACACGTAGTCCCAAGCCGCACTGTCCAGTTCAGTCTGATGATGACGGTTGCAATAGAAGTCCACCAATCCGTGGGACTCTACCATACGTTGTGAATAAGGCCGGGCTTCCTCAGTTTTTTGGGAAGGGGCGCAGCTCACGATACTTATCGCAGCTGCCAGTAACAATAATTTCTTCATCTTTTATATTTACTATTTAGCGATTTACTATTTACGATTTAACGATTTACTATTTACGATTTAGCGATTTACTATTTACGAGGGACAATCATTTACGTCCGCACAGCGCAACCAAATTGTAAATCGTAAATTTCTAAATCGTAAATAGTCTAAATTGTCACAAAGATAAAGATTTCTTTGACAAATCTTTCCGGTTTATTCCACAAAGTTTGTCATACGAACAAAAAAACGTACCTTTACGCCCTCAATCATTCAAACTAAAAACAAGAAACGACATGGAACTGAATGAAGCATCCCCCAAATTCAAGGAGGCGAGTATCGCCCCCATGCATACATGTGAACACATTGTAAACCAAACCATGATACGTTTGTTCGGATGCGGACGCTCGGTAGAAGCGCACATCGAACGCAAGAAAAGCAAGCTGGACTACCTGCTGCCCCAGGCGCCTACGCCGGAACAGGTAGCCCTGCTGGAACAGGCCGTGAACGAGGTCATCGGCCGCCATCTGGACATCACCGAGGAGTTCATCACCCAAGCTGAAGCGCAAGGCCGATTCGACCTGCGCCGCCTGCCGGACGATGCCAGCGAGACGGTGCGTGTGGTGCACGTGGGCGACTATGACGAATGCCTCTGCATCGGCACCCACGTACACAACACGTCTGAAATAGGCACGTTCCGTATCCTGAGCCACGATTGGGACGCCGACACGCACCGCTGGCGTATGCGGTTCAAGCTGCTGCCGCCCGTTACTCGCTCTTGATGCTTCGCACGGGGTCTTCGTTGGCGATGTGCCAAGCCTTGATGACCACCACAGCTACAATCAAAGCCAACAACAGCAATAGCAAGGCCATAAACCACGCCGGGGACAACAACTCACTGTCCGCAAACTGCTGCAACCACTCACCGGAGACGTACCACGAGGCCGCCACACCGACAACAACCGCCCCGACGGCCACCTTCAATATGTCTGCCGAAAGCAGGCGAAGGATGTCTCCGGCTTCAGCTCCGTTCACCTTGCGGACGGCAATCTCTTTCGAGCGGAGTTCAGTTTCGTCGCTGACGTAACCTATCAAGCCCATCAGTACAATCAGCACGATGCAAAGCGTCGTCACCCACACGACGTTGCGGAAGTGGGAGACGCTCTCGTTCTGCTCGCGACGGATGTCTTGGTAGGTAGTGAACTCTATGCCCAAATGGGGATAGGTGGTGTGAATGAAGTCGTTCAGCTTCTTCAGGTTGTCATCCAGCGGGGCTTTCAGGCGGACGTTGAAGCAGCGTAGGCGGTCACCTAGGATAAAGGACGTGCAGGTTTGCTCCATAAAGAAGCCCATATTGCGCACATCCTCCACCACGCCCACAACGACAGGCGGTTCCTCCAGTCCCACCCAAGAGGGGTCGATAGGCAGTTGACGTCCGATGGCGGTGTCGCCCCACTTCATCGTCTCCACCGTGGTCTTTCCCACTACGGTTTCCCCTTTGTGCCGAGGCCACGAGCCTTCCAACAGTTTCATGCCGGTGACTTGCGGAAAGTCCTTGTCTATCACCATAAAATGCAGCGGGCAGATAAAGTTGCCTTGGTTGTCCGACAGGCGGGTGGTGCTGTAATGGGCAAGCAGGTTCTGACTGCTGACACCGACCGCCTCCACGTAAGGTTCGCGACGGATAGCATCGGCCACGCCTTCCGCACGATCCAGTGCCCCCGTCAGCAAACCCACCGCCAAACCACCACTGCGGAAACCTACACTGCGGTTCATCAGGTCGTGGTACTGCCACACGGTGGTGAGCAACATCCCGCAGATGAAAGCCACACCGACGAACTGCACGAAGAGTAACCCTCGCTTCCACGAGCGTTTTCCCTCGGTGTAGCGGCGGAATACCTGCGTCACCGGGATATGGGCGTAGATGTAACCGGGCATAAAGCCTGACACTGCAAACAGCACCACCACCAACAAAAGGGGCACATACATCGTCTGCCACGTAAAAAGGTCGGCCAGTCGACTGCCCAACAGGTCTTCCAGCGGTTCCCGGAACAGCACCATTAGCAACAGCGCACCCACGATGGCCGCCATTACCAGAACACCGGTTTCCCACAGGAACATACCCAAGATATTCCCGTCCGTAGCACCGCTGCACTTATGCACGCCCACCGCCTTGGCACGCCGATTCATAGCAGCCACGGCACCCAGCACATAGTTCATAGCAGCCACGAAGAAGATGGAGAAGCCCAGCACGCCCAGGATGACCAGCCGCCGCGTGGTGTCGGGAGCGGTGCGGTAGACCCTGTACAGCGACTGCACGCTGTATTCCGTCACCACGTCCTCGCCCAAGCGGGGGTCGGTGTATTGCTCCACGGCTTTCTGCACACAGGCGTTCATCCGCTCCACATCCTCAGGATGCTTGAGGCGGAAAAAGACATAATAGACATTGTTCATACCCCACGTGCCTTTTCCATACGCCCACTCAAAGGCAGGAATGGAGAGCAACAATTCGTGTGGATAGGCGGTATTGTGAGGCACATCGACATACACGCCCCGGATGGTGACGTTGAACAGCTTCTCTACGGAAAGTTCCTTGCCCACGGGGTCTTCATCGCCGAAGAGTTCACGCGCCTTGCTCTGCGAAATGAAGGCATTGCCCTGCACGGCAAGGTCGTGCGGGTCTCCTTTCAACACCGGCAGACCGGTCGTCTGGAAATACAACGTGTCGGCAAAGAATACGGGGAAAGCGTCCAACTTCTTGTCCTCCAAGTAGAAGGTAGGCTGCCACATATTGGCAGTCAGGCAGGCACTCTCCACCAAGTCGGGCATAGCCTCCCACAAGTCGGACGCGGCAGGGCGATAGGTGGCGTAATTATACTCCGCTTCGGGCACGCCATTGGTAACGTTGCGCATACGTAGTGTCACCAGCGTCTCCGGACGCTCATAGAAACGGTCGAAGCTCAGTTCGTAGACGATCTGTGCAAAAAGCAGCACGCCGACAAACAACCCTAACGTGAGCGACACAAGCTTCACCACGTTGCCGCCACGCCCCCGGAGCAAGGTCAGGAAGGTATAATATAGCTGTCTCATAGCTCGTTCATCGTATTTGCCACAATACTGCCGTCGAACAAATGTACCGCTCGCTGGGCATATCCGGCATCGTGTTGCGAGTGCGTCACCATTATCACGGTAGTGCCTTGGCGGTTCAGCTCCGTCAGCAGGTCCATCACTTCCTTGCCGTTCTTCGAGTCGAGGTTACCCGTAGGTTCGTCGGCAAGGATGAGCTTGGGGTTGGTCACTACGGCGCGGGCGATGGCCACACGCTGTTGCTGACCGCCCGAGAGTTGTTGCGGCAGGTGCTTGGCGCGGTGGCTGATGTTCATACGCTGCAGCAGTTCGGTCACCATCCGCTTGCGTTCGGCTGCCTTGATGCCGAGGTAGGTCAAAGGCAGTTCCACGTTCTCGAAGACGTTCAGTTCGTCTATCAAGTTGAAGCTCTGGAAAACGAAGCCTATCTTGCCCTTGCGCACCCGGGTACGCTCCTTCTCTTTCAGTCCTGCCACTTCCTCGCCCAAGAGCTTGTAACTGCCTTCCGTGGGATTGTCCAGCAAGCCCAATATATTTAATAAGGTGGACTTGCCACAGCCCGACGGACCCATAATGGCTACAAACTCTCCTTCTTTCACTTCTAGGTTGACGTGGTTCAATGCCACGGTCTCTACTTCCGACGTGCGGAATACTTTGCTAATTTCGTTAATCTGAATCATAATCAATATGTTTAATTAAGAATGAGGAATGAAGAATGAAGAATTTACCTTGTGGTATATAGATGCTAACAAACAGCCACTTCAAGAGCACTTCATTCTTCATTCATCATTCAATATTCGTAATAATTCTTCATTCTACATTCTTAATTCTTCATTTACTCGGCCTTGATACTCTCCACGGGATTGGCGTTCGCTATACCCCACGTGCGCCACCATACGCAAGCCACGATGAGCGCCAACAGGACAACGCCCGTCAGCACATACATCGGCCATCCGGCGGGCACTTGCGTGGAGAACATGTCCAGCCACAAGTGGTTGACGTAGACCGCGGCGAGGATGCCTATCAGTACGGCGGGAGCCGCCACGACAAAGATGTCGCGTCCCAACAGTTCCAATATGCCGGATGCTTCGGCGCCGTTCACCTTGCGGATGGCTATCTCCTTACTGCGGCGCTGCACCTCGTCGGCAGTGTAGCCCAAGAGGCCCATCAGCATGATGACAAACATCACGAGGCCTGCCACGACGGTGGCGTTGCGGAACACGCGGACGGCGTTATACATATTGTCACGCATCTGCGGCATGGACAGGATGTCGATGGTCTTGTCGGGATACGCCTCGGCCACCGCCTTCTGCAACTTCAGCAGGTTGTCGCCGAAAGGCTTTTTCAGCTTGAAGGTGGCTACGTAGTTGACCCACTGGGCACCGAAGCCGATGTAGGGCATCTGCGGCGTGTAGTAGCTCTGTATCTGGAAGTCCTTCACCACACCCACCACTTTGGGAGTCATGCCCATGGTGTGTACCACCTGTCCCACGGCATTGTCCGCCGTCCAGTGCAGGCGCTTGGCAAAATCCTCGTTGATGACGACCTCGTCCCGGTTGCGGGGCATGCGGCCCTTCAGCATGGTCATGCCCATGAGGGAAGCGTAGTTCTCCGTTATCATGTCGAAGCGGGCGGAGAAGATGCTCTCGCCGCTCTCGTTGTTTATCATCGTGCCGCTGTAGCCCTGCAACGGGTCGCCCATGGCGCCGGCCACGTCCTCCACGTAGGGCAGGCTCTTGAAGAAGGTCACAAAGTTCTTGCTCTGCTCGTCCGAGTTGTTGCCGAGACTGGTCAGCGCTATCCGGTCGGCGGTGAAGCCCATGTCCTTGTTCATGACGTATTGGTATTGCAGCATAATCATCCCCAT
>CALUIQ010000062.1 GCA_944320735.1 uncultured Bacteroides sp. | reverse complement strand
GAATAATTTCGGCCGCACGTCCCGGACCCATGGTCAGCATGGTCACGGTAGAGCCGGGATGTGCGTCTTTCAGCCGGAGCGCTTGCTCCAATGCATTCAGGTCTTCCGGGTTGAAGATGGCCGGAAGTGCCGCACGGTTGATGGTTCCGTCGGCATTCATGGCGTCTTTTCCCACACAGCGCGTGTCGGGTACTTGTTTCGCCAATACTACGATTTTCAAACTCATGATATTAATAATTAGGATAAATAATATTCATTATTAGCATAATGTGTGCAAATTTACGGAAAGTGGCGGGTTTGGCAAGGAATAGGAGGAAAAAATGCACATTTTTGCTTGAGTTGGGCATTATCCCTGCAGTGTTCAAAGGCTGCGGCCTTTGAACACTTGGCTCTTATGTAAAGGTAAAATCACTCCGTTCAAGGTTAGTCTGTTGGAACTGAAGTTGGGCAGAATGTCGACAGAGGCTTCGTTGCTTCCGGCATAGAGCGTAATGTCTACTCGGGCTGATATGCCAGTGCCCATTACGTTGATGGAAAGCGTGACATTACCTTTCTTGTCTTTGTGCAAATCGTATTTGGAAAAACTTCCGTCTACGGTTACGCCTCCCAATCCGTTCAATCCGCTTATCGGAATGTTGAAGGCTACTTGTACGGTGGCTTTATCATCTAGTACAGAGACAAAATTTGTATTAGAGGTCACATAGGCAGTCTGACCGTATTTAAATACGACCCTGTCGGCTTCTAACGTGAAGGCTTTCTTGTTGATGGCTTCTACGGCTTCGGCGTGTTGCAGGCTGTCTATTCGTTCTTGCAACGCTTTCTTTTCGGCTTTGGTCAGTTCTCTTTCTTCTTGAGCTGCGGCGCTTCCTGCCAATATGAGCAGAAACATCGTCAATAAAATACTAAATCTTTTCATATATGTCTCTTTTAAGTTATAATAAAATGGTGAGATTGCAATAAATCTCTTTCACCAAAGAAATGATTTAGTATGTTGTTTACTGCTTCTGCTTTGATTAAGAATGTTTAAATGGGGAGACACGGCATTAGTACAAGCGACCGACACGGACGAAGCGAGCTAAATCATCTATCACATAGGCAGGAACGGATAAGGGTTGCTGGTATTCGTCGGGTGTGGCTTTGCCGATTCCTTCTTGTAGGAGGTGGTTCAACTTAGGGTAAGACTTGAACGAAACGTTGCGGGACTTCAAGAGGCCCGCACGCCATAAAGCATAGTCCTGCATCGTCACTTGGTAGTCGCGTTCGGCTTGCAGCACCAAGATGGGGAGGGACAGGCCGGAGGCCTCTTCAACAGGATGGTATGACAGGGCGTCTGACCAATATGAGCGGGGTAAGTTGAGCGGCAAAGGGATGGTGTCACAAAAGTCGGGCGTGTGGAGGAGCTTAACGTTAGCCACCTGACGTTTCAAGGCGGAAACTTGTTGCTTGCCTTGAGCTGAAGGAGTCAGACTGCTTAAATAGGTGACTTGTTCTAAAATGAGATCTTCAAAAGGACGGGCGGGGGCAGCGAGCAGTACTATTCCTGCCAAGCCAATAGCCCGCTTTGCAATGCGTGGCGCCAACATCCCTCCTAAGCTATGTCCTAATAGGTAGACACTGTCTGCATTCACTTCGGGTAATGTTCGGGCTAAAGCGATGGCTGCCACAGCATCGTCTACAGTCTCCACATCGTAGTCGGGTTGACGGCCGGTGGGAAGATAGTTCTTTCCATAAACATAAGTGCGTTTGTCGTAGCGCAAGGTGGCGATGCCCTGTGCGGCTAATCCCCAAGCCAAATCACGGAACGGATGGTTTGGGCCGAAGGTTTCGTTACGGTCTTGTGGACCAGAACCGTGTACCAGCACTACACAGGGTACAAGGCGATGGGCTTCCATACTTGGGCGGGGGAGAGTCAGTGTGGCGGGTAAGCGAAAGATACCGCACGTCACTACTGTATTTCGTTCTACAATCTTCAAGCTGTCAAAACGTACTGATTTTTTTAGGGCGGGTTTAGGGGCGGGCTTCACAAACATACCTGCGATGCGCCCTTCGTTGTCAAACGTCATTTGGAATCGAAGGGTATATTTCTCGAAAGGAAGGTCGCGAAAACAGACTGTCATTCCTGCGGCTTGCACTTGATGCCATTCGCCCGGTGTTCCCAACTGGCCGAACTGCATTTCCAACTGCTTGAACATCCCGCTTAGGGTAGAGGCAGGCAGGGCAGCCTTCATTTCATCGCTCATCATTTCGCGGAGACTGTCCCCTTGCGAAGTTATGAAGTAGTCAAATGCCCGATGTGCTTGTGGCAAGCGGTCAACTTCTTGTGCATAGAGATTTTCTACTGAAACTAACAGGAAAAACAACCACAAACATATTGACTTAAAAACGTTGAGGATAGATTTCTTTGTTCGCATAGCTGAAAAAGATGAAGAAAGAGGGTGTATCATAAAGGGTTAAAACACAGAGACACAAAGAGGCAGAGAAAATGTAGTTGTAAATCAAAGAAATAAAATCTCTGTGTCTCCGTGTCTCTGTGTTTTAACCCTTTATGATACGCCCTCTTATGTATTGAAAAGACTTTATTGTTTTACTTGATACCCAATTTCTTTTTAATGTCTTTGGGCAGCGCGTCTTTATGTACGAGAATATTCATCGTTTTGTAAGCCACGAAAGCTTTCGAAGCATACCAAATACCTTTGTACTTGCCGCTCAAGCCCCATGAGTTCTTTACCATAAAATATTCCTTGCCGTTTTGGTCTTTGGCAATACCGTAGATAACCATGCCGTGGTCATCGGTTGTTTCCCAATTGTCGAAAGCTGTCTGACGCATTTCTTGGGTGATTTCCATCTCCGGCAGGGGGCGTGAAGTCAGTTCTTTACGCTTGTCTGTAGCGGTCAATCCTGTCCAACGTGCCATGTCGCTTCCCGTCAATTCGGCTCCCTTGGCTGCATCCGGCATGACTGCGATGCCATCGCGTGTAAAGCCTTGTTCGCTAACGTCACTACCCCAAGCAAAAGTATACCCGGTGCGGATGGCATTGTCCATCACGGCCATCAGCTCGTCTATCGGCAGGTTGTAGGAAAGAGCATTGCGCCAGTTGTCCGGAATTTCGATGGAGAACTGCGTGTAGAAAGGATGATGTGTATAAGAAGTCAACGATACGTAGTCATCCGGGTTGATGCCCAAACTCTCGCCGAAGCTCTTCGGAGTATATTCCTTGCCTTGGTAAGTGAAAGTTTCAGGGCATTTGCCGAGGTAGGTGTCATAGATGGCGCTGAGACCTTTTTTCCAAACCGGGGTCAACTTGCTGAAACGTCCTTTTCCGATGGCCTGTACGTAAGCACCGGCTACTGCGTCCAATTCGTTATGCACGGGCAGAGAGTCGCCGTACATAATGCCGGGCATAGCCTCTTGTGGCACCAAGCCGTAATTTTTCAAGCAGTATATGATGTCGTAGAAGCTACCGCCCGGCGAGAAAGGAGCGTCACCGTGATAGCGTACGTAGTTGACTGCACGGTCTACCATCGTGTGGTGTACGACAAACATCTCGGAAAGGTCATAGGTACCTTTGCCCATACGCAACAGTTCGCTTTCCAAGAATCCAAGGCTTGAGAAGCTCCAACACGTGCTCGAACGATTTTGGTTTTTGATACTGGTGATGGGATTTTCTTTCACGGTGGTGAATACGAACCCTTCTTTGTCTTTAGAGGTGTCTTGTGCCGCTGCGTTGAGGCTCAAGAGACCTATTGCAGCGATAAGTATCGACTTTTTCATTGCTATTAAATTGATTTTAATTATTGATTATTGGGCGCAAATATAGGCAAAACTTATTAAATCCGCTCGTTTTGTTCCACCTATTTTCTTATTTCTGCCATTTCTTGTACAGCTTGTCTATGAGGTCTGCACGGCCTATGCGTCTTAATTCGCGTATAATGTTCTGCCGCTCTTCGGGTTTGTACCAAAAGAAGAATTGGCGTTGTGCCAGTTTCTCCCGTTGGGTCTTGGCGCTAAACACGGGTTGCAGGGTATAGGGATGAAAGCCCGTGTACCAAGCTTCGGTACTGACGGTCATGGGTGTGGGCGTGAAGTCCTGCACTTGCTCCAGGTGGAAATCCAGGCGTTTGGTGATGACGGCCAGTTCGGCCATGTCTTCTTCGTGACATCCGGGGTGGCTGGAGATGAAGTAGGGGATGAGTTGCTGGCGCAGGCCTTCTTCATGATTTATCCTGTCGAACAGTTTCTTGAATTGCTCGAATTGGGTAAAAGGCGGTTTGCGCATAATGTCCAATACACGTGGACTGGTATGCTCGGGCGCTACTTTTAACCGTCCGCTTACGTGGCGCGTGATGAGTTCTCGGGTGTATTCGCGGGCACTTTGGTTGATTTTAGGGTCGCGGCTTTCGTGCAGCAATAGGTCATAGCGCACACCGCTTCCGATAAAAGACTTCTTGATGCCTGGCAGTGAGTCTACGGTGTGATAGAGCTCCAGCAAGGGGCGGTGGTCCGTGTTCAGGTTCGGGCAAATGCGGGGATGGATGCACGAAGGGCGTTTGCACTTATGGCACAAAGCTTGGTCAATGCCTCGCATTTGATACATATTGGCACTGGGGCCGCCTAAATCGCTCAAATATCCTTTAAAGTCGGACATTTCGGTAATGGCTTGCACTTCACGCAAAATACTTTCCCGCGAACGGCTTACTATAAACTTTCCCTGATGGGCGGAGATGGTACAGAAAGCGCATCCGCCGAAACAGCCCCGGTGGATGTTGACCGAATGTTTTATCATATCGTAAGCCGGAATGCGTTTGCCCTTGTATTTGGGATGCGGCAGGCGCGTATAAGGCAGGTCGAACGAATGGTCCAGCTCCTCGGTAGTCATAGGTGGATAAGGAGGATTGACCACCACTGTCTGTCGGCCTACAGTTTGCAGGATGCGCGATGCGGCGTACTTGTTGCTCTCCTCTTCGATGTGGCGGAAGTTTGAAGCCTCTTTGCGCTTGTCTTGCAGGCACTCTTCGTGCGAATAGAGGGAGATGTCTCCTTCTTGGGGTACGACGCCCTTGGTCAGGTAGGCTATTTGAGGCACATCGGTCAGAGATTCTCCTCGGTCGATGCGTCTGGCAAGTTCCACAACCGGCTTTTCGCCCATACCATATATAAGTATGTCCGCTCCGCTGTCTACCAAGATGCTGGGGCGTACACGGTCTTGCCAATAATCGTAATGCGTCAGTCGGCGCATGCTGGCCTCGATGCCTCCTAAGAGGACGGGTACATCGGGGTAGAGTCGTTTGAGGATTTGGGTATAGACAATGGATGGATATTCCGGCCGCATGTCTGGTCGGGCATCGGGCGTATAAGCGTCATCGCTTCGCAGACGTTTGTTGGCGGTATATTTGTTTACCATAGAGTCCATACAACCGGCAGACACGCCGAAGAACAAACGTGGACGACCCAGCTTTTTGAAGTCGCGCAAATCATCTCGCCAATTGGGTTGGGGCACAAGGGCTACGTGGAGTCCTTCTGCTTCCAGGATACGCCCGATGACAGCCGCCCCAAACGAGGGATGGTCCACATAGGCGTCTCCGCTGAAAAGAATGACGTCCGGCATGTCCCAGCCACGCAGTTCCACTTCTTTCTTGGTCGTGGGTAACCAGTCGGTGAGTTGGTAGGTCTTCATAAACGGTGGGGCAAGCGTTACTTAGTGAATTGCACGGACATCTGTTCGCCATCGTATATCTCACGGAAACCAATCTGCAGCTCGGCTAAATATTCCTTCAGGTCGTTGAAAGCGGATGGGTTGTCCATGATGATTTCCAGTGTTTCGCCCGGTTGTGCCTCACACCATGCCTTGATGGCGGGAATCAGTGGGTTGTAGTGCGTCAGTCCGCAAGTGTTGATAGTTTTCATGTCATTCTTCCTCCTCTTCCATCGGGTGTTCGGTCACCCATTTTAAATAGAGTTGGATAAGTTGTTGCAGGCCGAAAGCCTTCATATTGTTATGATAGATAACGTCGATGCAAAGGTCGAGCAAATCCTTGGAGTCTTCTACCTGTGCGGCTATGAGCGAACGGATGTTGAGCTTCAGTTTGTCAAGCACAGACTCGTCCACGATGCCGTTGCTGTCTATCAGGTGTTGGAACAGACCGTATTTACGGATGGTATTCAGGTTCTCGTCCGACACTTCGATGCTTCGCGTGCCGCTTGCGTTGGCTTGTAGGGTGTACATAGTTTACGTTTTTTTAGATAAAACTTTGTTATGGTAGGAGCAAAGATACGTGTTTTTATTGAAACAGCAAAAAAGAAGCCCGCCATTGACATCTGTTTTGTCAAAGACGGGCAACTTACTATTACTTGAATGATATCAAACTCCTTTTGATGAATGTATCAGCACACTTCCTTAATGAATCATCGTATTGGTGCCTTCCACCATTTTCCCATAGGAGAATACACAACGCACATTGACGTCTTTGTCGAGAATCAAGATATCAGCGTCTTTACCTTTCTGGAGGGAGCCCTTACGGTCGTCCACGCCCATAATCCGTGCAGGAGTTTCGGAGGCCATACGGACAGCGTCAGCCAAAGGTATGCCAGCTTTCTGCACCATCGTCTGAACCAATCGATCCATAGTGGCGATGCTGCCTGCCAGCGACTTGCTGTCGGCCAGTTTGCATACACCGTCTTCTATCACGTAACGCGGGTCATCGATGGCTCCACCTTCGTAGGCGGCGTATTTTAAGGCGTCCGTCACCAGACAGGTTTTTTCTATCCCCTTCAGTTTGTACACCAACTTTAAGATGGTAGCCGGAAGATGTACACCGTCAGCTATGACTTCAACCGTCATGTCATCAATCAGGTAGACGCTTTCCACCGTTCCCTCGTACTTGTACTCCCGGCGCTTGTGGAAGCCGGGCATAGCGTTATAGAAGTGAGCCGCATGCGTAAATCCGGCTTCGAACGCGGCCTTAATCTCAGGATATTCCGCTTCGGTATGAGTTATGGCGGTCAGCACTCCGTGCGAAGAGGTATAGTGGGCGAAATCGTGGGCGCCAGGAAGTTCCGGACTGATGTCCCAACGGCGAATGCAATGCATGGTTTCCAATAAAGGAATGTATTCAGCCGGGTCAGGATTTTTTAAGTAATCGCCCCATTGGGCACCTGCCATATTTTTATTCAGATAGGGCCCTTCGATGTGCAATCCCTGTATGATGCTTTCGGGCTGTTGCAACAGATTGTCACAGACAGCTGCGGCCTGGCATAACACTTCGTATGTGGTAGAGGACAGAGTAGGGAATATAGTGGTGGCACCATGCTTCAGATGAGCTTGTGCGATGGTCTCGAAAGCACCAAGAGTAGCTTCTGTAAAGTCGCGTCCCGCTCCGCCATGAATATGCATGGAGACAAATCCCGGCACAATATACATACCCTTGGCATCAATGACCTGTGCGCCGATAACGGCCAGGTCACTGTTGGTTACTTCCAATATTTTTCCGTCATTGATAAGAACAGAGCCATCCTTCAACCAGCCCTGTGAAGTCAGGATATGACCATTTATAATTTGTGTCAGCATAACGTTATTAGTTTTTAGAATGATTAAAATAATGTATTGGTGCCTTCTACAATCTTGCCCATTGCCCATACGGCACGCACGTTCAAACTATCGTCCAAAGCAATGATGTCGGCATCTTTCCCTTTTTCAAGCGTACCCTTGCGGTCGGCCACTCCCATAATACGTGCCGGGGTTTCCGAAGCCATACGCACGGCGTCTTCCAAGGGGATTTCCGCCTTCTGAACCATAGTACGTATCAAGCGGTCCATTGTGGCGATGCTTCCCGCCAACGCAGAACGGTCGGCCAACTTGCACACGCCGTCTTCGATGATGACACGCGGGTCGAACGCTACCTCACTGTCACTTGCGGCACAAGCCAACGCGTCGGTGATGAGCGCCGTTTTCTCCACGCCTTTTATTTTGTACACCAACTTCAGAATGGTAGGCGGTACGTGTATTCCATCGGCTACCACTTCCACCGTCATGTCTTCCATCAGGTAGATGCTTTCCACCGTACCCTCGTATTTGTAACCCCGTCTTTTGTGGAATCCGGGCATGGCGTTATAGAAGTGGGTGGCGTGCTTGTATCCGGCGTAATATCCGGTATAGATGTCTTCAAATTCGGCTTGGGTGTGTCCGGCTGCGGCCAACACGCCTTTGGAAGTGATGTATTTGGCAAACTGCATAGCGCCTGGAAGCTCTGGAGCCGCATCCCAACGCTTGATGCAGTGTGTCTCTTCAAGCAACGGGATATACTCTTCCGGATCGGGATCCTTGATGTTTTCAGGCATCTGTCCTCCCGCCATCTTCATATTGAAATAATGGCCTTCCAGGTGAAGTCCTAAAACCGGGGTGTCGGGTTCTGCCATCAGTTTTTCGGTTGTGGCAGCCGCTGCCCTAATCATAGGG
This sequence comes from uncultured Bacteroides sp., assembly GCA_944320735.1. Classification (GTDB taxonomy): domain Bacteria; phylum Bacteroidota; class Bacteroidia; order Bacteroidales; family Bacteroidaceae; genus Bacteroides. Next base: position 13,590 of record CALUIQ010000062.1, on the reverse strand, counting down.
ATGGTAGAGGAAGACAAAGTGGGGAAGATACTGGTAGTGCCGTGTTGCATATGCGCCTGGATGGCTGTACGGAAAGCGTCTTCGCTACCCTCCATAAAGTCACGGCCGCCACCTCCATGCACATGGATTTCCACACCGCCGGGAACGATGTACATTCCTTGAGCATCTATTAGAGTAGCTCCCACAATGGGAAGGTCACAATTGGTTACTTCAAGAATCTTGTTGTCACTAATAAGTACAGAGCCATTCTTGAGCCACCCTTGTGGAGTAAGAATACGCGCGTTAAAGATTTGTGTTAACATATTAGATAGATTGATTAGTTTTAATTTTTGCTGCAAAAATATTAAAAAACTTCTTAACCGTATTCCTTCGAAGGCGATATTTTGGAAGTGCAAGGGTTAATTATTATAAATGGACATTCAAACGGGAGGATAGAATACTGAGATTTCTTTATGATTCACTCTTAATTCTTCCTATCAAAAGCTGTATGAAAAGAAAAAGTCGTATATTTGCAAGAGTTAGGAGAAGACGCGAAAAACAGGAAAGCAAACGCCCTCTCCTAAGTATCGGTAACGAGACAACAACCTATAATATATTATATAGTATGAAAACCAATTTAAGTTCTCAAATCACATTAAACCGGGTATCCACCCGTTATTATCGTCCGGAGAACGCTTTTGAACGTTCCGTGCTGACACGATTGGAAAAAGTACCCACCGACATCTACGAAACGCCGGAAGAAGGGGCTGAGCAAATAGCGCGTGAAATTGCACAAGTCATACGCGACAAGCAAAAAGCCGGTCGCTTTTGTGTGCTGGCACTCCCCGGAGGAAATTCCCCGCGCAATGTCTACTCGGCTTTGATACGTATGCATCAGGAAGAAGGACTGAGCTTCCGCAATGTCATCATCTTCAATCTCTACGAATATTATCCATTGGCTTCCGATGCCGTGAACAGCAATCTTAATGCCTTGAAGGAAATGCTGTTGGACCATGTAGATATCGACCGGCAAAACATTTTCTCACCAGACGGAACCATTGCCAAAGATACCATTTTTGAGTATTGCCGCCTCTACGAGCAACGCATTGAAAGTTTCGGCGGAATAGACATTGCCCTGTTGGGCATAGGACGTTTGGGTAACATCGGTTTCAACGAACCGGGCTCCCGACTGAACTCTACGACCCGACTCATTTTGTTGGACAATGACTCGCGCAATGACGCTGCCAAACTGTTCGGTACCATCGAGGCGACTCCCATCAGTTCTATTACAATGGGTGTGTCGACCATCTTGGGCGCTAAAAAAGTATTCTTGATGGCATGGGGTGAAGAAAAAGCGCAGATGATTAAAGAATGCGTGGAAGGCAACGTCACTGACACCATCCCGGCTTCGTATCTACAGACGCACAACAATGCCCACATCGTGGTTGACCTTTCTGCCGCCGCCAACCTGACGCGTATCCAACGCCCTTGGCTGGTAACCTCATGTGAATGGAACGACAAACTGATACGAAGTGCCATTGTATGGTTGTGCCAACTCACCGGGAAGCCCATCCTGAAACTGACGAACAAGGATTACAACGAAAACGGACTGAGCGAATTGTTGGCTCTTTACGGTTCGGCCTATAATGTCAATATCAAAATATTCAATGACCTGCAGCACACCATTACCGGATGGCCGGGCGGCAAACCTAACGCTGACGATACGTATCGTCCCGAACGTGCCACTCCTTACCCCAAGCGCGTCATTGTATTCTCTCCCCATCCCGATGATGATGTTATCTCTATGGGTGGCACTATCCGTCGCTTGGTAGAACAGGGGCACGACGTACATGTAGCTTACGAGACGAGCGGAAACATTGCCGTGGGTGATGAAGAAGTGGTACGTTTCCTGCACTTCATCAACGGATTCAACCAATTGTTCAACAACAACGCTGACGATGTCATCAAGAACAAATACGCTGAAATACGCCAATACCTTCGCGAGAAGAAGGACGGTGATATGGACACTCGTGACATCTTGACCATCAAGGGACTTATCCGCCGAGGCGAGGCACGTACCGCCTGCACCTACAATAACATCCCATTGGATCACTGCCATTTCTTGGACCTGCCGTTCTACGAAACCGGTAAAATCAAGAAGAACCCTATCAGTGAAGTCGATGTAGAGATTGTGCGCAACCTGATACGGGAAGTGCGTCCGCATCAGATATTCGTGGCCGGTGACTTGGCCGACCCGCACGGGACACACCGTGTCTGCACCGACGCCGTATTTGCCGCCATCGACTTGGAGAAAGAAGAGAATGCTGAATGGCTGAAAGACTGCCGTATCTGGATGTACCGTGGCGCATGGGCCGAGTGGGAAATTGAAAACATCGAGATGGCTGTTCCCATCAGCCCCGAAGAACTTCGTGCGAAACGTAACGCCATCCTGAAGCACCAAAGCCAAATGGAAAGCGCACCGTTCTTGGGCAATGACGAACGCCTCTTCTGGCAACGCAGCGAAGACCGCAACCGCGGCACCGCCAACCTTTACAACAAACTGGGCTTGGCAAGTTACGAAGCTATGGAAGCTTTTGTGGAGTACATTCCACTCTAATTTTTTAAGGAGTACGGGATTTCAATAATTAAGGAGTTAAGAAGTTAGACCGATAGTTAGTTTATCATATTACTAAAAGGCATTAACTTCTTAACTCTTATAAAATGCGCTAAATTTCCATTCATTTTGCTTACCTCCCAAACATATTAGGAGAGTTGCCCAAGTATCATAGGATACTTTGCCATTTCAGCTTACTTACTTTGCCAAGACAGCTTGCTTGCTTTTGCAACTTGGTTTTCAGACTGACCCCAATTCCCTTGGTGCATACTAGGTCTCTTTTGAGAGAGCTAAAGAGGAACTTTATGCCCTTTAAGGCCTCTTTACATACCCAAGAATGGTTTTATCTCTATCTACTTTCACGGCTTTTCAGCCCTAGGTAGTGGGCTTATAGTTACAATGATGAGTTTTTTACGACTTATTAACTAATTCGGAAGGGAAGTAATAAATACTTTTTATTACCTTTGTTATGATACTAAATGTTTAATTTGGTAAATAATGAAGTTATGAGCCTATTTTTTGAAAGCGGAACAACGCATCAATCCGCAGAAACACAACTCAATAAAATGAGTTGAACAATTGGGCTCTGCGAGTTTTATGTACGGAAGGTGAACGATGAGTTTCCCACACCTTTCTTTGCGTGTAACTATTTCCGATGGGAACAGGAAAAACAAATTATTGGAATTGCAATGAAGAGATTGAAGCTAATTTTTGGACTGGCATCTTTCGTATGTGTGTTTGCCTTGACATCATGCGGACTGTTGGAGACACCGGAGTATCCGGATAGTGACTTCAGCATTGTGGGTACGTGGAAATATCACATTCCGGCGCTGAGTGGGGCGAGACCCCAAGAAGGCTCTATCTACAATGCCGATGTGCTGATTACCTTTACCGCCGACGGACGCTTCTCGTTCGTCATTGACTCCGACCAAGGCGAGGTAAAAGGATGCGGTACGTACGAATATGACGGTGATGACGAAGGCGTGGACGCAAGTAGCGGAATTGCGTTAGAGTACGACTCCTACAAAGAGATAGAGACGATGGGGCGTACGGTGCATGTCCTCAATGGCAGTCGTGACCGCTATCCCGGTTATATCAGTTGGGGAAATGAAGGAGACTTGGTGGAGGATGACTATATAGTTTCCGAGGGGAGAGAGTTCTATCGCGTGTCTGAGGAACCTTATGATGACCGTCTTGCCACATACACTTATACAAATAGTAAAGGCGAGGAGCTTTATGGGTTGGTGGATTTCGGTGGTGATTGTATGTTGTCATTACCTATCAAGTTGGACAGACTTTACGCACTTTATGACGAATTTATGGATCTTTTAAAATAATCAACTGCTATGAAACAACTTAAATATTTGCTGATTTCTTTCGGTTTGCTTCTCTCGTTGGGGGCGTGTGACAAACTTTTAGGAGGAGATGTGGAGGAAGACCCTGCGATTTCCGAAACTATGGTGGGGCTGTGGTATGATGTGCAGAACAAAACACAAGTTTATTTTATATACCTTCGGGAAGACCGGGTGATGGTAAGTGCTTATGCAGAGGCTATGTTTGGCGAGGTTACTACCGGTTCCGCAGTTTCATCCTGGATGTTTACGTCAGATGGGCAGATATGTATCGATGAATCCCCTCTTGATGGTATGTATTGTGAGGCTGGCGCATTATATAAAAAAAATTACAGTAGCTTGGAGTATGAGGAAATGTCACGGGTTTACGACCCCCGGAAGAAAGTGGGACCCAAGGTTCAGAACTTGACCCGGAGAGCTTGGACGGGATATGTCGATAACAAAATCGTCACGTTGAAGTTTGATACAGACGGCACGGTGACACGCACTTACAAGCCCAATGCCGGTTGGGAAGGCGAGGAAGAGGTCCTGACGTGTAACTATTCAACCAAGGATGGCGTAATCTATTTCGAAGGTCTCGACGAGGCACGGGCTGTGACTATTAAAGGAAACTTTTCGTACAATTTCCTTTTTGCTGATTTCGGCGATGTTATTGTCTTGATGTCCGATCGTCCGGAGTGACCGGAAAAATAGGGCGGAAAAATACTCCTTAAAAAGAGGATTATCTTATATGGCAAAGAGGATAATCCTCTTTTGAATATAGGATAATCCTCTTTTAGAAATCAGTTAACCCCCTTTTATCCCTTTTTCAGTTTCCGATAATCGGTGGGAGACATCCCCACAATCCGACTGAACAATCGGGAAAAGTAGAACAAATCCGCAATACCTACCTTATGACAAACCTGGTTGATTTGCATATCCGTTGTGTCCAACAACAAACAAGCGTGTTGTATCTTCAATAGATTGAAATAGGCCAAAGGACTGTGCCCCGTACTTTTTTTGAATAACATGGAGAAATGGGAAACCGAATACCCGATGTAATCCGCTATGTCCTGTAACGTTATGTGCCTTTCCATGTTCTCTTCCATATAGTGAACAGCTTCTTCTACCACATTTTTACAGCCCGAATTGGTTTCGCAAGCCTCGCGGAACTGGCGTATGTAACATAGGGAACCCAAGAAATAATGGAATAAGGAAGAAGCATAATGCAGGTTCTCCTGGCTATACCCTCTTCTTAGCGTCATAAACATTTCCTCAAACAAACTGATTCGATCCTCGATTCGAGAATGTGGGTTGGGTCTTATGTCGAGTGGGCATACGGCATCCTTGGCATAATAGGGAGCCATCTCCCCTTTGAAATGTATCCAATAGATGGTCCACGGACAATCCTTATCCGCTCCATAAGCATGAGGAATTCCGGCCGGAAGGATAAAATACTGGCCGCCTGATACCGTGTAGGAATGATGGCTGACCTTAAACCAACCTTTGCCGTCTATACAATAAATAAACACATATTGATTAATAGGTTCCTTTCGTTCCCGAAAATGGTGCATAGCCTTTGGGAAATAACCAATATCTGTAATATGCAGCTTTGACATCAGAGGGTCTGTCTCCATCGCCTTCACTATCATTCTAGGAAGCACCAACAAGCGTTCACCGTTGAATCCATCTTTCATTTCATTATGGTCATATTTGTTTTCTTCGCAAACAAAGTTAGACAAATCAAACGATATGGCAAAACAAATGTGTCGTAAGATTGTCCATCTATAGCATAAGAAATTCTATTTTATATCTCGAAAATACATTTTATTTTTGCCTACAGAAATTGATACTAAAGATTTGACATCATGGAAACCTATAACAGGAAGTATGTTTATTTCATTTGCCTCGTTTCCGCCATGGGCGGATTATTGTTCGGTTACGACTGGGTCGTTATCGGGGGCGCGAAAATATTCTATGAACAATTTTTCGGCATCGTGGGAGACCCGTCCATGCAAGGACTCGCTATGAGCATCGCACTGGCGGGATGCCTCATCGGGGCACTCACGGCAGGTGCATTGGCCGACCGCTTGGGACGCAAGCCGCTTCTGTTGTTCTCGGCATTTGTATTTGTCGTGACTGCTTACGGCACGGGTGCCTTTGACAGTTTCTCTTATTTCCTCATCGCACGCTTTGGGGGAGGCATCGCCATCGGTATGGCTTCCGGCCTTTCGCCTATGTACATCGCAGAAGTAGCCCCCACCCACATACGTGGCAAATTAGTGTCGCTTAATCAATTGACCATTGTCATCGGCATATTGGCGGCGCAAATCGTCAACTGGCAACTGGCTGGCGATGACCCGCAATGGAACATACAACAAGCTTGGCGATGGATGTTTTGGTCGGCAGCCTTTCCGGCTGCGGCTTTCCTCCTATTGGCTGCATTCATTCCGGAAAGCCCCCGCTGGTTGGTACAGAAGGGAAGACGGACGCAAACTCTTGAGACCCTTTCCCATATCGGAGGAAAGACTTATGCCGAGACCGAATTGAAACTGCTGGAGCAAGCCACTCGTGAAACGCAAAATCAAGGTGGGCTACGTACCCTTCTCACTCGTCCCTACCGACGGGTACTTCTGTTAGGCATCATAGTGGCTATGTTCCAACAATGGTGTGGAACCAACGTTATCTTCAACTATGCGCAAGAGATATTCCAAGCAGCTGGCTATGATGTGGACAATACCTTTATTAATATAGTGGTTACCGGCATCGCCAACCTCGTCTTTACCTTTGTGGCCATCTACACCGTCGACCGTTTGGGGAGGCGTGCCTTGATGCTCCTCGGTGCGGGCGGACTGGCAGGTATTTACCTGATACTGGGCACGTGCTATTATTTCCATGTCAGTGGTGTCTTTATGGTTGTTCTGGTCGTCTTGGCCATTGCTTGCTACGCCATGACCTTAGGACCTGTCACCTGGGTGTTGCTGTCCGAAATCTTTCCCGGACGTGTGCGTGGTGTGGCCGTAGCCACCGGAACCTTCTTTCTTTGGACGGCAAGTTTCATCCTGACCTATACGTTCCCCTTACTCAACCAAGCTTTGGGCACGGCAGGTACGTTCTGGATATATACCGCCATCTGTGGAGCCGGTTTCGTATTTTTCCTCCTGCGTCTGCCTGAGACCAAGGCCAAGTCTTTGGAAGAGTTGGAGCGGAAGATGGTGGTGAGTAGTAAGTAAACAAGTGGGAATTTAGCGGGGCGTTGCCCCGCAATTGACAATTAACAATGGACAATTGACAATGATTTGCTAATCAATAACCGACTCATTGTATTTGCTAATTGTTAATTGTCAATTATCAATTGTCAATTGTGCGCTCTGCGCATACAAATTATCATTTACCTTTATATAATATGGCGAAAGCATGGAAAGAAAAGGTGACCATCCCGACTTACGAGGTGGGCACACCGGAAAAAGCACCGATGTTTCTGGAGAGACGCGTGTATCAGGGCAGTAGTGGTGTAGTCTATCCTTATCCTGTCATCGAATCCATAGCGGACGAGAAACGGGACATGGAGTATGACGCCATCTACCTGGAGAACGAATACCTGAAAGTAATGATTTTGCCACAACTGGGCGGACGCGTGCAGATGGCTTACGACAAGATAGCCCAGCGGCACTTCATCTATTACAACCATGTCATCAAGCCCGCGCTGGTGGGGTTGGCTGGGCCATGGATTTCGGGAGGCATCGAGTTCAACTGGCCACAACATCATCGCCCCAGCACTTATATGCCCATCGATTCACACATAGAGGAGCACGAAGACGGGTCGGTGACGGTATGGGTCAGCGAAATGGAGCGTATGTTCCATCAGAAAGGTATGGCGGGTTTTACTCTGCGCCCTGGTTGCGCTTACTTGGAGATACACGGTGTGGTGTACAACCGCACGGAGATGCCCCAAACCTTCCTGTGGTGGGCCAATCCGGCCGTAGCTGTCAACGACCATTACCAAAGTGTCTTCCCGCCTGACATCAATGCCGTCTTCGACCATGGCAAACGAGCCGTCAGCAGCTTTCCCATCGCTACGGGCACTTATTATAAAATGGATTACTCCGCCGGCGTGGATATCTCCAATTATAAGAATATCAAAGTGCCTACCTCGTATATGGCCGTCAATTCCAAATACGACTTCGAGGGAGGCTATGAGAACGATACGCATTGCGGTATGTTGCACGTGGCCAATCACCACGTATCGCCTGGTAAGAAGCAATGGACGTGGGGCAACGGTGACTTCGGTCGGGCATGGGATCGTAACCTGACGGACGAGGACGGGCCGTACATTGAACTGATGGCGGGCGTGTATACCGAGAACCAACCCGACTTCACCTGGCTGATGCCTTACGAGGAGAAGAGCTTCGTGCAATATTTCATGCCCTACCGAGAGCTGGGTGTTGTGAAAAACGCTTCGAAAGACCTCTTGTTGAACATCGAGCCGGAAGGGGAAGACTGCGTGCGTTTTCGTGTCTTCGCTACCAGCCGCAAGCAAGTGCACATCACCTTGTGCGGGGCAGACCAAACTTATTATGACGAAACGATCTCCCTCAGCCCGGAGCAAGTGCTGGACAATACTGCGCAAATCGGCGGTGAATCCTTTGCGAATCTGACGCTTATCCTTCGCGATGCCGAGACGGGACACGAGCTCCTGACTTGGCAGCCCGAGCCGGACGTGGTAAAACCTCTGCCCGATGCCGCTGAAGCGGCCTTGTTGCCCGAAGAGATAAAGACCACCGAGCAGCTCTACCTCACCGGCCTGCACTTGGAACAATACCGCCACGCCACGTACAATCCCGTGGACTATTACGAGGAAGCCTTGCGGCGTGACCCCTTGGACGTGCGCAACAACAACGCCCTAGGATTGTGGTATCTGCGTCGCGGACAATTCCGCAAGGCGGAAGGTTACTTGCGCACCGCCGTACGGGTATTGATGAAGCGCAATCCCAATCCCTACGATGGCGAGCCGCTCTACAATCTCGCTTTGTCACTGAAGTATCAAGGACGCTATCAGGAAGCCTACAATTGGTTCTATAAATCCACTTGGAATGCCGCCTGGCAGGATGCGGGCTACTTTGCCTGCGCCCAAATCTCTCTGATGCAAGGCCGCACGGAGGATGCCATGGACGAGATAGAGCGCAGCCTCATTCGCAACACCCATAACCACAAAGCCCGTGCCTTGAAGGCCAATTTGCTCGTCCGTCAAGGCCGCATCGCCGAGGCGTGCCGCTGGATAGATGAGTCGTTGGCGATTGACCCCTTCAACTTTGGATGCCTATACGAACGTTGCTTGCTCAACCAAGACACTTCCGCCTTGAAAGAACGTATGCGCGACAACGCCCACAACTACGACGAGATAGCCCTCGACTATTGCGCTGCCGGATGCTGGCGTGAGGCATTGGAGCTTTGGGACATTGCTATTGCCCAAAATGCCGTTACCCCTATGACTTACTATTATATGGGTTGGTGCAAGGTGCAGGCCGAATGTGACGATGCCAAAGAAACCTTCCGACAAGCCGAGGTCATGAGTCCCGACTATTGCTTTCCCAACCGGTTGGAAGCTATCCTGGTCCTGCAATACGCCACGAAGCATTCTACCAACGATGCCCATGCGCCCTACTTCCTGGGTTGCCTCTATTACGACAAGCGGCAATATGACACGGCCATCGCCTATTGGGAAGAATCCGCCAAACGCGACGCTACCTATCCGCTGGTATGGCGCAACCTGGCATTGGCCTACCTTAACAAGCGTCAGGACGAAGCCAAAGCCATGGAATATATGGAACGGGCGTTTGAGTTGGATCCGACGGATGCACGCATCCTCATGGAGCTGGACCAACTGTACAAGCGCCTGCACCGTCCGCACGAGGAACGTCTCAGTTTCCTGATCCGTTATCCAGACTTGATTGCCCGCCGGGACGACCTCATCTTGGAAGAAGCTACCTTGTTGAACCTAACGGGACAGTATGAGGAGGCCAAACGCCTCATCGACTCCCACCAATTCCATCCGTGGGAAGGAGGCGAAGGCAAGGTGAGTGGGCAATACCAGATGTCTCGTCTGGAACTGGCCAAGGAAGCCATAGCGGAAAACCGTATGGAGGAAGCCATCCGTCTGCTGACCGAATGCCTCACCTATCCGCACAGCTTGGGCGAAGGCAAGCTGTATGGCGCGCAAGAGAATGATTTCTACTACCTTATGGGGTGTGCTTACGAAGCCTTGGGCGATGAGGCGAAAGCTACCGAATGTTGGGAGAAAGCCACCGTTGGACCTGCCGAGCCTGCCGCCGCCCTCTACTACAACGATGCCAAGCCCGACAAGATATTCTATCAAGGCATGGCTTTGTTGAAGCTGGGACGCACGGGAGAAGCCAACGGTCGTTTCTACAAGCTGGTGAACTACGGCGAGAAGCACTTGTTCGACCACGTACGGATGGATTACTTTGCCGTCTCTCTGCCCGATCTCCTCATTTGGGACGACAGTCTGGACATCCGTAACATCGTCCACTGTAAATACATGATGGCTTTGGGACATTGGGGGCTGGGACATCACGAGAAAGCACGCCGTTTCCTGGCCGAGGCCGAAGCCCTGGACAACAACCACCTCGGCATCTACAGCACCCGGACGATGTTCGAAAGCGACGAGCAGGACTAAAAGGAGTAAAAACTATTTATAAATGACATACAAATGAAAACAAAACTTCGAATTCTGACCCTCTTGTTCCTCAGCCTTTGCCTCGGTGCATGGGCACAGGAAATGGACCTTTCCGGTATGTGGCGCTTTGCCATCGACCGCAACGATTAAGGCATTGCCGACAAATGGTATCTTCAGACATTGGACGACCGTGTTACTTTGCCCGGTTCGATGATGACCAACGGCAAAGGTGACCCCGTGAACCTCGAAACTCCTTGGATAGGAGATTTCAATGACAAGACATTCTTCACGCAGGAGCGTTATGCCCCTTACCGCCGGGCGGACAACTTCAAGATTCCCTATTGGCTGCAACCTAACTTGTATTATGCCGGTGTGGCATGGTATCAGCGTGATGTCACCATCCCTGAATCGTGGACAGGAAAGGCCATTCGCCTCTATTTGGAGCGTTGCCATTGGGTGACCCGTGTGTGGGTGGATGGCCGGGAGGCCGGCAAGCAAGACGCTTTGGGAGCACCCCACTGGTATGACTTAAGCCAATACCTCACTCCCGGCAAGCATACGCTGAGCATCCGCGTGGACAACGTCATCCGTGACGTTGACCCGGGTGTGAACTCACACTCCGTGTCCGACCATACGCAAGGCAACTGGAACGGCATCGTTGGAGAGATGCTGCTGAAAGCGCAAAATCCGGTAGCTTATAAGCAGGTGGATGTCTATCCACAACTCGAAGCCCGTAAGTTGGACGTAAAAGCCTATATATATAATGGTGTAGGCGAAGCACGCAACGTCATCCTCGCCTTACGGGTGAACGGGGAGGCGAAAACCTTTGAGCAGACCGTACAGCCCGGTGATAATCGGATAGAACTGTCCATACCTCTGCCCGCTGATGTAAAGGCATGGGATGAGTTCAATCCTAATCTCTACCAAGTGGAGTGTACCCTCAGTCAAAACGGAGAGCCGATGGATACCCGTACCGTGACTTTCGGCTGCCGCACGTGGAGTGTGGAAGATGGCCGACTGATGCTGAACGGACATCCCGTTTTTATGCGTGGTACCTTGCATTGCGCTGCTTTCCCCTTGACCGGCTATCCCGCTATGGATAAGGAAGAGTGGTTGCGCGAACTCCGCGTCTGCCGCAGCTATGGCATCAACCACATCCGTTTCCACTCTTGGTGTCCCCCCGAAGCGGCTTTCCAAGCAGCGGACGAACTGGGTATGTATTTTATGGTTGAATGTTCCTCTTGGGCCAACCAGTCCACCAAACTCGGTGACGGCAAGCCCATCGACGAATTTATCCACCGGGAAGCCCAAGCCATCGTGAACGCTTACGGCAACCATCCGTCCTTCTGTATGCTGGCCTACGGCAATGAGCCGGGAGGCGCACACAGGAATGAATATCTGACAGACTTCGTCAATCATTGGAAGAAGGCTGACCCGTGCCGTCTCTACACCAGTGCCGCTGGATGGCCCAACCTTCCGGTTAATGATTTCCTTAGTGACCAAAGACCTCGCATCCAGCTGTGGGGCGGTGGACTGAAGAGCATCATCAATGGGAAAGAGCCTTCCACCGCCTACGATTGGCGTGATTATACAGGCAAATTTGCCCAACCACTCATCAGCCACGAGATAGGCCAGTGGTGCGTTTATCCCAACTTCAAGGAGATGGAGAAGTACGCCGGTGTCTACAAGGCCCGCAACTTCGAAATCTTCCGCGATAACTTGACCGAGAACGGACTTGTCCATTTGGCCGACAGTTTCCTGCTGGCTTCCGGCAAGCTCCAGAACCTGTGCTACAAGGCTGACATCGAAGCTGCCTTGCGCACGCCCAAGTTCGGAGGCTTCCAACTCTTGGGCCTGAACGACTTCCCCGGACAGGGTACGGCACTTGTAGGCGCACTCGATGTATTTTGGGAGGAGAAAGGTTACGTTACCTCGCGCGACTACTCCCGCTTCTGTAGCTCCTTAGTTCCCTTGGCACGTATCCCCAAACTGATACTGACCAACGCCGAGACTTTCTCCGCTTCCATTGAAGCCGCCAATTTCTACAAGCCGATGGAGCATCCCGAAGCTACCTGGCGCATTCGGAATGATAAAGGACAAGTCCTCAGCAGCGGCACCTTCGACATCGCCCGGTTGGAGTTGGGGAATTGTCAAATCTTGGGCAAGGTGTCCTTCTCTTTGAACAACATCAAGGAAGCCACCCGTCTGAATCTGGAAGTAGGTTTGGCAGGACACTTCAACGATTGGAACTTCTGGGTATATCCCGCCGAACAACCTGCGCTGGATAAATCGCTGATGCTGACCGACCGCTTGGATGCCCGTGCCTTTGCCCGCCTGCAAGCCGGAGGTAAGGTTCTACTATCGCTCCGCAAAGGCACGCTGCGCGAAGGCTTTGGAGGCGAAGTGGCCATCGGCTTCTCCAGCATCTTCTGGAATACCGCCTGGACCCACGGACAGCCTCCTCATACCTTAGGCATCCTCTGCGACCCGAAGCATCCGGCTCTGCACGACTTTCCCACGGCTTACCACAGCGATTACCAGTGGTGGGACGCTATGACTCATAGCGGGGCCATCAACGTAGGCAAGCTCTCGAAAGACATCCGCCCCTTGGTACGTGTCATCGACGATTGGGTGACCAACCGTCCTTTGGCTCTGCTTTTTGAGGTGAAGGTAGGCAAAGGCAAACTTTTGGTTTCCGGCATCGACTTCCATCAGGATATGGCCCAACGCCCTGCTGCCCGCCAGTTGCTGCATAGTCTCGGACAATACATGCAGAGTGACGCCTTCCGTCCTCAAACCGAATTGAGCGTCCAAAGTATCCGGCAAATCTTGAAATAAGAGACTTCGGTAAATGATAATTTGTATGCGCAGAGCGCACAATTGACAATTGATAATTGACAATTAACAATTAGCAAATACAATGAGTCGGTTATTGATTAGCAAATCATTGTCAATTGTCCATTGTTAAT
>CALUIQ010000061.1 GCA_944320735.1 uncultured Bacteroides sp. | reverse complement strand
GAATTTCAGGGCGAAAGCCAGCTCGATGAAGCCCAGCGTCACCTTCACCACGTTCATCCATCCGCCCGACTTGGGCATCGACTTCAGCCACGAGGGGAAGAGGGCGAAGAGCGTGAAGGGCAGGGCTAACGCCAGGGCGAAGCCGAACATACCGATGGCCGGACCCACGATGCTGCCCGTGGTAGACACCTCCACCAAGAGGAAGCCGATGATGGGACCCGTGCACGAGAAGCTGACTAGCGAGAGCGTGAACGCCATCAGGAAGATGCTGATGAGCCCCGTGGTCTGCTCCGCCTTGCTGTCCACCGCGTTGCTCCACTTCGAGGGCAGCGTTATCTCGAACGCCCCGAAGAACGAAGCCGCGAACACCACCAGCAGGAGGCAGAAGAAGATGTTGAACACGGCGTTAGTAGAAAGCGCGTTCAGCGCGCTGGGTCCGAAGATGGCGGTGATGATCAGTCCCAAAGACAAATATATCACGATGATGGAAGCCCCGTACGTGAAAGCGTCGCGGATGCCTTTCTTCTTGTCCTTCGTGCGCTTGAGGAAGAAACTCACGGTCATAGGGATGATGGGCCACACGCACGGCGTGAACAATGCCAGCAGGCCACCTACGAAGCCCATTCCGAAGACGTAGAGCCACGACAGGTCGCGTTGCGCCACGGTCTCGCCAAAGGCGTTCAGCTCGTCGATGACGGGTGTCCAAAGGTCGGCTTCCGTATCGTCGGAAACCAATACCTGCGTGGGTCCGTCCGCTCCGCCTATGATGCCTGCGGACGCTTCGTCCTTTTCGTTATTGTTATTATTGTTATTGTCACGTTTGTCACGGACGGGTGCTTGCGCTGTGCCTGCGGCCTGTCCTTTGTAGCTGAACTCCACCTGCGTGGGCGGCAGGCAATTCTCGTCATTGCACGCTCCGTACTCCAAGTAGCCCGTCACCTCGTAAGCCCCTTCCGTCAGCTTCAACGTTTGGGCGAACTGGGCGGTGCCCTCAAAATAGCGCACCTGCATCTCGAACAAGGGGTCGAATGCGCTCACCTCCTTGCCCACCGGACGTAACTTGCCCACGGGCTCGGCACCCGTGAGGCGGTCGGTGTTGAACGTGGCCGAGATGGGGCCACCGTCGCCCAGGTCGGTCGAGTAGACGTGCCATCCGCGGTCGATGGTGCCCGTAAATACAATCTCTATCTCATCGGCCGACACCGTTTTCAGTTCGGTCTTGAACTTCACCGGCTCTTGTATCTGAGCCTGCACGGCCAAGGCCACAAAGAATGTCAGCAAGGAAAAAACAAGTTTCTTCATCAGGAAAAATAATAATATGTCAATGTTTTACAAAAAAAGGAGTTGTCAAATCTCATAATCCACGCACGCGCGGCTTTCCTTGACCTCGGCCAAGAGCTTTCCGGCGGCCACGTGGTCGGGGTGCAGGGCGTAGGCGCGCACATCGTCCAGCGTGTCGAACTCGCTGTACAGGGCAATCGTCCACGTCTCGTCGGGGTTGATGTTCAGCCCCACTTCGATGTTGCGTATCACGTCTATCTTGGCAGGAAGCTCCTCGATGGCTTCCTTGAAGCGGAGGGCGGCCGCACGGCGTGTCTCCTCCGCGATGTCATTTCTCAGTTTGAACAACACAATGTGTTTTACCATAACTTCTGTTTTTGTTGGTTGATTTAATGTTTGCAAAGTTAAATGGGAATTTAACTATGTGTTTACAATGGACCACAGATGACACAGATTAGACGAGATGACCACAGATTTTTATTTTTTTTCTGTGGCGAAGCCTTTTAAAATCTGTGTAAATCTGTTTTATCTGTGTCATCTGTGGTCTATTGAATACACAGCGCAGCCCGATAAATTATCCGCTGATGGAAAGAAACATTGATGCAAGAAGCGTTAAACCGAGTACGCGACCACTATGGAACGCACTTGAGACTATCGCAAGCCCGACCAGGAAGCGTATTGCCCCATGTCGATGTAGAAGGTTGTGAAATCCGGTTCAACTCCAAGTTGCCCTCTTTCCTCACGCTCTACAATATGACGATCCAACAAGAAGACGCCGACAGCGAGTGCGTGACTCTCTTCCGGCTCTACAACCTCTATTTGGACAACGATGCCTACACGTTGGCCGAAGAAACGCTGCGCCAATTCGAACGCAAACTAAATTCGTTCGAGCGGCAACTCCGGCACTGCGACATCCAGTCCGTCAGGCAATCGGTGGAAATCCAAACCTTGTTCTTCTTGCTCCACGAAGCCGCTCACGCCGTCTTTTACCGGGACACCCAGACACGCAGTGAGTTCATTGCCGAAGCGAGGACCAAGGTGGAAGAGGATTCGGACATCCCAACCGCCAATCTTCCTGAGCGGATGAAGAACTATCTGCGTACCTTCGTCCCCGACGGACTGCCCGAGGAACTTCAGCAAGCCATGCTGGAAGGTGTGTACTCCACCTTCAAGCAACACGTGGATGACATTTACGACTTCGCCCGTTACCTGCGCCCCGAACAGGAATGGATATTGGAAGAGTGCGCGTGCGACCATTTTGCCTGGCAACGTGCTTTGGTACAATATATGGAGACTGTGGGCATGGGAGGCGATGCCGTGCTGCAAAGTAACATCGACCTGCAACTCACCCTCCACATCTACGCCTACGACAAAGCGATGGAAAGCGTCTTCACCAATGCCGATACGGAAGCCAAGATAGAGCAACTCCGGGAAGACGGAATACGCCGCGCCGCCCTGCGCCAGCACATTGATGACTTCTACCAAAAAATCTATCCTGCCGACCACGGCAGCCTTTTCCTGCGACTGGCAGAAGAACGGGACGAACGTGCCAAGCGGCTGTTGGTCTGCTCCACCATCCACCACATCTCGGACATGAACACCCTGCAAGCCCTCCCTTCCGAGCCGTTCAGCGAGCCTCGCGTAGCGGCATTGGAAGCGCGGTTTGAGGAGATTGTGAAGCGGGTTGATGATTTAATCGTAGATTGAGAAATAAATCCGCTCTATGTTATCAGATTTACAAAAACATTGTTACCTTTGTCTTTGCAAATCAAGAATAAGAAACGTTTGAAGACCTATGGGCAGAATCATTGAAAACATACGCATAGAGAATTTCAAGTCATTAAAGGATATGACTTTGAAAGCATGTCGTACCTATAACTTGTTGCTTGGACGACCCAATGTAGGAAAAAGCAATATCTTAGAAGCCCTCTCCTTGTTTTCAGTTCCTTACCTGCTGATGGAAAAACGAGAACTCAATGAATTGCTCCGTTTTCAACACGGCATCAGTGAATTATTCTATAACGGAAACGTTTCTCAACCTATCACTGTATATGCGGGAAATCAACAGGTTTCCTTAGAGCACACCGGAAGCGCCAAATTCAAATGGTGTGCACAAGATGAAAAAACGCACGACAGCTTGGTAATAACGGGTGAAAAAATAGTAGCCAAGAAAGGGATAGAAGAAACCTATCCCCTCTTCAAGAAATACACGTTCCGCAAACTGAACAAGTTGGCCAATATCGATATACCCTTTCTATTACCGATTGGCGGGGAAAACCTAAAACAAGTGATTCAGAACTCTCCACGATTGACCAATGAGATAAGTCGTATGGCGGCAGATTACAATCTACAACTGTTGTTTGACACATCAACCCAAGAAATCAAATTTCAGAAAAAACTAAACGAGAATACGGTATTTTCCATTCCGTTTTTCTCCATATCAGACACTTTACAACGTTTGATATTTTATAAAACTGCCATTTATAGCAATGTTAGTTCCGTTATTTTGCTTGAGGAGATAGAAGCTCACGCCTATCCCCCTTTCATCTCCAAGATAACAAGCAATATTTTGGAAGACGAAAATAATCAGTATTTCATCACGACCCATAGTCCTTATGTGATAAACGACTTTTTGGAACGAAAGGACAAAGATTTGGCTATTTACTTGGTTGATATCAAGGATGGGCGGACAATCATACGCCGCCTTTCAGACAAAGAGATAGAAGAAGTCTATAACGATGGCATTGACTTGTTTTTCAACACCGATTTATTTTTCAATAAGCCGAATGAATGACAATTATATTTTGCCAGAGTGCTATATAGACACCAACCTCATAGAGACTTTGGTTCCTCCTGCCCGCGGTTGTAATTACAACCACCAAAAAGGGTGTCCCGCCGTCGCAAAGAAAATGAAAGAAAAATTTGCAGATAGCTTTGCGGTAGGAATTATGGACAAAGACAAAAGGCGCATATCTTATCTGCAAGAGTTTTCACTGATTGCCTCTGATGAAATATTGGACATCTATAAACATCGGGACAAACACCATTATATTATCTTGATAGCGCCTGCGGCAGAAGAATTCATTATAAAAGCAGCCGAAGAACTCAATCTCAAATTGAGTGATTATGAGATTCCTGA
>CALUIQ010000060.1 GCA_944320735.1 uncultured Bacteroides sp. | reverse complement strand
GTTGTCGCCCATGATGGCAGCATCCTTGCTTGCCATTGTCATGGTCTGCACGGACATGACCGATGTACCCGTTCTCATCTTTCGCCCGTTGCAGTTGGTTGGTGACATCACCGTTCCCGTAGCACTGCTCGTCATCGGGTCATCGCTGGCCGAAGTGCCGTTCCGTGGCATTTGGACACACAAGTCGTTGTATGCCGTTTCATTTCTGCGCCTGCTCCTTCTTCCCCTGCTGATATACTCATTGGCAGCCGCATTGCATTTCGACAAGTCCGTAAACCAAATCAATACGGTGCTGATGGCCATGCCTGTCTCAACCTACGGCACCATGTTCTGTTATAAAGCGGACAAGGATGGCACTTTGATGACCTTGGGAATCTGCCTTTCCACCGTGCTTTCCATCGCCAGCATACCGCTACTTGCCCGGCTGATTTTGTGAGAATGAATGAGAATACAAGAGCTATTAGTTATTCTGTTCAGCCGAATTTTCTTACTTTTGTATATTGACATCAACTATTGAAAATTATGAAACTTGGAATTATCAGATGTATGCAGACCGAAGACTTCTGTCCGGGAACGGGCGACTTCAATGCCGTGCACAATAAAACGGGTATATTTGCCGGTATAGAAGAAAATATAGAGATTGTAGGATTCACGAACTGCGGCGGATGTCCGGGCAAAAAAGCCGTGCTGCGGGCAAGAGAACTGGTGAAACGGGGAGCCGACACGATTGTTTTCGCCTCGTGCATCCAAAAAGGAACGCCCATAGGTTATCCCTGCCCATTCGCCAAGAAAATGAGAACTATCGTAGAAAACGACCTGGGAGATAACATCCGTCTGCTTGATTATACACATTAACAATAAAGATGTATCCTAAAGGCTTATGGCATCCGTTTGGCAGAAACGCGAAGCGGTATGCACTTTTTAATTAATACAGGTGAGATTAAGGATGTTTATAGCATATTGATGGTGTAACGCTTCTATTTTATTCTAATATGTACGGAGAGAGTTCGCCTCAAAAGTAGGGAACTTTACCGATAATTCCCTATCTTCTAATGTTTTTATTAGCTTTGGAAGTAGATTTTAGAGTACATTCCCTTCCGCACTTCGTCAAGTTGCCGTTCCGCCTGTTGCTGCTCGGTCTGCAACTGCCTCACGTTGGCTTCAAGCTCGCCCGTCACAATCGGCACGACCGTGGCGTGGATGTGCGGCGTGTGCTCGTCCATGTGCAGCACTGCCGAAACGGTGTTCTCCCTGCCGAATGTGCGGTACAGCCATTGCAGGGTGTCATCGCACCATTCGCCAAGCCTGCCATCGTCCTGCACTCTCATCATGTCTTCGTGCGTACCCGAAAGCACGATGCGGATTGCCCTCACTTGGCCTGGCGTTATCTTTCGCCTGATGCCCGCCGTGCAGATGCGGTGGTTTATCACCTCGGTGCGGTTTGTTTGTCGTAACGGCTTTCCCGATGGTGATGCTTTGCGGGTGCCATTTGCCGTTGATTTTCTTCTGCACTTTGCGATAGTAAGCCATATATTTGAAACCGTCCCATTTAATGTTATACCTTGTCCCATTAAATGTTACGACGCTTCCCATTAAAGGTGGCGGTGCTTCCCATTAAACGTCTCTGTGTTTTGTCAAACATGAAGCACTGTTTTGGGGAACACGAACCTGTGGTTTGACTAAAGAGGGACTTTATGTTTGTAAAGACGGACTTTGCAATCCTAAAGTCCCTCTTGGGACGTGAAAGGGACCATGTTTTCACCGTCAGCATGTGTCTTCCCGGATTTGCCTTCACGCCTTCAAAGTGCTTCAACTTGCTGATTATAAGCGTAATCTTGTGAAAGATACATCCTTCACGGATGTTTCACATCTCCGATTTGTCTCAGGGAACGCAGACGACGCAGACGACGCAGACGAGCGCAGATTTACGCAGATTAATTTTGGGGTATCTGTCATGTCGAGTTTGTCGAGACATCTCACGTAACGCTGAGTTGAGCCTTATGTGAGACCCCTCGACTACACCCGGGGTGACAGGCGAAGCCCCTTTTTTAAATCTGCGTTCATCCGCCCCATCTGCGTCATCTGCGTTCCATCGTAAACACACAGTTAAATTCCCATTTAACAAAATCGTAAATGAGCTAAATTCCCATTTATCTCCCCCATGCCCATCCTTCACAATAACCCGTTGATTCTTAGCGGAATGCTGTGAAACTTCACAAAGCACAAAGTGCAAACCTACGCCTGAATCCGAAAGTATGTGAAACCGTCCGTTATTCCTCCCCCAAAACTTGCTTTCGGGTGAAAAATTTCGTATCTTCGCAGAGTGAACGAACGCAAGGGGATGCGGCATTCCTGCCGGGCACATCTTCAGTCAGTCAACCAAACTTGAAACGCAATGAACCTACTTGCAAACCTGAGAAATTACTTTTGGGGAGCGGGCGCCCCAACCCAAAACGAAAAGCCCGCACAAGCCCAACCCTCTTACTACCAACTCCTGCTGAGCCTGCAACAGGCTTGCGCCCACATGCCGGACGGCGAAGCCTTCGTCACCTTGGACAAGGGCGAGTTCAGCGTGCGCATGACGTGGAACCCCGGACACAACAAGGACCAGGAGCCCCTGATGTTCAGCCTGAACGCCCGCGGCGAGGTCATCCAGTGGACGGAGGAGAAGCCGGACGGGGTGGTTGACCCGCGTGTGAAGGTAATACCTATGTCCCGTAAAGACAAGGACTCCGCGAAAGAAAAAGCCCGTCCAGACGAGGCAAAGCCGTCGAGGCAGCAACGGATGATGCAAAGCCTGGTGCGCTACCTGAAGCTGAACTACGCCTTCCGCTACAACAGGCTGACCGACCGGACGGAATGCGCCAGGCTGAATCCCGACGCCGTGGACGACGGACACCACCTGATTTATACGCCCGTGGACACCCGCACGCTGAACGGCATCGCCATCAGCGCCATTGGTGAAGGCATCGAGTGCTGGGACAGGGACGTGAAGCGTTACATCGAGTCGGAGAACGTGTCCGCCTACCATCCGTTCGCCTTGTACTTTGACCACCTGCCGAAGTGGGACGGCAAGGATCGCGTGACCGAACTTGCCCGACGCGTCTCCGACAAGCCCTTGTGGGTAAACGGTTTCCACCGCTGGATGCTGGGCAACACCGCCCAGTGGATGAACTGCGGCGCGGAAAACCAACGCCCCAACAGCGTAGCTCCGATTCTTATCAGCACGAAACAAGGCTTGGGCAAGTCCACCTTCTGCCGGATGCTGCTCCCCAAGCCCCTACAGGACTACTTCACGGAGAGTTTCGACCTGACCAACGCCTCAGGCGCGGAGAACAAGCTCGCCTCCTACGGCTTAATCAACCTGGACGAGTTCGACCGCCTGCCCGCCAGCCGTATGCCCCAGTTGAAGAACCTGATGCAGATGGAGAGCCTGCGCGTCCGCCGTGCCTACAAGCGCAACGCCGAGCCTTTGCCGAGAATCGCCTCCTTCATCGGCACGAGCAACCGCACGGACCTGCTGACCGACCTGACGGGAAGCCGCCGTTTCATCTGCGTGGAGGTGACGAAGCCGATAGACTGCACCACGCCCATTGAATATGAGCAGCTTTACGCCCAGTTGAAACACGAGTTGGAGCAGGGAGAGCGTTCCTGGTTCAGCAAGGAAGAGGAGGCGGCCATCCAGGAATCGAACAAGGCATTCTACCGCGTCACCCCCGCCGAAGAGTTAATCAGTTCCTGTTTCCGCTTTGCCGAGGCGGGCGAGGAAGGCGCAAGGCTGATGTCTGCTGCGGACATCTACGCCACGCTGAGGCGGAAGAATCCCGCGGCGTTGCGGGACTGCACGTGTACGGCGTTCAGCCGCCTGCTGGCGCAGGTGGGGCGCAGGGTGCATACACGGTATGGGAACGGGTACTGGGTGAAATCTGCCCAATGAATTAAATGAAGAATTAAAAATGAAGAATGATGAATGAAGAATGAAGAATGATGAATGAAGAATTTACATGTGACATGATAACGCGCACAGACAGTGCAGCCTAATTCTTCATTCATCATTCATTTGGCCTTTTACGCTTTCTTCCGTGCAGTCCGTCCTTTGCGTTTCGGACGGTCGGGGTCATTCTGTAGGGCTATCAGCTTGAGGCAGGCTTCCACATTAAGGTCTTCGGGTGTGATGCCTTCGGGTATCTTGTAGTTGCTGCCTTTGTAAGCGATGTAGGGACCATAGCGGCCATTCATGATTTCCAGGTCGGGCTCTTCATCGAACTTCTTGATGTGACGTTGGGCTTCGGCCTGGCGTTTGCTTTCTATGAGTTCTGCCGCTTCGTCCAAGGTGATGGTCATCGGGTCGGTGCCAGCGGGCAGGGAGGCGAATACGCCGTTGCATTGCACGTAGGGTCCGAAACGACCGTTGTTTACCTTGACTTCCGCTCCTTCGTGTTCGCCTAAGGTACGGGGCAGTTTGAAGAGTTGCAGCGCTTCATCCAAGGTGATGGTCTCGATGGACATACCTTTCTCCAGACGGGCGAAACGAGGTTTGTCTTTGTCGTCCGCACTGCCTATCTGTACCATAGGGCCGAAGCGTCCGATTTTTACCGATACCGGTTTGCCACTGACGGGGTCGTCGCCCAACATACGTTCACCTGCTCGGTGTTCACTCTTGACGGCAAGCGAACTTTCCACGGACGGGTGGAATTTCTTGTAGAAACGGTCCAATACATCGGTCCATTTCTCTTCTCCCTCGGCTATTTCGTCAAACTGCTTTTCCACGGTGGCCGTGAAGTTGTAGTCCAGGATGTCGGGGAAGTATTGCGTCAGGAAGTCGTTCACCACCATACCGATGTCCGTAGGAATCAGTTTGGATTTCTCGGCTCCGGTCAGTTCCGTGCGGGTTTCGTCTGTGATGTCCTTTCCTTTTTCTAAAGTCAGTACGTCGTATGTGCGTTCCTTGCCGGGCTTTTCGCCTTTCACCACATACTCACGTTGTTGGATGGTGGAGATGGTAGGCGCATAGGTCGAAGGACGGCCGATGCCCAGTTCCTCCAACTTGCGTACCAGGCTGGCTTCCGTGTAGCGGGGCGGTTGCTGGGTGAAACGTTCGGTTGCCATAATCTGTGCATAATCCAGCATCTGCCCTTTGGACAGCGGAGGTAGCAATCCGGCTTCGTCATCCGATTCGGCTTCGTCATCACGTGACTCGCGATAGACCCGCAGGAAACCATCGAACTTCACCACTTCGCCTACGGCTGTGAATTCTTCGGGCGCATTGCTGAGGCTGATGGTGACAGTGGTTTTCTCCAGTTCGGCATCCGCCATCTGTGAGGCAATGGTGCGTTTCCATATCAAGTCATACAGGCGTTTCTCTTGGGCACTGCCTTCTATCTTTATATGATCCATATAGGTGGGACGGATGGCTTCGTGTGCCTCCTGTGCGCCTTTGGTCTTGGTAGTGAAGTGGCGTGAGTGCAGGTAACGTTCGCCCATCTTGGCGGTGATGGTCTCGCGGGAAGCGGCAATAGCCAGTTCGGAGAGGTTCACAGAGTCGGTACGCATGTAGGTGATGTGTCCCGATTCGTACAGGTTCTGTGCAATCATCATCGTCTGCGCCACGGAGAAGCCCAATTTGCGGGCAGCCTCTTGTTGGAGTGTAGACGTGGTGAAAGGCGCCGCCGGGCTTTTCTTGAGCGGACGGGTGGAAATGTCGCGGATGGTGAACTTGGCGTCTTCACAACGTTCGAGGAACTTGCGTGCTTCTTCTTTGGTCTTGAAGCGTTGCTCCAGTTCGGCCTTCATCTCTACGATTTTACCGTTCGCGTCGGGCACGGGGAAGATGGCGGTCACGCGATAGGCGGCTTCGCTATGGAAAGCCTGAATCTCACGCTCACGTTCGGCTATCAAGCGGACGGCTACGGATTGTACACGGCCTGCCGAGAGGGCGGGCTTTACCTTGCGCCACAACACGGGCGACAACTCGAAACCTACGATGCGGTCCAATATGCGGCGTGCCTGTTGGGCATCCACTAAGTTCAAGTCTATCTGACGCGGATGCTCGATGGCGTTCAAGATGGCGTTCTTGGTGATTTCATGGAATACGATGCGCCGCGTGTGTTCGGGCTTCAGTCCCAACACCTCATACAGGTGCCAAGCGATGGCCTCTCCCTCGCGGTCCTCATCGGATGCCAGCCACACGGTTTCGGCTTTGGCGGCTTCCTCCTTCAGTTCGGCGACCAGTTTCTTCTTGTCCGCCGGTATTTCGTATTGCGGCGTGAAATGGTTCTCGATGTCTATACTGAAGTTCTTTTTGCGTAAATCGCGTATGTGACCATAGCTGGACATGACTTCGTAATCCTTGCCCAGAAACTTCCCGATGGTCTTTGCCTTTGCCGGTGACTCGACGATAACTAAGTTTTTCTGCATATTTCTGACTTTGTAGCGGGCATATCCCGTTGATTTGCCCGCAAAAGTAGGAAAAAAACTACGTTCCTACCTTATTATATAAGAAAAAAATCTAAAAACGGAAACTTACACCTCCTAAGAAACGGATACTTTGAGCCGGGCAACCGTAGTACACCAGGTAATGCTTGTTCAGCAGATTCTCGGCTTGCGCATAGATGGAGATGCCATCGAACGGCTCGTAGGTGGCACCCGCATAGAGGTTGTTCACCGATTTCGCTTTCCCGGGATTTTCTCCTTCACGGGAAATGAACTCGTGGCCCAGGTTGATGGTCAACGCTTCCATAGGGCGTACATCCAGATTTAAGTAAAGTTCAAAGGCCGGCTTCAGATACAGGTGAGCCCGGCTGGCCTCGTCTTCCCATTGGTGGAAGATTCCCTTGCCGGAGAAGGTGACAATGTCCCGGTAGGAATAAGTCAGGTCGAGTCCGGCATAAGAGTTGTAGATATCTTCCTGGTTGTATCTGATGCCCCATTGGCTGGAATGAGAAGGACCTGCATACAAATCATCAATCAGACTTTGAAAACCTCCGTACAGATGCAGCCATAATCCCGTCAACGGACTTGCCTTGAATCCTAACGCCGCGTTGAAGAATTCGTAGGTGGAAGTGCTGAAATAAGGAACATTCGCATACGGGTTCGTTAGCTCCAAACGGCGGAAGTCATTCGCTTGCTTCTCTCCGGTGACTTGGGCGTACACTTGGTAGCTGTCTGCAAAGGTGTATTGGGCTTTCACGTCGGGCGAGAGGAAGACGCGGTCAACCAGAAAATCATTGTTGCGGACATTGCCTAACAGTACGTCTAAGTGTAGCCCCAAACGGACTTCCCAACCGTTGTTGTGAAACAGGTAGTGAGGGGACAATACAATCTCGGTATAGTTCTTTAGACCCGAATGGGTCGCGTATTCTAGTTTGTCATAGAAATAGTTGTCCATATCGAAGCCTAAGCCGATGCCGCTTTTTTCGGAGATGTCTCCCCAAACATCAGCCTTGGTGCGGATTA
>CALUIQ010000059.1 GCA_944320735.1 uncultured Bacteroides sp. | reverse complement strand
TTCATTTAAAGGGAACAGCCTTCTCATTTAAAGGGAAGGAGCGGAACATTAAATGAAATGCAGAGGGAGATTAAAAGATAGGATGTATCAAATTATAAACGAAGTCTATTCATTGGAAACTGACTGTTTCCCTACGATGCCGTTGCAGGACAAAAAACTACTTATAGGTAGTTTGTCAATTACCTATAGGTAGTTCCTCAACTACCTATAAGTAGTTGCCCGATTACCTATAAGTAGTTGCCCGATTACCTATAGGTAGTTGAAAAGCCTGTTATGGCAGCCTCCGACACCGGTTATACCTGTTTCGCCAACGCTTCGTATAAGACGAATAGTTTTGTCACGATTTCCGCCTCCGCCAAAGTAGATGCAAATCCGTAGGCTTTCAAGACAGCACGGTCGTTATCCCGATGGGCTTGACGCAACTCTGGCGGCATCGTGGTCTCATTATAAAGGTCGGCCAACGAACTGTCCGGATAAAGAGCACGTGCATCAAGTATGGCTTGTGCCGTATGTTCTATCTTTTGTTGTTGGGCGGGTGTCGGTGTAGGCCAAGGGAAGTTGTTGTAGACAATATCTTTAGAATAACGGTAACGTGTTTCCAATCTTCCACAAACCATTCGCATCCAAGCCATGTGTACGCTGCTGGTCAGTATGCCGAAGTGATAAAGAGTGGCATTGGGAATAAGACGGACCAAATTACTACAAAGAACATTAGGAGACATAAAGCCAATGGGAACATATTGTCGCTTTTCCGAAGATACTTCTGGAATGACTAAATAATTGCTTGTCGGCATATTTTCTGTTTGAAAACGGGTCGGCTTGTCCGCCGAATTAATAGTCGCTATTCTTGTACTTTTCAAACGAAACGCCCGAACAGCCTCTACGCGCTTCAAACATTGAGACATCCGACGTAGTTCAACCGGCGTGCAGTCACCCAGCCACAGACAATAACGGGGACGGTTGTTGATAAACTCATCCGAACCATACCAAAGGTGTAGTGCATACCTCCGTCTCTACGGGTCACGGGATTGATGGTACTCTCGAACAAAGCGCCGAAGATGGTGGGTGAAATGTTGCTCCAATCGAAATCATCGCTGGCATGCTTCAGCAGCAGTTCAGAGATTTCCGCATTGAACCGGGGTATCTCGATGTCGCCGTCGGCAAACAGCCCGGCATTGACGTAAGGGAAAGCAGCCAAGTCATCCTCCAAGTACGGGTCGCGTTGTCCGTAAGGCGTATCGAGCACACGGAACAGGCTAATCAACGCTTCCCGCATCCGTTCGGGAGGAAACTGCGCAAGGTAATCATGAAACATAGCATGACGACCGAACACGCCCGCATCTTCGGCATAGAGGCAGAATACCAACCGCACGCACAGCACGTTGAGACTACGGAGGCTGCCCGGCGCATCGGGATGGATGTATTGTTTCAACAGTGCATCATAAAGCCGCCCCACAATCTCACCCGCCTGCAACGAAACCTCCTTCTCCAATTTAACATGGTCATCCACCGCATCCACCAAGAAGCGAAGGCGATAATATTCTTCCGGCAGATTTTCCAAAAGGATTTCTTCGGGCTCATTGGCAGGCTTCTCCATATCGTACACTAAAAACGAACGGAAATTGCAAGTGACCACCCAACGCGGACGACTTGAATAAGAAAGCTCGGCGGAATAACGTTTGGCTTGTTGGAAAGGGGTCAGCATCTTGCCATCACTCTGACGGATAGGTTGCCGCAAATCCTTGTTAAGACCTTTTTGTTCAATCAATACGTGGGTTGATTCGATATACCCGTCAATAAAACTGGTATGGTCCAAATGAACTTGTTCCTCGAAACGGATGATTTTCT
This sequence comes from uncultured Bacteroides sp., assembly GCA_944320735.1. Classification (GTDB taxonomy): domain Bacteria; phylum Bacteroidota; class Bacteroidia; order Bacteroidales; family Bacteroidaceae; genus Bacteroides. The sequence goes on along the minus strand of CALUIQ010000059.1, from coordinate 8,599 downwards.
CAGGCTGTTTCACGCCGAGTACGTTACGCAACAAAGAAAGCCAAAACACCTGGCTTTCCCCTTTTTCGTAACCACGGTCTTTCCATTCGTCGGCAAACTGGCGCGCCGCTTCCTGTAGCAATTTATTTTTCATAGATGTCAGAATCTAAAAAACACAACGGCAAAGATACATTTTCTAATTGATATGGAAATCCTAATTCAACAAAATAAACAGATAATTCCATCAACTTGCAAAGCGAATCTTCTTCCTACTAACCTAAGGAGCCTATGTTTCTAACATAAAGGGCGAAGGTTAGAAACATTCACCCCTTAGGTTTCTAACATTCCCCAATACCCGCAGGAAGCACTTCCTACAATCATTACGGAAATAAGTTGGATGAAAATCACAAATATAAACATATATGCCTATCATTTCGCTATTTTATTGCGATGAATCATTCCCCTTTCTTGATTTCCCAGTCCGTCAGCGTATGCTTCTCGCTGTCGAAGTTGATGCCTACCTTTACAATGGGAAGCCCGCAGAGGGCAAAGCGTTCGGGGTATTGCTTCAAATCGATTTGACGAACGGCCTCTTCGGCAGTCTTATCGAGTTTCAACTCTATGATATATAAAGTGGAGTGCGTGCGCATCACTACGTCTACCCGGCCTTGCGGAGTCCGCACTTCCACGTCCACATAGTTTCCCAAGAGCGTAAAGATGAGGTAAAGCATCTGTTGGTAGTGCCCTTCGTAACGGGTGTTCTCGCAATAGGGTACGGTAGACAGTACGGTCTGCATCAGCCTCAAAGCTCCGTCCATATCATCAAAGTGGATGCATTCCGCCATTTCTCCCACTAACGTGTTCAGTTGGGCAGGGCGTTGCACGTAGTTGACTAACAGGCTTTTCATCAGTCCGATGCGTACTTCCTTGTTCGGAATGTCTAATTGATATAAGCCGGAGAAAGCCGAATAATGCTTGATGGTCAAGTAGCCACTTTGGTAGAACAGCGGTGTGATGTCAGTCATCCGTTCGGTAGGAGCATCGAAGTCAGCCGCCTCACATTTCCGTCCGCTTATTTCTTGGGGAATGACTTGAAACTTGTTCAGCATCTCAATCAAGTAGGTAGGCGTGCCGCTCCCGAACCAGAACGATTCGACTTTCCCCTTGCTAAGTGCAGCCATCAGGCTGAACGGATTATACACATCGGGCGACGGCCAAGCGAAATGATAACCGTCATAATAAGCTTTCAATTGTTGCAAGGCATTTTCCTTGGTAACCCCCAGCCTGTCAGCTAACAATGCGATGTCGGTATCCATTTGCGTCCGCATCTCTTCTTCCGTGATGCCACAAATGGCGGCATAGTTGGCGTCCATACTGATGTTTTCGATGTTGTTCAGTTCGCTGAAGATGCTCAGTTGCGAGAACTTGGTGATACCCGTCAGGAAAACATAACGCAAGCATTTTCCACAGGCTTTGAGCGGGCTGTAGAAATTGCGCATTACGTTACGAAGCTGGGGCAAATCCTCTTCCTCGTGCATTACGTCCAACAAAGGTGCATCGTATTCGTCAATCAGCACGACGACCTCACGGTCGTACTTCGCATACGCATTGGTTATCAAGTCCGTGAGCCGGATATTGGCATCTATCGTATTTTGCGGAACGATTCCCAAACTTTCTTCATTCTTTTGAAGAAGATGATGAAGATACCGGGTCAAGGCATCCTTGTCCATATGTTTCCCCAAACTCATATCGAAGTGCAGCACGGGATAAGGCGTCCATTCCGTCTCCAGCTTTTCGATGGCAAGTCCCGTGAAGAGTTCTTTCCGTCCCTCGAAATAGCACTGTAAAGTATCGGTCAGCAACGACTTGCCAAAGCGGCGCGGACGGTTCAGGAACATATACTTGTTGTCGGAGTGCGTCATACGGTAGACGTATTCAGTCTTGTCAACATAGAGATAGTTCTCTCGGCGGATGGTCGAGAATACTTGGATGCCGTAAGGGTATTTTCTTCGTTCGAGTGGTTTCATATCACGGTCTGATTTCTGTTGATGCCATACAAAGATAAATGTTTTTTCTCAGTTGTACAACAGAACAAATGATTAGAACAAGGAGGAACGTTAATTTATAAATGGGAATATTCACGAAAATCTACGTCATCATTAGGCTATGCGGCATTTTATTCCTATTTTTGCCGCAAAAATAAATGAACACGCCTCAACAAATATTAAAATCATATTATGGGTATGACAGATTCCGCCCGATGCAGGAGGAAATCATCCGCCACGTCTTACAGGGAAAAGACGCGCTTGTACTGATGCCTACCGGCGGAGGAAAATCCATTTGCTTTCAGATACCGGCTTTGATGCTCGACGGCACAGCAATTGTGGTGTCACCGCTCATTTCTTTGATGAAAGACCAAGTGGAAGCTCTGCGCGCCAACGGCATCCAAGCCGAGACTATCAACAGCGGTAATGACGAGTTTACGAATAGGATCATACGGGAAAGGTGCCAGCGAGGCGAAGTGAAACTCCTATACATATCTCCGGAGCGGCTTATGACCGAAATCACTTGGATGGTGCAAGATTTAGAAATATCTCTGTTCGCCATTGATGAAGCGCATTGCATATCGCAATGGGGGCACGATTTCCGTCCTGAATATACCCAGTTAGGAATCTTACACGAAAAGTTTCCGACCGTTCCGATTATAGCCTTGACCGCAACCGCCGACAAAATCACCAAAGCGGACATTGTAGAGCGGCTACAACTACATAATCCCCAACTCTTTATAGGTTCTTTCGACCGTCCTAACCTTAGCTTGGACGTAAAGCGCGGATATGCAGCCAAAGACAAAATACGCACCATTATGCATGTCATCCGACGACATTTGCACGAAAGCGGGATCATTTATTGCCTGGCTCGCAAAACGACAGAGAAACTTGCAGAAAAGTTGCGCGCGAATGGTGTGTCGGTCGGCATTTATCACGCCGGGCTATCCATAGAAGAGCGCAACAAGGTGCAAGAAGATTTTGTCAATGACCGCATCCATGTCGTAGTAGCGACCATAGCGTTCGGTATGGGAATCGACAAAAGCAATGTGCGTTTTGTCATCCACTACAACCTGCCCCAAAGCATTGAGAGCTTCTACCAGGAAATAGGCCGCGGCGGACGTGACGGACTGCCCACTGAAACATTGCTTTTTTACAATGTACAAGATTTGATAACCCTCCGCAGATTCGTTGACGACAGTGGACAGAAAGAAATCAATCTGGAAAAGTTGAAACGGATGCAGGAATATGCAGAGGCGCAAGTTTGCCGCAGGCGCATCTTATTGAACTACTTTAATGAAACAACAGACCGTAATTGCGGTAATTGCGATGTGTGCATCTCACCGCCCAAACATTTTGACGGCACAGAACATGTGCAAAAAGCATTATCCGCCATTATGCGAACCAAGGAACAAATCGGATTTACCTTAACCGCCGAAATCCTGCACGGAACGTACTCCAGCGAAGTTACCGCCAAAGGGTACCAACTGCTGAAAACTTTCGGAGCCGGACGTGACGTGCCCTTCCGCGATTGGCAAGACTACCTGTTGCAGATGTTGCAAATGGGATTCTTAGAAATAGCTTACAACGAAGACCGTCATCTGAAAGTAACGCCATTGGGGAAAGAAGTTCTATATGGCCGCAAACGGGCGGAGTTGGCCATCATCGAACGGGAAGATTTGCGGGTTAGGAATCATAAAGAACGACAGTTTAACTTGATTGAGGAAGATGCCGGTATCCCCAAGACTGAAAACAAAGTGCTGTTTGAGCGTTTGCGCGAATTGCGAAAACAAATAGCGGAAGCGAACCACTGGCCCGCGTACATCGTGATGTCCGACAAATCACTTCACATGCTGGCCACCGAACAACCAACCACCCTCCAGGCTTTCGGTGAGATTTTCGGCATAGGACAGCATAAGCGCGACACCTACGGCGAACGTTTCATTGCTGTCATTAAGGATTTTGTACAATCAGAATAAAAAAGCGAGTGCATCAAAGTGATTTAGAACACGGAGATACAGAGACACAGAGATTTTATTTCATTGATTTACAGATATATTTTTCTCTGTGTCTTTGTGTCTCTGTGTTTTATTTTCCAATTACGACACACCCTCATCCGCCTTCGTGTCTTTGTCCTTTATCATCAAGATGCTCAGCTCATAAAGCAGATAGAGCGGTATGGCTACTACCGACAACGTAAAGGGATCGCCCGTTGGGGTGATGATGGCGGCCAAAATAACAATGACGACAACGGCGTGCCGACGGTATTTCCGCAAGAAAGCCTTGTCTACCAAGCCTAACAAAGACAACAGCCAGGCAAGCAAAGGCAACTCGAACGCCGCTCCCATGCAGAGGTTCAGCATCATAAAGTTGTCAATGTAGGAATTGAGGGAGATTTGATTTTCTATCAGTCCGCTAAGCTGGTAGGTGGAAAGGAAACGAAGCGTTAACGGATACACCATAAAATAGCTCAATAGAACCCCGACAAAGAACATCACCGTCCCTATCGCCATAGCCTTACGCACGCCGCGCATCTCGTCGGGGTAGAGCGCCGGGCTGATGAAACGCCAGACTTCATAAAACAAATAAGGCAGAGCCGTCACCACGGACATCCAGAAATCAGTAGACATATGTATCAGGAAAGGGGCTGCCAGGTTGATGTTGACCAACTTGATATGAAACTCCTGCGTGAAAAACTCATCGTGCAGGTCGAGCCTTTCAGCGATGGAACGCAGAAAATCGTAGAAGATGAAATCGTCCGTACAAGGTGCCAATATCACCCGGTCGAAAAGCCAAGGCATCGCCACGAAATAGCCCACCGCCAGGACAAACCATACCGCCAATATCCGGATGATGACTTTGCGCAGTTCGTCCAGATGGTCCCAAAATGTCAACTCTTTCTCCGCAGACATAGTTCGTCACTTCTTCGCCTTATCCGCGTCGTCCAAGTCTTCTTTCGCCTTGTTTATTTCGTCCTTCGCTTCGTTCACGCCTTCCTTGAAGCTCTTCACACCTTTACCAAGTCCTTTCATCAGTTCGGGAATCTTCTTTCCGCCAAACAATAAAAGAACAATGACAACAATGAAAATCCACTCGGAGCCGCTGGGCAGAAAACTCAATAATAATAATTCAGTCATAAACTTTTTATTTAATGTGCTAATATGCTAATATGCCAATGGCCAATGGGACTGTGCTGTGTGTTCAATAGACCACAGATGACACAGATAAGACAGATTTACACAGATTTTAAAGGGCCTCGCCCACAGAAATAATAAAAATCTGTGGTCATCTTGTCTAATCTGTGTCATCTGTGGTCTATTGAACACACAGCTAAAACACGCTGCAAAGATAGGGCTTTTGAGGCAAACTTTCCCTACCATTTTCCCTGTTTTCCCAATCAATCCTGAAAATAAACCCGCTTAACCCGTGCGGACACGCTGGTCAACACCTCGTAAGGAATCGTCTCCAACACATCGGACAAAACCGTGACAGGCAAGTGGTCGCCAAAGATTTCCACCGAGTCACCTTCCTTACAATCAATGTCCGTCACGTCTATCATACATACGTCCATACAGATGTTGCCTACGTAAGGGGCGTGTTGTCCGTTCACCAGGCAATAAGCGTGACCGTTGCCCAAGCGACGGTTCAAGCCGTCGGCATATCCGATGGGCAGGGCAGCGATGCGCGAAGGACGTGTCAGATGTCCCTTCCGGCTATAACCTACCGTCTCTTCCTGCGGCACATCGTGTATTTGCAGGATGGTGGTTTTCAGCGTATTCACATTATGCAAGATGGAGTTGTCTATGGGACTGACACCATACAGACCAATGCCCAGACGCACCATATCGAACTGCGCACCGGGGAAACGCTCGATGCCTGCCGAGTTGCAGATGTGGCGCAATATCTTATGAGGGAAGCCTGCCTGCAACACTTGGGCGGCAGCCTCGAAGGTCTCTATCTGATGACGGGTAAAGGCATCAAAGCGCGCCTCGTCACTACCCGCCAAATGGGAGAAGACCGAACGCACGATGACCGCATTCTGCCCTTGCAGCCTCCGTACCAGTTCGGGCATATCTTGGGGCGCAAAGCCCAGACGGTGCATCCCCGTATCCAGCTTGATGTGGATGGGGAAGTGGGTCACGCCGCTCTTCTCCGCCTCTTTAATCAGGGCCTCCAGCAAGTGGAAGCTATAGACTTCCGGCTCCAACTTATAATCGAACAACGTCTTGAAAGCGGTCATCTCCGGATTCATAATGAGGATGTCCGCCGTAATGCCCGCCTTGCGCAAGTCCGCTCCTTCATCGGCCACGGCCACGGCCAAGTAATCCACGTGGTGTTCCTGCAAGGTCTTGGCCACTTCGTAGGAACCGGCTCCGTAGGCCGACGCCTTCACCATACACACCATCTTCGTCTCCGGCTTCAGTTTGCTGCGGTAATAATTCAGGTTAGCCACCATTGCACCCAAGTTGACCTCCAAGATGGTTTCGTGCACTTTCTTTTCCAAAGCCTCGGTCAGTTCGTCAAAGCCGAATTTGCGCGCGCCTTTTATCAATATCAATTCTTTCGACAAGCGCAGGTCTCCGCGAGAGATTGTCTTCAGCAAAGTTTGGGTGTCCGGGAAGAAAGCCTTTTCCATACCAAAGCTATCCGCGCAAGATGAGATGTTGGGGCCTACACCGATAATTCGTTGCACGCCCCGGCTGTCCGCCAACTGCGCCACCCGCCGATAGAGCGTGGTCGCATTCTGCCCCGTCTCCAATATGTCCGAGAGGATGAGCGTACGCTTCAATCCCGTGGCCAACGAGCGGCGGTATTGGAAATCGAGCGCAATGTCCAGCGAACCGAGGTCACTGTTGTAACTATCGTTTATCAGCAGGCATCCGTTCTTGCCTTCCTTCACCTCCAGACGCATAGCCACCGGCTCCAAACGTGCCATCCGTTCGGAAATCTTCTGACGAGGCAACATCAGGTAGACGCATACCGCCAGGCAATGAAGCGAGTTTTCGATGGAAGCGTCGTCGATGAAAGGCAAAGTGTAATGATTTTCCATATCCAGATAGCGGTAGCTTATCTCCGTGCAATCGTCCTTCTTCTCCACCTTCGTGATATAGAGCGGACGTTCGGGGTCTTTGCGGCTCCACGCTATTTCCCGGCAAGACAACAAAGACTTCGACACGCAATTGCAGATGAACTCGTCATCGCCGTTATAGATAAGGACATCGCAATTCTTGAAGAAGGTCAGCTTCTCCATACATTTCTCCTGTAGGGAAAAGAAATTTTCCTGATGGGCACCGCCAATGTTGGTCAGGATGCCGATGGTCGGCTTAACAATAGTTTCCAAGGCACGCATTTCGCCCGGCTCGGAAATGCCCGCTTCGAAGATGGCCAGGTCGTTGTCCTCGCTCATCTGCCACACGGATAAGGGCACACCTATTTGGGAATTGTAACTACGGGGCGAACGCACGATGCGATGGTCGTCACCCAGCAACTGGTGCAACCATTCCTTCACGATAGTCTTGCCGTTGCTTCCCGTGATGCCCACCACCGGAATGCTAAACTTGGCGCGATGCAATTCCGCCAACTTCTGCAAGGCCTTCAAAGGACTGGCCACCACCAAGAAGTTTAATGAAGAATGAAGAATGAAGAATGAAGAATTTCCGTCCGATGTCGACACGGTACAAGATTCTTCATTCTTCATTCTTAACTCTACATTCTTATAGTCTTCCTCACTCACCACAAAATTGCGCACACCCCGTTCTATCAGTTCGGGGATGTAGTTTGCGCCCGTATTACGTTTGGTAGGCAGGGCGAAGAACAAGGTTTCTTCCGGAAAACTCAGTGAACGGCTATCCGTTAATAGCCAGTTTATCGTAGCAGAAGCCTCTCCCATTCGGCGGGCTCCTATCACTTCAGCTATTTGTTCAATCGAATATGACATAACTTTATTTCTTTTTCGAAGTCTAAGTACGGATATTTTTCTTTAAGTCGGTTTATTTTTAACACAAATTGTTCTAAAAAAGACTTATATTCTTCCGACTCCGGCCGGAATGGCTTATGTTCGAGCGACTTACGGATTTTCTCGCATTCGTCCATCACTCGCATCGATTCCTCTGTCAGGCAGGAAGCGCAGAAACGTTCCCACACATAATCCACCGCCACTTCGGAAGGATGCACCATATCCGAAGCATAAAAACGATAATCGCGTAATTCGTCCAACACTATTTCGTAGGCTGGGAAATAAAAGACAGATTGAGGGAAACGCACTTTCAAGGCGTCGATGGCCAATAGCAGCGTCGCCTTGCTCAGTTGGTTATCGTGCAGTCCGTCCCGGATATGGCGGATGGGGCTGACGGTAAACAGGATTTTCAACTTAGGGCGAACGCCCCGCAAGGTAGTAATCAGATCCGTATAATCTTCCACAATCTCGTCCACCGACAAGCGGCGCCGATTGAAACAGCGTTCGGGCAACTTGTGGCAATTCCCCACGATACGTCCCGTCTGCCGAGCCTCATAAACCCACGCCGAGCCCCACGTCAACATCAAGCAATCCAACTCCGGCAACCAGGCACGCATCT
>CALUIQ010000058.1 GCA_944320735.1 uncultured Bacteroides sp. | reverse complement strand
CGTTGGGCACCAACCCCCTCCGAACTCCCCCGTTTGTCGGGGGAGAGCAACCTTCCGGAAGGAGGGGAGTTGATTACCTTCATTAATCATTCATCATTGAAAATTAATCATTGAGTACTCCGTGCGCCAAATTATCATTTCACAGCTGCGTGAAACTTCCGTGAAGGATGCATCTTTCACACTATTCTGTTCAGAAACAACTTGTTGCAAGGCCGTGAAGGCGTGAAGGCTTCGCCAGGAAAAACGCTTTTCGCAGGCGCAAAGAGGGACTTTGGCGTCCCCAAGTCCCTCTTTGGAAATCTCAAGTCCGTCTTAGGATTACCAACCATAGGTTTGTGCATCCTAAACCATAGGTTTTCGTATCCTAAAACAGTGGTTCTTGCTTAGAAAAACACAGGAACATTTAAAGGGAAACACTGCATCTTTTAATGGGACGAACGATTACATTTAAAGAAATGAATGGAGACACTTACTTGGACGGGACAGTATATCTGACTTTGGGCGTCTATCTACGCATTCTCCGGAAGAACCTAATTTAATTCCGCCAACGAGTCATTATATATATGAAAACAGAGTGAAAACCGAAATATCAAACTGGACACTCTAATAATTTTGTTCAATGAGAGCGGCCAATTGAGCCGGTTGCATAACTCCAGATTGCCTCCAAATGGCTTGACCTTCCTTAAACAATATCAAGGTAGGAACGGCCTGCACGTTGTACCGCATGGCTAAAGCTTGTTGTTGATCAACGTCTATTTTAAGGATACGGGCTTTATCACCCACACGGGCTTTTACATTCTCCAATATAGGATGTATGGTTTTGCAAGGGCCGCACCAAGTGGCATAAAAATCGACAAGGATTAATCCCGGATTATTTTTAATCAGTTCTTCAAATCTTTCCATAATTTATCTAGTTGAATGATAATTTATGTGCGCGGAGCGCACAATTGACAATTGATAATTGATAATTGACAATTAACAATTAGCAAATCATTGTCAATTGTCCATTGTTAATTGTCAATTGCGGCCTCCGACCGCTAAATTCCCATTTATTACTCTCTCACTCCACAATATTCAACTCGTCAATGATGTGCGAAGCGCCCGCATACTTTTCTATTATGAATAAGGTATAGCGGATGTCCACGCAGGCGGCACGTTGGGAGGAGGGACGGAAGGCGATGTCGCCCGTCAATCCTTCGTAATTACGATCGAAGGCCGTGCCGATAAGCTCGCCTTTTGCGTTGAATACAGGACTGCCCGAATTGCCGCCCGTGTTGTCCGTGTCGACAATGAAACATACCGGCATACGTCCATCGGGCAAGGCATAACGCCCATAGTCCTTGTCCCGCCAAAGCTGCTTGAGTTTGTCGGGCACCACAAATTCCCAGTTATTCGGGTCTTCTTTCTGCATGACACCATCCAAAGTGGTGTAACATTCGTTTACGATGCCATCCGCGGGGCTGTAGGAAGCTACTTTACCGTAAGTGAGGCGTAGCGTGGAGTTGGCATCGGGATAGATAGGTTTCCCATTGGCTTGGCGAAGCTTCATCATACCTTTCACCCACGTCTTATGGGCGGTGTTGTAATAGCGGTTGGCATCCATCGTGGCGATGGCCGTCTGCAACAGGCCGTCAGTGATGGAGTATTTGAAAAGCACCATCCAATCGCTGTTTATCTTCCGGAGACTGGGCTTGCGTATGAACTTGTCGAAGTTTTCGCGGCTGCCAAAAATGGAGTATTTAAAGCAAGCGTCGATAAAGGCATCGGTATCGCCCTTGAACCGTTGGTCTATCACCTTGAAGATGCCGATACGCTGTTCCTGCGGAATGTAGCGGACATAAGTGCGCAGCATTTCTTTACCCACCCGTTTCTCTACTTCCGGATAGGGCACAGAAGCAAAATACTTGTCGGCAGCCCGCCGCAGACTGTCGGTTGCCGTTCGGATACGTTCCTCATCCTTATTCTTAAGGGCGACTACCAAGGAAGCGGTGTTGGGGATGCGCATAAAGTCCAAGGCGGTAATCAATGCCTCTTGGATGGCTTGTTGGTGGTAGAGGATGGGGCGCCGTTTCTCTACGATGGAACGGATACGGTCGAAAGCGGCTTGATAAGAGGTATCGCCCTTTTCACGTCCGTATTGCAACAAGGCTTCTTGCTGCGCACGTTTGGTGTCGAGCACATAGAGACGTAAGAGACCTTCGTTCATGCCAATGGCATTTTTCCAGTAGTTGGCACTGGAAGCATACTTGCTGGCATAATGAATGCGCACGGCATCATCCTTCAGCATCTGCTCCATCAGCACTTGTTGGCGGGCACCACGCACATGGTGGCGCATAAAGTTGGTCGTCTGCATACGTTCTTCCACTTCATCGGAGGTCATATAACGCCAGTTACGTCCGGGAAAACCCATCACGAAAGCGAAGTCGCCTTCCTTATACCCTTGCAGGCTGATGTTGAGGTGACGCTTCACGCGCAGGGGCATATTGGTAACCGCGTAAGGGGCAGGCTCTCCGTCAGGAGTGGCATAAATTCGGAAGAGGGAGAAATCGCCCGTATGCCGAGGCCACATCCAATTATCCGTGTCAGCACCAAACTTGCCGATGCTCGAAGGCGGGGCACCTACCAGACGGATATCACTATAGGTCTTCTTCAGAAAAGCATAATATCTGTTGCCACCGTAGAAGGCTTTCAACTCTAAAGAACATCCGGGTGTCAAGACAATGCCCTCGGACAAGGCAAAACGCTCGGCTACAGTTTTCAGGTACTTGGGAGACAAATAATTGACACCTTGAGGGTCGGGATCTTTCCGAAGTTGAGCCTGTACGTAGTCCGTCACATCCAGGATGCGGTCAATGAAAGTGACGGTCAATCCCTTGCAAGGAAGCTCTTCGCGTCGGTTCATCGCCCAAAAGCCATCGGTCAGGTAATCGTGTTCCACGCTACTGTGTTGTTGGATGGACGAGTAACCGCAATGGTGGTTGGTCAACACCAAGCCCTCGGCCGAAATGACTTCACCGGTGCATCCACCGCCAAAGTGTACCACGGCATCTTTCAGCGCGATGCCTTCGGGGTTGTAGATGGAGTCTACAGGGATGAGCAGCCCCAGTTCCTGCATGGCCACCGCGTTTTGTTGTTTCAGGTCGGTCAGCATCCACATGCCTTCATCGGCATGGGCCTCAAGCAGGCACGAGGTTAAAATGGAGGTAATGAATAGTTTCTTCATATCAGTTTGTCTTTCTCGTTTGTTTCATGTGGGCAAAGATAATCAATCCCTTAAAAAAGGCACCATAAAGGGGCAAATATTTATCCCTGCCCATCATTACACAGACAAAGGTTTGCTTTATTGATAGAGAGTTTTTACTTTTGCACCCTCTAATCCAACCTAATAAATATGAAAGCTTTAAAAGAAAGGATATTGCGCGATGGGCGATGCTTCCCCGGCGGCATTTTGAAAGTGGACAATTTTATCAATCACCAGATGGATCCTATCTTGATGAAATCCATAGGCGTGGAGTTTGTGCGCAGGTTTGCGTCGACCGACATCAACAAGGTCATCACCGTAGAGGCCAGTGGCATTGCGCCCGCCATTATGGTAGGTTACTTGTTGGAGCTGCCGGTGGTTTTCGCCAAGAAGAAAAAGCCCAGCACTATGGAGAACATGTTGGTGACTTCGGTCTATTCTTTCACGAAACAGCGGAATTACGAGGTTTGCGTCAGCCGTGATTTTCTACGTCCGGGAGACAAAGTGTTGTTCATAGATGATTTCCTGGCCAACGGCAATGCCGCCAAAGGCATTATAGATTTGGTGAATCAAGCCGGTGCCGAATTGGTAGGCATGGGCTTCATCATCGAAAAAGCTTTTCAGCACGGCGGGGACGAACTGCGTGCGCAAGGTGTCCATGTAGAGTCGCTGGCCATTATCGACAGCTTGGATAATTGTGAAATCAAGATTCGTTGAGGCCGTATGGAAGAGGACAAGCAATCGCAAGCGTCGGCCAACGGGTTGATTTATGGACTGAACGACCGTCCGCCTTTTAAGGAAGCGTTCTTTGCCGCCCTGCAACATTTGTTGGCCATATTTGTGGCTATCATCACTCCACCTCTCATCATAGCCGGTGCCCTGAAGTTGGACGCTGAGACGACGGGCTATCTGGTGTCTATGGCACTGTTTGCTTCGGGCATTTCCACGTTTGTGCAATGCCGGCGTTTCGGCAGCATCGGCACGGGATTGTTGTGCATCCAGGGGACAAGCTTTTCTTTCATCGGTCCCATCATTTCAGCCGGCATGACGGGCGGACTGCCGTTGATATTCGGTTCGTGCATGGCGGCTTCGTGTGTGGAGATGGTCATCAGCCGAGTATTAAAATATACACGCCGCATCATCACTCCGCTTATTTCGGGCATTGTGGTGACGCTTATCGGCATGAGCCTCATCAAAGTGGGCATCACGGCCTGTGGAGGCGGTGCGGTGGCGCAAGCTGACGGCACTTTCGGAAGTCTGCGCTATGTGGGGCTTGCCGCGTTGGTGCTGGTGCTCATCATTTTCTTCAATCGAAGCGGAAACCGCTACCTGCGCATGAGCTCCATTGTCATCGGGTTGGTTATCGGTTATGTAGTGGCTTGGACAATGGGGATGGTGGACTTCTCCTCTATCGACAGTTATGGAGGCTTCAACCTGCCCCACCCTTTCCGTTTCGGGCTCGACTTTGACTGGTCTTCGTTTATCGCCCTGGGATTGATATTCATGATTACAGCCATCGAGGCTTATGGGGACATCACGGCCAACTCACTTATTTCCGGTGAGCCGGTAGAGGGCGACAAGTTCATTCGCCGTGCTTCGGGAGGTATCCTTGCCGACGGGTTCAACTCTATGCTGGCGGGTATGCTCAACTCCTTTCCTAACTCTATCTTCGCGCAAAACAACGGCATGATTCAGCTGACGGGTGTGGCCAGCCGTTATGTGGGTTATTACATTGCCGCTTTCCTTGTCCTGCTGGGGCTTTTCCCTGCCGTGGGACTGGT
>CALUIQ010000057.1 GCA_944320735.1 uncultured Bacteroides sp. | reverse complement strand
TAAGTATCCTTGCTGACTTCGCAAAGACAGCTTGCTGACTCTGCCATTTCAGCTTACTTGTTTTGCCAAGACAGCTTACTTGCTATTTATCCTTGTCTTGTAACCGTGTTTTCGGACTGACCCTAAGGAATGCCCAAGTATCCAATAAGAAAAGGCAAAGTAAGTAAGGATACTTGGCGAAGTAAGTAAGCTGACTTTGCCAACGCAGTAGTACTTCTTTCGTCAATGCAGTAGTACTTCCTTTGTCAATGCAGTAGTACTGACCCCAAAAAGAAAGGATGCTTCTTTTGTCGTGAAGCATCCTTTCTTCGATTTAGATTTAGTCTATGGAGGATTTATTCTATCTTCTTTGCAGGTTTACTTTACCAATTCAAACCGGATGTTGGAGATGGTAAGCGTAGAACCAGAATCTGTCGTATTCGTATTGTTGAAGAAGTAGATGTAGACACTGGACAAGTCAGCATCTGTCACGGCTGCAAAATCTACTTTATCGTCAACCCCTGGAACAATAACGCCGGATGAAGCATCTTTATGTTTCTGCGACGTATTGACGATGCAAGAAACAGATCCATTTCTGACGTTGAACGATTGTACAGTACTTAATCCATCGTCTTGGACCACTGCCAAGTTGAAATTGTCTTGACTTGTCCGCACCAATACTCCACCTGCGGTAGCCGTTCCGGAAACGTTGAATGTCAAACGGTAACGGGCGTTCTTCAACAACGGGTATTCACCTTTTGCATGGTAACCGAAAGAGCAATTATTCCATCCGCGGGTACTTCCTGTCGGCATCGTCACACTTACAGCACCTGCCGCAAAACTTACCGTTGCGCCATGGTTTGCGGCATAACGGGTAAACCAACCGGATTCCGTCATCTTTAGCGTGTTATTTGTCGCATATTTCCCGCCTGAGAACGGTACAATATCCGCTGTTATCGGGATTTCGATTTCCGAAGTGTACTTCGTACCTGTACCGCTGAAGCCTTCCACTACTTGCATCCAGTCCTCTATGCCAGTTTCCACCGTACTGCCGATAATTACCGTGATGGGATCTCCTTCCGGTTCGGGTTCTGGTTCTGGGTCGGGATCTGGGTCAGGTTCATCCGGATTATCCGGGTCGTCCGGGTCTGGATTGTCCGGGTCATCTGGGTCTGGATTGTCCGGATCATCCGGGTCAGGATTATCCGGGTCATCTGGGTCAGGATCGTCTGGGTCTTCCGGGTCGGGGTCTTCGCCACTTTCTTCATTACCTACGGTGATAATCATCCGCAGCATTTGACCTTGGGCGTAGCTGATGGATGTGGTAGGATTGAAACGGTGGTAAGTTCCGTCGCCGGCAGCCACCATCAAGGCACTTTGGCCTTGGGCAATGCTTTGGGCGGGAACAATGGCGCGATAGGTGTGTTCTTCTGTAGGACACATCGTGACCGAACCTGCCGTTCCACTTGCCGCACCTACCTCTTTTGCCTGCAGGTTGATGGAGGCGGAGGGCAGGACGTTGGTCAACGCTACGGTGGCTCCTGTCAGGTCGATGTTCTCACTTCCCGCCTGCAAGACTACTTCTACCAAGGTAAAGGCGTGGTCGTAATTTAACGTCACATTGGCATTGTCCGAAGTGCCCGTAGCTATCAACACGTCACTGTGGTTGTAGCCGCCGCTTTGGTCGGTGTCTACCGTAAACAAGGAGGTCGTACCTGTCACCTGTGCGTTGTACGGATAGTAAGCGCAGTAGTTGTAGGAACTGCCTTCGTAGACGGTGATGTTGCCGTTCCACGTATTGCCATCGTATCCGTACCGCTCGTTCGTCCAAGTATTCCCGTCTTCTTCTCCCGTCGCAAAGATGCCGACCTCGTCCCCAGCCACAAAATTGGTGACATTGCCTTCCGTCACTGTTCGCGACAAGGCACGGACGCCCATCGTGAACTCCACCGGCGTCCCTCCCTGCTCAGGGGGAGGGGTTATCACTTCGTCCTGCGTACAGGACGAAGCGGCCAGCAAAGCTGCAGCGGCTAATGTCAATATTTGAATGCTTATTCTCATGGTCGTACATTTTTTAGGATTTAATCTTACTCAGTAGTAGCAGCAGCCGGTGAAGCCGTCAGTTCGGTTGCTTCTAACTTGATGTTGCTCAATACCAACTCACTGTTATTCGTATTATTGTAGAAGTAGATACTGATGCTTGACAAATCTTCAGTATTGGCATCTACAAAGTATTGATTTGGCTTTTCAGTTCCTGCCGCTTCTGCTTCAGATTCAGCGATATTATTGTTATTGGCATTTGCCGTAGTCGATTTCTTGCTGAAATCAATGTAGATGTTAATGTCGTTGGTTGCTCCGGCATCAATTGTATTTGTCTGTATGGTCTTTCCCATTCTTATGCCTGTGTTATTGGCAATGGCAAAGGCGTTTGAATCATCACTTGTCCGTATCAAAGCACCTATAGCGGCATTTGCCGTACCCGGATTGTTCACGGTAAATGACAAATGGTAAACTGTACTGTTGCTGAAGTTTCCTGCCAGGCGATAGCCGAAAGAGGAGTTGTTCCAACCATTTACGGCTTTCGTAGTCCCATCTTCACTCTGAGCAGCCAAATCTCCTCTTTCTACCGTGATATTAGCGTCTCCAAAGGTCACCGTGGAACCTACGCCTAATGTTTGGTTGGCAGCCGCCTCGCGTTGGAACCATTTACCCGGTGCTACCAATTCGTCCGTGATTTTATCCGCAGAATAGTTGCCGAGTGCTACCGGTGTCGTTGCCGAGCTGAACGGCAATGTCAGCGATTCGAACGGGTCGGTGTTCTCTGTACCTTCGCCTTCTATCGGCTCGCTGTCGTCGGTCCATCCGTCGATGCTCATGTCGCCGATGGTGATGGGCTGGGTAGTTGTTTGAGGTTCGTCGCCCACGGTAACGGTCATGCGCAGGATGCCTCCCTGCACGAAGCTGAACGCGGCGTTGTGGGCAAACTTCCAATTGCCGCTACCGGTGTTGTCGATGGTCAGGATGACAGCGTCGGCAGCTACTTCTTGGGCGGGCACGATGGCACGATAGACGTTGGTATGGTTGTTCGTGACGCTCGTGCTGCTTTCCAAGTGCATGATGACGTCCCCGGTGGTTTCACCCACGGTGATGGTCGGGTCGGCTTCGGTCAAGTTGATGGTAGCGGAGTTCTTCACGTTCCTTAGGCTCACCGTGGCGTTGTCCAAGGTTACATTGGCGCTTTGCACGGTGACTTGCACCATGGCGAAAGCGTGGCTGAAAGCCAAGTTAACGTCCGTGGCTGTGCCTGCGGTCGTGTTTTGGGCTATCAAGACATCGCTTGTGCTGAAGCCTGCCGATTGGTCGGCACTGACGTTGAACGCTGCCGCGCTGGCTGTTCTTACACTGGAGTTGTACGGGTAGTAAGCGTAGTAACTGTAGCTTTGGCCTTCGATGATGTTGATGCCGCCATTCCAAGTGTCTCCACTCTTTGTATAGGCTACGTTTGCTTGGTTGTCACTCTGCGAGAATGCGAAGATACCCACTTGGTCTCCGTCATTAAATACGGTTGCCAAGTCGGTCGTCGTGGTACGAGTCAGCGCATTCACTCCCATGGTAAAGTTCACGGGCGTCCCTTTCCCCTGTTCGGGGGTAGGGGTTATCTCGTCCTGCGTACAGGAGGAGATGGTAAGCAGCCCTATGGTTGCTATGGCGAATAGGTTATGTATTGGTTTCATAAAATCTATATTTTAAATTAATGCTATTTCTATAATGATTAACATTATCTTACCTATTCCGCAACTCTAGTCATTTTAAATGAATTTATAGTTACTGAAGAGGAACCGTTTTTTGCTACATCTGTATAATCAAAGAATGTAATATTTATACCATCTGATACATCAGCCTCTGTTGTAGCCGCAAATGGGTCATCAGGAGCGTTATTACTTGAATTTCCAGAGGCACTTGCTTCTGACATATTTATATAAAAAGATACATTATTTGTAGCATTAAATGTTGTTACGTTTCTTACCCAATTTTTAGAATTCGTTTCATCATTATACATATGGAATCTCCTTGAGTCATCACTCGTTGATATAGTCACACCTAAAATTCCATTTGTTCCTACTGTTAATGATAATTCAACTAAATACAATGCATCTTTATCAAAATATCCGGGGTAGTGGCATATAATTCCTGCTGAAGTCCATTGGGCTCTATTAGTTGTCGTATTAGATAATGTCAGAGTCCCACTTGAAATCGTAGGAGTCGTACGGCTTTCGTCTGCTGAGGCTTTGCGTTGATACCATGTTATTTCTTCAGGCTTGAAATTAATGGGGGCAGAAGTCCAATTGCCTGTAACATCTGTAAACGTTATCCCATCAGTAAACTGCAATTCTACAGTCTCAACGTAATCAATAATTTCTTCATAATTACCGCTACCAGGAGTCGTTTCAGAATTTCCCCATGTGTCAATAGTTGTATCACTTGCAGGAATGGAGATTTCAATCTCTTCAGGGGTCTCTCCTAATGTAACATTGATAACGCGAAGTTTACCAATCTCATATTTTACATCAGCATCCCATGTGAAACGATAATTCTTACCATTGGAACTTATATCTAATAAAGCATTTGTGGCTGTTATGGTTTGAGCAGGTACAATAGCCCTATAAACGCCCTTGTTAGTAGCGTGTTGCCACATGACAATATCTGATGCTGTCCCTGTTGCATCGCCCACAATGAAGTCTGTTAAATCTAACGTGCATTGAGGGTATATATTCTTCAATGTTACTATAGCATCGGGAGCAGCCATCGTCCCGGTGAGATTTACTTGAACTAAGGCAAAGGCATGTTTAAATCCTAATTCAACTTGTGATGACGAAGTCCTACAGTTTGTCATCAATGCATCATTCGCTTCTATACCTGCAACTTGGCTTAATGCGACCGTAATAGGTACGTTTGTATAAGTGGTTACTTCTTCTTCTTTATAGGGATAGTAAGCATAATACATATATTCCTCACCTTCCACTGCCGTAATGGCGGTACTACCTTCTCCTACATTCCAATTTGTTCCATCATAGACATATTTACCACTAGCAAGTACGACATTCGTATTAGGGTCAACTTGAAAGATACCCACAGCATCATCCGCGATGAATGATGTTTCATAGCTGTCATTCATTGCTGTTTTAGTAACAGCTCCTATTCCAAAATCAAAGTTCACCGGAGTACCTTTCTGTTCTCCTCCCGTGATTATCTCTTCTTCTTGCGTACAAGAGTTCATGGCAAACAGCGCAACGGCTGTCATGGCCCATAATTTAAAATTTAGTTTCATGGTTTTTGTTTTTAATTGGTTATTGAATTCGTGTTAGTTTATTCTACAGTTTCCGTTTCTCCGTTGATGGTGCCGTTGCTGCCCCAGTTCGTGATGGGCGACGCTTGCACGTTGACATTCATGCCTTGCGGGGTAATCTCGATGTCGAAGAGGTACTCCGTCGCGCTTTCAAACTCGTCCGCTTCCGTCTCGGCAGGGATGTCGATGGTGTAGGTCTGTCCTAGCTTGGGCACTTCTACCCGCATTTGGTAACCTGCGGTGGTGGAAGAGGGGAGGACAAAGGTGGAGAAGTTGAGCGACTGCCCTTCGGCACGGGTGGCGGCATCGGCTTCGGGCACCACTAAGTCGATCAAGACATTGCGGTTGATGTTGACATAGCCGTTCACGGCATTGAGATGACCGGACACGGGGATGCCACACATGGTAACAATGACCCCTTCGAGGTCGTCTTGGGTGATGCCGTTGCCGCCTCTCAGACTGAACGAAAGCAGGGACAGGGCCGGACGCAGGGCGAAGTTGGTGATGCGGTTGTCCTTGTCCAGACCGTTGACACGCGCCCACAGCAGGCTGCTACAGAACTCGTAATTCTCCACCAAGTGGAGGTTGATCAGGCTGTCCGCCAAGGCGATCGTGCGCGGATAGTAGGCGGAAATGTCCCGCTGCTCGCCCGTGGGCGGGAAGTAGGGGATGGAGTCGTTGCTGCCCGGCAAGAAATAGTCCTCGTCGGTTTGCTGGTTGGCATAGTAACGCAAGTTGGCGTAAGGAGTTACGATG
The DNA here is from genome assembly GCA_944320735.1 of uncultured Bacteroides sp. GTDB lineage: Bacteria > Bacteroidota > Bacteroidia > Bacteroidales > Bacteroidaceae > Bacteroides. Next base: position 7,933 of record CALUIQ010000057.1, on the reverse strand, counting down.
ACATCCGTACCGCTCTCCATCATGTACACGCCGATGGTTTCACCCTTGGTGTAGGTCACACCCTCGCTGTCTTCGCCCATACCAAACTCCTGCGCCGTGACAACCACAGGGTAGGACTTGGCTTCGGGGTCGCCCCACGTTACTTCGTCATCGTTGCAAGCCGACAACAACAGCAAAGGGACGAACAAAAGACCGGATATTTTCTTCTGTATGTTCATAGTGTTTTAATGTTTAATGGTTAATGGTTAGTGCTTAATTCTTAATTCTTCATTCTTCATTCATCATTCTTCATTCACCACGACCTGTACTTGCCGCACCGTCTGTTCGCTGTTCCACATATTAGCGTTGGTGGCAATGAAGGTGGCGGTGTACGTGCCCGGCTCGTTGTAGGTGTACTCGTAGGAAGAGACGCGCGTGTTGGTACCCTTGATGGGTTCGCCACGATCCGGTTCTACGGAAGTGACATCCATACGCTGGCTCACCATCCATACCTCCACTTCTTGGTCGCGGTGGTCGCCTTGGGGAGCAAACTGCAAGTTGGTGGCGGTGATGTTGTAGTTACGGTCTACATCCGCATTGACAAAGACAGTACTGAAGCCCCAGTCGTTTGCCATATCATCCGAAAGCACTGTCTCACCTTCTACCGTCACCTTGGTAAGGCACAAGTTGGCAATATCTATACGGGGATGGTTGGCATACGTGGCCATAGCGCCGCTGCCGCCTGTGGTCGTGGGATGTACCGGTGCCAGGTACTTAAACGCCAAGTAGAAAGGTTGCTCACCGTAGGCGGAGAAATCCACGTTGTCCGCTGTGGCATAGCCTGTCGGGTTGTTCTCGATGGCATCCGGATTGGGCACGGGGAAAGGACGTTCCGCCGTGGTCATATCCGGCTGTGCGCTAAGGTCAGTCCACGTAGCGGCAGCAATGCCTTCGGGTGTCAGGTTGCCCGTGAAGTCGTGCGACACCATGACGTGCATAATAGGTTCCTTGAAGTCCTGACGGGTCGTGTAACGTTGGGTCATGCTGTAGCTCATAGTCAGGCTTTGGATATCCACATGGGTACGGTCCTTGTTGGCATAGTTGCTGCCCGACTCGCCGGAGTAGAACGAGATGTAATCCGGATTACCGTCGAAGGCAAAGGTCATAGGCTGTCCCGCCACGGCTTGTCCTTCAACACGGACATCGAACTCCACGCCTTCCACATCTTCACTGCAAGCCGTGGTCATCATGGCGCCGGCGGCGAAAGCCAGCCAAGCGCAGAGGCTGTATATCAATTTCTGTTTCTTTTTCATGGTCTCTTAGTTTTATATATGAGTTAAATGATAAATTATCGGGCTACGTGTTGTCTGATTTTTCATCCGCAGATAACGCGGATGAAAAATAAGCACACACATAAATTCTCCTTTACCATCCTTCCGCTTGGCGGCAAGCCGTGTTGACACTCAATTCGCACTGCGGGATAGGGAGGTAGATATGTTTGTCCAAAATATTTTGAGCGGGGACGGAGCGCACGTTGTCCAGCGGGTAACCCACCATACTGTTGGCTTGGCTGGAGATATAGAGCGTCTGGTCTTCCAACAGGCGGATGCGTTGGAAGAAGAAGTCACGGCCCATGCGGCGCAGTTCCTGATGACGAGGTACCTCGAAGCAAAGCTCGCGGGTACGTTCCTCGAAGATGAACTGACGCAACGTGGCTTGGTCACCACCGAAGTCCGTCAAGGCTACAGGGGCGGCTCCGGCACGTTCGCGTACCAAGTTGATAGCCTCAATGGCCTCCTGCGTAGGACCGCTGACCTCATTGGAGGCTTCGGCTATCATCAGCAGCACATCGGAGTAACGCATAACGGGGAAGTTGATGGAACCGTTATTGCGCGCCCAAGGGCGGACAGGGTCATACTCCGCACGCCATTTGCCAGGAAATACGTTCTGGATGCCAGAAGTACGGTAGTCTATCTGGCTCATCTGGTAATTGGTACGCAGGGTCTTGACGGCTACGCCGGTGGATGTGTTAAAGGTGTAGTCGCTGACGTTCCACCACTTGCGTGCGTCGCGATTGCCCACTTCATTCATGGCGTCTACGCTGGTGGGGTCGGTCAACACTTTGTTATACAGGCGAGCGAGGATTTTGGTGGCATCGTACCATGCGTAAGCGAAAGGTTGGTTGGCATCCGTTGTGATACCGTTGCTGATGCCGTTGTACAAACCTACCTTGCCCGACTCGTTGCTTTGGTCGAGGCCGTTGCCATAGAACTCCACTTCGAACATACTCTCACGGGCGGTGAGGTCGTAGAGGTTGGAGCACATGTTGATGAAGAGCGAACAGTAGCCGTTGCTGTAGTAGCTGCGGTCCAAGTAATCGTTATTGCCCGTACCGATGGTATAGGAAGGCAAGCTGGTGGTGACGGAAGTGGCGGCATAGTTCAGGGTGTGCAACCCGCTGTCGCGCACCTTGCGGGCATATTCCAAGGCATCGCCCCACGTATCGGCATAAACCGGATAACCGGCTTCCCACAAGTAAGCGCGAGCCAAGAGAGCTTGAGCGGTAGTTTGCGAGATACGTCCCGGCGCATCCAACTCGTCGGCAGGACGGCAGCCTGCCTCTGCATCCTTCAAGTCTTGGATGATTTGTGCGTAGATATCGGCTTGGGGTGACTTGTCCAGCAACTGACTGCTCAAATCCTTGGTCGGGGTCAGGCGCAAAGGCACTTCGCCCCAGTAGGCCACGAGGTTCATATAGAACAAGGCACGCAGGGCTTTGGCTTCGCCCAAGTACATGGCTTTCTGTTCGGCACCGCCACATTCTTCGTCCGTGCGATGGCCCAAGAGGTCGATGTAGTCGTTGGCACGGTTGATGCCTTCGTACAAGTCTTCCCACGTTTCCTCCACGTGTGTCTCGGTGTTGTTGTAATTATAATGACTGACGTAGAGGTAGTTCATACCGTAAGCGCGGTTGTAGACCATGATGTCGGTGCCGGCGTCGAGGTCTCCCCAAAGATTCTGTCCGTAAAGCCCGGAAGTGCCCAACATGTCGTAAATGCCTGCCAAACCTGACATACAGGTTGTCTCATCGTGGTAGATGCTTTCCTCGTCCAATTCATCGTAAACGGTCGTATCGAGGAAATTGCACGCTGAAACACTGGCGGCTATCATTAAAGTATATATCAGTTTTTTCATACGCTATATTATAATAAGGTGTGTCGTAATCTGTAATTATCAAAGTCCCAGCTTCACTCCGAACGTAAACGAAGTAGTCTTAGGATAGGATGAATAGTCGAATCCGCGGGTCATAGCCGAGTTGCGGGTAGAAACTTCGGGATCGTAGCCCGTGTACTTGGTCCATGTCCAAAGGTCTTGCGCCGTGAAGTACACGCGCAGGCTGCGTATCTTCCAATTCTTCAACAGCTTGGAAGGGAAGTTGTAACCTATCTGGATGTTCTTCAGGCGAAGGAAGGAAGCGTCTTCCACCTCGCGGCTGGTATTCACGTTGTTCAAACTGCGGTTTACGGCACAGAGGTAATTGGTGTAGTTGCCTTCCGTATAAGTGCCGTCACCATTGTCCACACGGGGAGTCCAGTGATTGGCAGCGGAGGCCAGCTGGTTGATGTGGTTGCCTCGCAGGCTCTCCAAGCGGACACGGTTGTAGTTGATGACATCGTTTCCGTAAGACCATTGGAAGAAGATGCTGAGGTCGAAGTTCTTCCACTCGAAGTTGTTGGTGAAACCGCCTGTGTGGATAGGCAGACCGTGACCGATGATGGTCTGGTCTTCTTCCGTCACTTGGCCGTCACCGTTGATGTCCTTCAGCTTCACGTCACCGGGCTGTATCTGGCTGCGGTCCTGGGTATTGTTGGGAATCTCCGGCTTCAGTACAAACACGTTCGGGGCTACTTCGTTGAAGTCCTCGTACTGGTAGACTCCGTCGTACACGTAACCATACATCTCGGAAAGCGGGTGGCCTACCTTACAGATGTAGGGCGTACTCACGTTAGGGCTGGAGAAGCTAACCAAGATACTCTCTTGTCCGTTGGCCAAGGCGGTAATCTCGTTCTTGTTGAAGGCGATGTTGAAGTTGGTGGTCCACTTCAAGCGTCCGCGGCCGCCAGGCAGGTTGACTGTGTTCACAGTAATCTCCAAACCTTTGTTGCTGACGCTACCGATGTTCTGCTGCACTTGAGTAAAGCCTATCGAAGCAGGCGTCTCGGCAAAGAGCAGCAAGTCTTTCGTGTTCTTCCAATAGAGGTCAATCTCACCGCTGATGCGATTATTGAAGAGACCGTAGTCCAAACCGACATTAGTCTGATAAGTGGTTTCCCACTTCAAGTCCCGGTTGGCTATTTGGCTGATGTAAATCGCTGACTGGAAACCGTTGTTGAACGTATAGTTTTGGTCAGTACTATAGAGCTGCTGGGACGGGTAGTTATATTGCGTACGGTTGTTACCCGTAGCTCCCCATCCGGCACGCAACTTCAAGTTGGAGATGAACGTATCCTGTAGTCCCAACCAAGGCTCGTCCGACAGACGCCAAGCGAAAGACGCGGAGGGGAAATAGCCCCACTTGTGGTATGGGAATCGAGACGAACCATCGGCACGAATCGTAGCCGTTAGCAGGTAGCGTGAACGCCAGTCGTAGTTGAAGCGTGCGAAGTAAGACATCATTTTGTCCTTCACCCTCGTGGCGGTGATGCTGCGCGGGGTACCGTTGTCGATGCCCCAAAAGCCCAAGTCTTCCCACGGCAATTGTACGCCTTGCGCACCCAGTACGGTGATGTCCTGGCTGGAGAGCGAAGCACCCAACATACTGGTCAGGTTATGCTGTCCGAACTTTCCCTTATGGGTCAGTGTGTATTCGTTCGACCAGTTTTCCCATTCGCGGATGGAGAATTGTCCGTTGACACCGTTGGCGGAATATTGCGGGTCGCCCAAATATGTGTCGGAGTTATTGAACTGCTGACGTTTGTCGCGACGGTTGCTGTAAGAGAACGTGGCGCGCAAGGTCAGATTCTTCATAATGTCCCAGTTGAGGTAGGTATTGAGGTTCAACTGGCGGGAAGTCGTTTGGTCTTCCTGGTTCTGAATGGTCTTGAGCGGGTTATAAGGATAGTTGCCGCTCTCGTCTATCATATTATTAATAAGGTCATCGTTCTCGTTGTAGCCCAAGGGACGGTAGGCCAGTACCTGATACAGGAAGTATTGGGCTGTACCTCCACCGGCTTGTGAGGGAGAAGAGCCTTTCGATACGTTGTTGGCGAAGTTCATCGTGGCACCAAACTTCAAATTCTTCGTGATTTGCTGGTCCAAGGTGAGGCGGGCACGGAGACTCTCGTAAGACGAACGAATGAGGACACCTTGCTGGTTGTAATAAGAAACGCTGGAGCTGTAGCGCGTGTTCTTGCTACCACCGCTCAACGAAACGTGGTGGCTGGTCATAGGCGCGCCGCGGAACACCTCATCCTGCCAATTGTGCGAGGCGATGTTGTCATAGTCCTCCAACGTGCGGTTGCGTCCCAACAATTCGCTATAGCCGAAGTAAGTGTTCTCCAATTCCGTCTCGGAGAGCATCTCGGTCTGTAGCTTCACAAATTCCTTTCCGTTCATAATGTCCAACTTCTTGGGGCTGAGCTGCCACGTGAAGTAACCGTCGTAAGTGACACGGGGCGCACTTTCCTTACCGCGCTTGGTCGTGATGATAATAACACCGTTGGCACCGCGTGCTCCATAAATGGCTGTCGCCGAGGCGTCTTTCAATACGTCAATGCTTTCGATGTCACTGGGGTTGTAGGCGGCGGCATTCGGATCTTCGGTCGCAAAACCGTCTATTACATAAAGAGGTGTACCATCGCCCGAATCGGATATCGTATTGCTACCACGGATGACAATGTTGGCTTCCGCACCCGGTTGGCCGGAACTGTTGACTACCTGCACACCGGCAATACGACCACCCAAAGCTTGGTCGAACGAGGATACGGGCGCTTTGCTCAAATCATCCATATCCACCTTGGCCACGGAACCGGTTAAGTCGCTCTTCTTGACGGTGGCATAACCGATGGCCACGACTTCATTCAGCATCACGCCGTCCTCCTTGAGCACGACATCGATGACTTTCTTTCCATTGACCGGGATTTCCTGGGTGGTATATCCGATGAACGAGAATACCAATACGGCATTGTTGTCCGGTACCGTGATGGTGTATTTACCGTCCAAGTCGGTGGTTACACCGGTAGAGGTTCCCTTGACCACCACATTGGCACCGATAACCGTTTCCTTGGTCTCGTCCGTGACAGTACCTGTTATTTTAATTTGCGCCTGCAGATAAGGGGCGCAGAATGTAAGTAGCAGTACACTTAAGATAACTGCTCGCAATCGTCTGATAAGGTTTCCACTTTTCATGCTATTAAATATAAGATTTTTCCCATACGGGTTTTTACAATGCTCAAAGTTCCGCAAATCTGACTAATCAGAAGAGTAAAATCGTACAGAATCTTTCTGTTTTTGTACATAAAGGGCCGCTATCCGTATGTTTGTCCGGATTTTGAGCCATTTCGTGTGCAATAACGGTTCCTCCACCTCTTGCACCAATCATTAGAGTTTTGCCGATGTCAGTATCCATAATTTTAAGTTTAACTTCCGTTCAGTAACGAACCAAATGTCGTTTATGTTAAATGATAATTTAGCGGGGCGAAGCCCCGAAATGAAGAATGATGAATTAAGAATGAAGAATTGAGTGCCTGAAGAATGGAAAGTTAACTCTTCTCCTTCCGGAAGGAGGGGAGTTGATTACTAAAATTCTTAGTTCTTCATTCTTAATTCTTCATTCAAGCACGCTTGCGCGCGCTAAATTCCCATTTATCATCTAATAGACAAATGTAGCGATTTATTTTTAAGTAGGCAAACATTTTTGTGAGAAGTTTATTTTGCCTATCTTTGCCCTCGAATTTTAACTTAAACAACAAAAAAGTATGAAGAAGATTTTGTTTTCTCTGTGTATGACGGCGGCTGTAGCCGCGTTGTCATCGTGTGCGTCTACCCAAAATGCGGCTTCTCTGTCCGCATTGAGTGGTGAATGGAATATCATCGAGATCAACGGGGCAGTAGTGGTGCCGGCTCCGGGGCAAGCATTTCCTTACATCGGATTCGACACGAATACGGGGAAAGTGTATGGCAACTCTGGTTGCAACCGGCTGATGGGTACTTTCGACACGCAAGCCAAACCCGGACATCTGGCATTGAGCCAAATGGGAAGCACCCGCATGATGTGTCCCGACATGACTGTAGAGAAGAACGTGCTTGCCGCCTTGGCACAAGTGAAGAAATTCAAGAAACTGAACGACAATCAGATTGCCCTTTGTGGCAAATCGTTGAAACGTCCGATAGTGGTGTTGCAACAACGGGTGCCCGAAATCACCCTCAACGACTTGGCCGGACATTGGACCATCACGGAGGCGAAGGGGCAAGCCATACCCGAAGGTATGGAGAAGACTCCTTTCCTGGAGTTTGACGTACAGGCCCAGCGGCTGCACGGTAATGCCGGATGCAACATCATCAATGGCGGGTATAAGACCGATGAAGCCAACGCTGCTTCCATCAGCTTCCCCCAAGTCATCAGCACCATGATGGCATGTCCGGACATGCAGGTGGAGCAAAGCGTCTTGGAGGCTCTCAACTCGACAAAGTCGTTCGGAAAGCTGGCAAATGGCAATATCGGCTTTTATGATGCAGAAGGTACTTTGGTGCTGGTGCTCAAGAAGTGAAGTAACTAATTAAATGAGAATTTAACTGTGTGTTCATTTTTCAACCGCAGATGACACGGATGACACGGATTTTATTCTTTTAAGGAGTTATCGGGAGTTAAAAGGAGTTAGGGCTTCGCCCGGAGTTATAGGCCAATAGAAAAAGGTATCGGCTTTTAACTCCCTTTTACTCCTGCCGAAGGCAT
>CALUIQ010000056.1 GCA_944320735.1 uncultured Bacteroides sp. | reverse complement strand
TTTGAAGTGGCTTCGGCTTTCAGTCCCAGGATGTCGAAGCAGAAGAGGTGGAAAGTTTCTTTCAGCTCCTTCAAGTCTTCGGCGGTAATGGTGTCGTTGCCTGCCAGCAGGTTGTTCACTATCTTGGCGCCTTCAAAGAGGTGGGCGATGACGATGGGCGTGTTCAAGTCGTCGTCCATAGCTTCGTAACATCTCTCACGCAAGGATTTTACCTCTACGCTGGAAGTCTTGGCGGGCGTGATATGCTCCAGTCCGTTGATGGCATCCATCAGGCGGGCCAACCCTTTCTCGGCGGCTTTCAACGCCTCGTTGCCGAAGTCCACCGTGCTGCGGTAGTGCGCCTGGAGGGTGAAGAAGCGGATGGTCATAGGCGTATAGGCTTGCTCCAACAAGGGATGCGTGCCGTTGAAGAGCTCTTCCAGCGTGATGAAATTGTTGTAACTCTTGCCCATCTTCTGCCCGTTGACGGTCAGCATATTGTTGTGCATCCAGTAGTGTACCATATCATCGCCTTGGCTTGCCACGCTCTGGGCTATCTCGCATTCGTGGTGCGGGAAGATGAGGTCCATACCGCCGCCGTGGATGTCGAAGTGGGCACCCAAATACTTACGCCCCATAGCCGTACATTCGCAGTGCCAACCGGGAAAACCGTCGCTCCAAGGGGATGGCCAACGCATAATGTGTTCCGGCTGGGCTTTCTTCCAGAGGGCGAAGTCGGCGGGATTGCGCTTCTCCTCCTGTCCGTCCAGCTGGCGGCTGGTATTGAGCACGTCGTCCAAGTTGCGGCCGGAGAGTTTGCCGTAGTAATGGTCTTTGTTGTACTTGGCCACGTCGAAGTACACCGACCCTTGGCTTTCGTAGGCGTAACCGTTCTTCAGGATTTCCTCTACCAGTTCGATTTGCTCGATGATGTGTCCGCTGGCCTGCGGCTCGATGCTGGGACGCAGTACGTTCAGCGCGTCCATCGCCTCGTGGTAGCGGTTGGTGTAATATTGCGCCACCTCCATCGGCTCCAGTTGCTCCAGGCGGGCTTTCTTGGCAATCTTGTCCTCGCCCTCATCGGCATCGTGCTCCAAGTGACCCACATCGGTGATGTTGCGCACGTAGCGAACCTTGTAGCCCAGGTGCTTCAGATAGCGGAAGAGCAGGTCGAACGTGATGGCCGGACGGGCGTGTCCCAAGTGCGGGTCGCCATAAACGGTAGGACCGCAGACGTACATCCCCACGTGGGGCGCGTGCAGCGGTTTGAAAACTTCCTTTGTCCGGCTCAGTGTGTTGTAGATAAGCAGTTGATGTTCCATATCGTCAGTCTTTTATAATCTAATTGATTGCACAAAGTTACGTTTTTTTCGGGTATGTACAAAAATCCTTCCGATACGAATGCCGTACGAAAGGATTTTTTGATTTGAACCCACAGGCAGGGTCTTACTCACCGCCTCCGGCAGCACCTCCACCACCGCCTCCGGACTTCACGTCATCGTTGCTGATGGTGCGGGCGGCTTTCTTCACACTGGCTTTCAGCTCGCCAAAACGGTAGCTGACGCTCAAACCGAAACGCATTTGGGGGTATTTGTTCCAAGTGTCGCTGACAAAGCCTGTCCCTTCAATATGGGACGTGAACCGATTGTACTTCTTGAAGAAATTGCTGGCAAAAGCCGACAAGGACAAACGACGTTCCATAAAAGATTTGTTGAGGTTGATGCTATAACCGAGGAAACTGCTTCCCTTGCCTTGCAGCATAATCCACGGCGTCTGACCAAACACATTCAGACTTAAACGCCAATCGTGCTTGAAGGTTTGCTGGGCACCTCCGTAGCCGAAGAAATTCCAACCATCGTTCTCCAAACTTCCCGCTCCCCTCAATTTGGTGTAACCGCCAAACAGGTTTGTATAAATACGGGTATCTTTAGTTGCGTTCCAATTGATATAGGCACTCAGATTGAAGTCGCGGCTCTTGCCTATATTCTGATAAGTGGTATAGAGCACGTCTTTCCCAGTCTTTTTGTCATCGGCAAGGTCGGCTATGTCATCCTCAGACATCAGGCTGGTGACAGACTGAATGCTGTTGTTGGTGAACGAATAGCGTGCGGAAAGATTCAAATTGAACTTCGGCGTGAAATTGCTATAGCTCAACGAAAAGGCGTGGCTGTGTTCGCTCTCCAACTCCGAATTACCCTGGCTGAGGTTAGACGGATTGCTATCATCCAGGTAAGGATTCAAATACCAGATGCCCGGACGGTAGATGCGCATATTGTATCCCAAACGGAGATTGGACAAATCGGTCAATTTCCAACCGATAGAAGCGGAAGGCACCACATCGTCATAGTTCTTGCGGAAGTCGTCGCCCCGTCCCAAGAGGTATTTCACATCCTCAATGGTATGCTCGTAACGCACGCCCAAACGGCCGGACAATTTTTTCCACGACAAGCCATAACCCAAATAGGCGGCGATAATGTCGTTCTGATGACGGTAATGCGTGCTGTGCTCTTCATCAAAAGTATAATCGGAAGCCTCGGCGGCACTTCTCAGGTAACGGTCGTTATCCGAAGCATTGTTGCGGAGGATATATTTCACACCCGCCTCCACGGTATGCGCCTTGCCGATAGGGGTCGTATAGTCTGCTTGGAAAGTATGTTCAGTAGTATTCTGTTCGCCATTGTTCTGCTGATCTTCCAACCGACGCAGGTAGTCGGCCCAATCGGTACTGTAACCATCCTCTATGTCATATTCGGTATTGGAATCCGAAGTCTGCGGGCGGGTATTGACTTTGTAGGAGAACGTCAGCATACGCCCCTTCACCGTAGGAGATATGCGCTGGTAGTCGAAACTTCCGTCGATGGAATACCACGACGAGTGACTGCGGCTGTTAGTGGCATAGCGATACAACGAGCTGCCGTCCAAGGGTGATGTACCCACGTAGGAACTTCCTCCTCGGCTGTCGTTACCACCGCCCCACAAGCCGAAAGAAGCGGATATCAAGTTTAAAGTATCTATCTCGTAACTGGCCTCCAAGCTACCCGACTGGAAGTTGCCGTCGCCATTGTTGCTCCCGTTGTAGTCAAGGTTGGCTACCTCCGAAGTAGCGTCCGTTGCCCGTTGCGTACCTCCGGAGTAACTGCGCGGACTATTGTTATAATTGTAATTGTAACGGGCGCTCAGCGTGAACTTGCCTTTCTGTACGGTTCCGAACAGGCCGCCACCGGCTCCGGTGTTACTCACGTTGCCGCTCAATGTCACGGTATAGCCCTCAAAACCTCCTCCTTCGGTCACGATGTTCAAGATACCTCCCACACCTTCGGCGTCATACTTGGAGCCTGGATTGGTGATGACCTCAATGTGCTTGATGGTATTGGCAGGCATACTTTTCAATACCTCCGTCGGATTGTTGCTCATCATATTGTTGGGCTTTCCGTTGACATACACCTTGAACGAACTGCTGCCGTTTACCTTGATGTTGTCTTCCCCATCGACGGTAACTAAGGGCACCTTACGCAACATCTCCAACACGGTATTGGTCTCCGAGTCGGGATCGTCCTTCACACTGTATTCTATCTTGTCTATATCCGCCTTCACCAAGGGCTTCTGCGCCACTACTTCCACTTGCCCCAATTCGTTGGAAGCGTCAGTTACATATAGCGTGCCAAAGTCCACCAACTTCTCCCCCGGCTTCACAGTAAAATGCTTCTCAATGGTTTTACGTCCCACTGACGTGACGACCATCACAAAATCACCTCTTCCTTTAATGTTTTCCTTAAAACGACCTTGCAGGTCGGATACCATCATCTTCACCGGCTTGTCCGGATTTGCCTTACGCGCCACACGAATGGTAGCGTAAGGTTCGCTCTCCTGCGTCAAAGAGTCAAGCAACACACCTTTCACTTGAAAGGTTGAAGTCGCGTTTTGTGCCGCTGCCAGCCCGGATAGCAAAAACATCCACAGCAGCACCGTTGTTCTTAGTTTCATAGGTTTTTCAGTTAATCAGTTGTCCATTCTTTACTTTTGCACCCCATCGGGTGCATACAATTGACAGAAGTCATATGCAGTCGGCAAAAGTATAGCTTTCTGATAGATTTCCGAGCTTTTCGGAGTTAAAAAAGGCTATAGAATAAACAAAAACGACTCTTTTATACTTCGTGCGGGAGATTATTCATCCACACAGCGCAGCCCGCGAAAAGTATAAAAAAGAATATCAGTATTGAGGAACGTGACGGGACTTGGTGTGACGCGTAAAAATGTATACAAAAATAAAGGATATTTTGAGACGTCGTTTTTTAGGTTAGAACCCTAAGAGGGTTATGTTTCTAACCTAAAGGGGGAATGTTAGAAACATTCGGCCCCTATGTTTCTAACATTCCTCCGATGCAGCCAGAAGTATGGTTGACAGGGAATAGCAAAACGGAATCTGATTAAATTATAAATATTGACAAAAATAGAACAACGCCAGCAACACGGCGTTCGCTACGATGACGATGCCGAAGCCCCGTACCATCCAGGGATGCAAAGTACTTTTGCGCCCGGCAAAGAACAAGCCGTAACACAAATTGACCAAAACGTTGCTGAGGATGGCTTGCAGGCTGCACGCCGTAATGACCAACGTGGCGACGCCTCCGGTGCCTTGCACCAGATTGAGGA
>CALUIQ010000055.1 GCA_944320735.1 uncultured Bacteroides sp. | reverse complement strand
TCTTCACGTCAATCTCGTTCAGCCGGTCTACGAACAGTTCGCGGTCTTCGGTGTCGATGATGGCCTGCACGGGGGTGCCGAGCACCTGCACGTTGTACTTCTCGAACACGCCCGCCTGATAGAGGGCAACGCCGCAGTTCAACGCCGTCTGTCCGCCAAAGGCCAGCATGATGCCATCGGGGCGTTCCTTCTCGATGACTTTTTCCACGAAGTAGGGAGTCACGGGGAGGAAATAGATTTGGTCGGCCACGCCCTCCGAAGTCTGCACGGTGGCGATGTTGGGGTTGATGAGGACAGTGGCGATGCCTTCCTCCTTCAAGGCTTTCAGGGCTTGCGAGCCGGAATAGTCGAACTCGCCTGCTTCGCCAATCTTCAATGCGCCGCTGCCCAAGAGCAGCACTTTCTTTATGTCGGTTGGTTTCATAATCGGTTTATCGTTTATGGTTATGATAAATATTTTTGATCTATACCGCCTACATCGGGCATATATGCCACTTTGGGTTTCCCGAAGTGGCACTTCGAGCGTCACAAAGTGGCACATCGGAAAGGCCGAAGTGGCACTTTGCCAAGGCATAAATATGTCCTATTGATTATCAATACGTTATATTTAGTCGGCAAAGTATACATATTTTCAGACAAAAATCAGAGCAATTTCACGAACTCGTCGAAGAGGAACTCCGTGTCCGTCGGTCCGCTGCACGCTTCGGGATGGAACTGGGCGGAGAACCAGGGATTGCGCTTGTGGCGGATGCCCTCGTTCGAGCCATCGTTCATATTGACGAACAGCGGTTCCCAGTCGGCTCCCAGCGTGTTGTTGTCCACCGCATAGCCATGGTTCTGGCTGGTGATGAAGCAACGGGGCGTGCCCACTTGGCGTACGGGCTGATTGTGGCTGCGGTGACCGTATTTCAGTTTGTATATCTTCGCGCCGCCCGTCTTCGAGAGGAGTTGGTTGCCCATGCAGATGCCGAAGATAGGGAGCTTCTCGTTCTGCATCGCCTTGCGGATGTTCTGCACGGTGGCATCGCACGTGTCGGGGTCACCCGGGCCGTTGGAGATGAAAAGGCCGTCATATTCCAAACCGTTGAAGTCGTAATCCCAAGGCACACGAATCACTTCTACGCCCCGCTTGATGAGACAACGCAGGATGTTGGCTTTCACTCCGCAATCAACGAGAACGACCTTTTTCAATGAAGAATGAGGAATGAAGAATGAAGAATCCAGCTGCGCATTCAGTTCCTCCTTGGGTGTGTCCACGGAGAATTTCTTGCTCTTGTCTCCTGCATAGACAATGATGTCCTTGCAAGACACACGGTCTACGTAATTAATCTCTCCATAGGACGGAAATTCTTCATTCTTCATTCTTAATTCTTCATTATCGAAGACGATGCGTCCCATCATCACACCGTGCTCTCTCAACGCTTTGGTCAGTGCCCGCGTATCGATGCCCGTGATGCCGGGGATGTGCTCACGCTTCAGCCAGTCGCCCAGACTCTCCACGGCGTTCCAGTGGCTGAAGTTTTCTGAATAATCACTTACGATGATGGCTTCGGCGTAGATGTGGTCGCCCTCCATGAAGTGGGGAATGCCATCCGTGCCGAAGGTGAAAGGGGGCACGCCATAGTTGCCCACCAAGGGATAGGTCAATGTCATCAACTGGCCCGCGTAGCTGGGGTCGGTCAGGCTTTCGGGGTATCCCGTCATCGCCGTGTTGAAGACCACCTCGCCCGCCACGGGCTTCTCATAACCGAACGACTGCCCGTGGAAGCGGGTGCCGTCGTCAAGGATAAGGGTTACGTTTCTCATTCTTTATCTGTTGTATCGTTAGGATTGTTGTTCTTTTTGTTCTTTTCTTTTCTTCAAGGCAGGCACCACCAGCCCTATGCACACGCCAATAGGTAGCCACAGGCCTATGTTGTCAAAGATAATGCCAAACGCCACACCGAGGGCTATGCCCGCGCCGAACCATTCATTGGCGAAGGCGGATTTCTTCTTCTGTTCTTCGCTCATATCTTTAGAATTGATATACCTGCTCAATATAATCAATGAACGCCTTGTTCAGCATCTTCACTCCGCCCGGCGTGGGATAGTCGCCGCTAAAGTACCAGTCGCCCGGATGGTTGGGGCAGGCTTGGTGCAGGCCTTCGAGTGGCTGATAGACTATCTGAATCTTGGCACGGGTACCTTCAGGCGTGAGGAGTTCGGCCATCTTGGCGGAGATTTCCTCATCGGTGAAGGGGGCGTAGATGTCCTTCACGTAGTTCACCATCTGCTCCTTGGGCAGGTCGGCCTGCTCCTTGCTCTTGCGGTAGGCGGAAGCGATGACATCGCGCATCTCCCGATCCTTCAGCAACTCGATGGCGGCACGGAAGGCAATGAATTCGCTCATACGGGACATATCGATGCCGTAATAGTCGGGGTAGCGCACTTGGGGCGAACTGGAGACGATGACGATTTTCTTCGGCCCCAGTCGGTCGAGGATGCTGATGATGCTTTGCTTCAGCGTGGTGCCCCGCACGATGCTGTCGTCGATGATGACCAGATTGTCCTCACCCGGCACCAGACTGCCGTAGGTGATGTCGTAGACGTGGGCGGCAAGGTCGTTGCGGGTGTTGCCCTCGGCGATGAAGGTGCGCAGCTTGATGTCCTTGATGGCCACCTTCTCTCCGCGGATGCTGCGGGAGACGATGCGCTTCAGGTCATCAATCGAGGGAGTGTGTTCCAAGGCGTCTATCTGGTACACCTTCTCTTGGTTAAGGTAGTCGTTCAACCCCTCTATCATGCCGCAATAGGCCACCTCGGCGGTGTTGGGGATGAAGGAAAAGACAGTGTGGTCGATGTCATTGTCAATAGCGCGAAGGATTGTGGGCACCAATTCTTTGCCAAGCTGTTTCCTTTCCTTGTAGATGTCCGCGTCGCTGCCTCGGCTGAAGTAGATACGCTCGAAAGAGCATGGCTTGAATTCGCGGGGTTTGTTGATTTGGATGGTGCGCATCTTGCCCACCTTGGTGAAGATAACCGTCTGCCCGGGCTGCATTTCCTTGATGGACTCCATAGGGACGTTGAATACGGTCTGTATCACGGGACGCTCGCTGGCCAGCACAGCTACTTCCTCATCCTGATACCAAAAGGCGGTGCGGATACCCCAGGGGTCGCGGATGGCGAAAGACTCGCCACTACCGGTCAGTCCGCAGATGACGTAGCCTCCGTCCCAATCCTTGCTTGATGTACGCAGGACGTTGGCCAGTTCGATGTGGTCTTCTATGTAGTGGGTGATGTCCATGCCGGTGAGGCCTTCGGCATCGGCTATGTTGTAGAGGCGTTCCACCTCGCGGTCCAAGCGATGTCCTACCTGCTCCAGCATGATGTAGGTGTCGGCATACTTGCGCGGATGCTGACCCATGGCGGTGATTTTGGCGAATATCTCGTCTACGTTGGTCAGGTTGAAGTTGCCGCAGAGGGCGAGGTTCTTCATCCGCCAGTTGTTTCGCCGCAGGAAGGGGTGAACGTAAGAAAGGCCGGACTTGCCCGTGGTGGAGTAGCGCAAGTGACCCATATAGACTTCGCCCGCAAAGGGAAGGCATTTCTTGGCATAGTCGGCATCGTGGAGTTGCTGGGGGGTGAGGTCACGGAAATGGGCGTGCACCGTGTCGAAAATCTCGGTGATGGCTCCCGAGCCCAACGCCCGTTCCCGGAACATGTATTCCTCGCCGGGGTTAGCCTCCAGCTTGACGCAAGCCAGACCCGCGCCTTCCTGCCCCCGGTTGTGCTGTTTCTCCATAAGGAGGTAGAGCTTGTTGAGGCCATACATCCAAGTGCCATACTTTTGCTCGTAATATTCGAGCGGCTTCAAGAGGCGTATCATGGCCACGCCGCATTCGTGTTTCAGTTGTTCCATAAAAGAATAATGCGCTAATTATTTTTCGGGCACAAAGATACGCATTCTCCGGAACATAAAGTCAACTTATCCGCCACTTATTTACCAAACGTACATCAAAAAGTTGAAAAGGCATTCTTTTTGAGGGGGATTGACGCCTCCTGCTCAACCTTTCGCCTCTTGGTACATAAAGCGCTTGATGCTCTTCTTGGCCGTTTTCTCAAACTCTTCGTAGTGTATCTTCACCTTCGTAATCTGGCTGTAGGCGGGCAGATGCTGATTCAGTTCCTGGCGGTTTTGCTCCATGGCCTCCTCGATGTCCGAACGCTCCATGCCGTTTGCGTAGGCCTCGTCGAAGTCGGGGTAGATGAGCGCCACGAGCTTGTCACGTTGCAGCACCACGAGCGATTCGCTTACGTAGGGCATGTTGTTCAGCTTGCTCTCAATTTCTTCCGGATAGATGTTTTGCCCGCTCGCCGTGAGAAGCATATTTTTGCTTCGTCCGCGTACGGTGACATGTCCGTTGCCGTCCATCGTGCCCAAGTCGCCCGTGTGAAGCCATCCGTGTGCGTCAATGATTTGCGCCGTGGCCTCGGGATTCTTGTAATAGCCCAGCATAAGGTTTTCGCCCCGGCAGATGATTTCGCCCGGACGGTTTTGCGGGTCGCTGCTGTCAATGCGTACCTCCATACGTGAAGCCGCCTTGCCGCACGAGGCCAACTTTAAGTCCTGCCAACGGCTGGAGCAAATGATGGGGCCACACTCCGTCATCCCATAGGCGATGGTGTAGGGGAAACCTATCTGTTTGAGGAAGCGTTCCACATCGGCGTTGAAGGGTGCGCCTCCAATGATGATGTCGTTAAATTCTCCACCGAATATCTGCATAGCCTCGTCGCGTGCCGCCGCCTTGATGCGATCATTTATGATAGGTACGCGCAAGAGCAGCTTGCCGATGGTGTTGTCCAACCGCGGAAGGATGTCTTTCTTGATAATCTTTTCCACGATGAGCGGTACGCACGAAATGAGACGTGGCTTGATGTCGGCAAACGACTGGGCGATGATTTTGGGCGAAGGCATGCGGGTGAGGAAGAACAGATGGGCACCCGCACAGAAACCGTAAAGGAAATCGTACGTCATGCCGAACACGTGTCCCAAGGGCAGCATCGACACGATTCGGTCACCCGGACGGATGGGGCGCATCTCGAAGCAATAGTCTACGTTGGAGAGAATGCTGCGGTAGGGCAGCATCACGCCTTTGCTATAGCCCGTAGTGCCCGACGTGTAATTGATGATGCACAATTCCTCGGGTGATTCCTCGCGGCGGTAGTGCACATGCTCGGGACGGAAATTCTTGGGATAGCGTTGCCCGTAGAGCACGTTGCGGTGCTCGAAAGCGTCCATCAGTCGCTCGTCCCGGCATACCACGGGGGTAAAGTCGGGCAGGAGGACGATGCCCAAAAGGTGGGGCATGCGCTCTTCGTTGAGATACTCCCACGCTTGGTCGCCTACAAAAAGCAAGCGTGCTTCCGAGTGGTTGACGATGTTGTGGATGTTGTCGGCCTTGAACTCATGCAAGATAGGCACGATGACTGCCCCGTAAGTGATGGCACCCAAGAATACGACGGCCCAATGGGCGCTGTTGCGTCCGCATACGGCTATCTTGTCTCCGGGTTTGATACCGGCATGTTCCAATACAAGGTGGAACTTCTCTATCTTGCGGGCTACATCTTTATATTGCAGGGTTGCGCCTTTATAGTCGGTCAGGGCGTTCAAGTCCCAGTTGCGCACGATGCTCTGCTCAATGTAGCCTATGAAGGTATGGTCTCGTTTCATTCGATGTTTTGGGTTGTATGCACATTAGTGATAAAACTGCGCAAAGATAGGGCATAACGGAAACTCTTGCAAGCGTTTTCCCGTTTTTTGAACAAAACAAGCCGTTTTAATTCCCCTCCTTGGCTGTGTGCGTGTCGGACGGCGCAACCTTCTTTTCTGAGATAATCAGGAGCTTGTCCGCGGCGTGCAGGCGGAGTGAACCGTTGGGGATGAGGAATTCTTCGCCTCGCTTGACAATCATCACCAGCGTGCCTTGCGGCAGGTTCATATCCTTCAGCGTGGGCGAACGCAAAGCCAAGTCCTCGGTGACGGTTATCTCGTGCAGGTCGGAACCGATGTCCTCGGGCAGCTCTACTCCAAAGTCGTTGCCCGTCTTGGGCAGGGGAGCGGAAAGCCCCAAAGCGTGCGCCATGCGGGTGATGGTCGTTCCCTGTACTATGAGCGAGATGATAGTGATGAAGAACACGATGTTGAAGATGCTCTGTGCTCCCTCTACGCCCGCCACCACAGGATAGATGGCAAACAGAATGGGGGCTGCCCCACGCAGGCCTACCCACGACACGAATACGCGTGAGCGTTGGTTGATGCTTTTCCCGAAAGGCAGAAGGCTGAGGTATACGCTGAGCGGACGTCCCACCAACACCATAAATGCACCGATGAGCGTGGCCACTGCGGCCACTTCCAGCATTTCGTGCGGATTGACCAGCAGTCCCAGGCAGAGGAACATCACGATTTGGAAGAGCCACGTCAGTCCGTCCATAAAGGTGGTCGTTTCGCGCCGGAAAGCCATCTTGTGGTTGCCCACCATCATACCTGCCAAGTACACCGCCAGATAGCCGTTGCCTTTTAACAGGCTTGTCATGGCAAAGGTGAAAAACAACACCGCTAACAGCAACACGGGATACATGGCTTGGTTGTCGATATTCAACTTATTCATGGCTCGTGTGGCCAGACGTCCCATAACGTAGCCTGCCGCTCCACCCACGATGAATTGCACGCAGAATGACACTGCTATCTCACCCCAGCCCATACCCGAAGCCTGTGCGAACTGGATGAGCACGATGGTCAGCATATAGGCCATAGGGTCGTTACTACCGCTCTCCAATTCCAACATAGGGCGCAGGTTGTGCTTCAGATTGATTTTCTGCGAGCGTAGGATGGAGAATACCGAGGCCGAATCCGTGGATGACATTGTGGCGGCCAGTAACAACGAAGGGATGAGTGAAAAGTGGATGTTGGTCCACGACATACCCGAAAGCCACCAGATGAACAGCCCCGTGAATAAGGTCGTAAACAAGACACCCAATGTGGAGAGCAGGATGCCCGGCCGTAATACGGGGCGGATGTCGGTGAAACGGGTGTCCATGCCTCCCGTGAAGAGGATGACACTCAACGCCACCGTGCCCAGAAATTGGGCAAACTTCATATCGTGAAACTGGATGCCCAGTCCATCGCTTCCGAAGAGCATCCCCACAAGGAGAAACAATAACAAGGTGGGCACCCCAAACCGATAGCCCGTCTTGCCCGCCAGAATGCTGACAAACAGCAGGACGGAGCCTACGAGCAAAATATGTTCAACGCTAAAATTCATTTTCTTTCCTTTCTTTCATTTAGTTTCTAGCTACTTGTTTGACTCCTTTTACCGTGCGCAGCTTTTTAATGAGCGTTTCCAAATGTCCGGTGTCGCCCACCATAACGGTCAGCGTACCCGAGAAAAGGCCGTCGTGCGAGTCGATGCCAATGCTGCGCAGGGTAATGTCCGCCTCTTTGGAGATGATGGACGTGATGTTGGTGACGATGCCTATGTCATCGTGTCCCACTATGCGCAGGGTGATGGGGTATTGTGTGCCATGGCTTTTGCCCGCCCAACGCGCCTTGACAATGCGGTATCCAAAGCGCGAGCGCAATTCGGATGCGTTGGGGCAATCGCATCGGTGTATCTTGATGCCTCCCGTGACGCTGACAAACCCAAAGACATCATCCCCATAGATGGGGTTACAACACTTGGCAAGTTTGTAATCCAGTCCCTTTAGGTTTTGGTCGATTACCAGCACGTCCTCCTTGACGTTGTTTTCCTCCTTGGGAGGTGAGGGCAGGTTGTAGCCCTCGGCGCTGCGATATTGTATTTCCTCGTGTACGTCGTTTTCACGCTTTTGCTGCTCTACGTAGCGGTCTATGATGTCATTCGCGTCCAAGGTCTCGTCGGCCACGGCTTGATAGAATTCGGTGACCACTTTATACCCCATGCGTTTGATGAGTCGCATCATGATAGCGTCGTCATATTCAATCTTGCGGTTCTTGAATTTGCGCTCCAGCATCTCGCGGGCAAAGGCCGTCTGGCGCGAAGCCATTTCCTTCAAGGCTTGCTTTATCTTGGTGCGCGCTTTGGACGTGGTGACGATATTCAGCCAGTCTTGTTTGGGCGTCTGGGTGTTGGAGGTCATTATTTCTACCTGGTCACCGCTTTGCAGCACTTGTCTGAGTTGGACGTTGCGCCCGTTTACCTTGGCACCGATGCACCGGCATCCCACTTGTGTGTGGATGTGAAAGGCGAAGTCGAGCACCGTGGCTCCCTTGGCCAGCTTGAAAAGGTCTCCTTTGGGGGTGAATACGAATACCTCGTCCTCGTATAAGTCCAGCTTAAAGCGGTCCATCGCTTCCAGGTCGCTATCCGAACTTTCCAAAGCTTCGCGTACGGAAGTCAGCCACTCGTCCAGCCCGCTTTCGCCTTTGATGCCCTTGTAGCGCCAATGGGCGGCCAAGCCCCGTTCGGCGATTTCGTCCATACGCTCGGTGCGTATCTGTACCTCTACCCATTTGCTTTCAGGACCCAACACGGTGATGTGCAACGATTCGTATCCGTTGCTTTTAGGTACGGACAACCAGTCGCGCAGCCGTTTGGGGTTGGGTTGGTACATGTCGGTCACGATGGAGTACACCTGCCAGCATTCTTGTTTCTCCTTGTCGGGTGCGGAGTCGAGGATGACACGGATGGCAAACAAGTCATACACGCCTTCGAAAGGACATTTCTGTTTCTTCATCTTCTGATAGATGGAGTGAATGGACTTGGTGCGTCCCTTGATGTGGAATTTCAATCCGACTTCTTCCAACTTCCTTTGTATGGGGCCGATAAAGGTTTCGATGTACTTGTCGCGCGCGGCCTTGGTGGCGTTCAGCTTCTCCTTGATGTGATAGTATATATCGTGTTCGGTATATTTCAGTGAGAGGTCTTCCAACTCCGATTTCAGTTTGTACAATCCCAACTTGTGGGCCAAGGGCGCATAAAGATAAGCGGCCTCGTTTGCCACCTTGCGTCGTGCTTCGTCATTCTCGGCGTTTTTTATCTGGCGCATGATGTTGATTCGGTCGGCTATCATAATGAGTATGACGCGCATGTCCTCGGCGAAGGAGAGCAAAAGGTTGCGGAAGTTCTCCGACTCGATGGTAGGACTCTTGTCGTACAGGTCGTTGACGCGGATAAGTCCTCTAATGATGCCCGCTACGTCCTCGCCGTAATTGCGGTTAATCTCCTCGGTGGTGTAAGTGCCGCACCTGACGGAGTCGTGCAACATTACTCCTAAAATGGATGCCCGCCTCATACCTATCTCTTCGGCTACGATGACTGCCGTCTGCAGGTCCTTTATGATAGGATTCAGTCCAAATACATCGCGGTGTATACGGTTGGTTTGTATAGAGTGTACAAGGTCGAATTTTAGTTTGCGGCAATCGTCTTTCAAGAGCGTATCGCCCGATAGCTGTAGTAATTTCCGGTAGAGGACGAACAATAGTTTCTTCTCCTCAGTGGTAAAAAAATCATCGGTAACCATAGTCGTTCATAATTTTGTTGGCGTAAAGATAGTTTTTTTTTGTATTATATTCTTGTCTATTGGCGTTTTTTTGTAATTTTGGGCAAAAATTCATTATCACTTATTCATATATCTATGTTAACACCTCAAGACAAAGAGTTGCTGAAAAAGAAAGGCATCTCAGAAGAGCAGATAGCCATACAATTGGCTTGTTTTGAAAAAGGTTTCCCATACCTGAAGTTATTTTCCGCCGCATCGGTAGAGAACGGTATCTTGTCTCCCGACGGTGATGAGCAGAAAAAATACTTGGATGCATGGGAGGCCTACACGCAGACTGACAAGGTCGTTGTGAAGTTTGTACCGGCATCGGGGGCTGCAAGCCGCATGTTCAAGAACATGTTCGAATTTTTAGGCGCAGACTATGACACTCCTCAAACGGATTTTGAAAAGAAATTCTTTGCTCAGATTGAGCATTTCGCTTTTTACGATGACTTGAACGAGGCTTGTCAGAAGAATACGGGAAAGGATATTCCAGCCTTGATGGCCGAAGGCAATTACAAGGCGGTGGTATCGGCCTTGCTTGAAGCCGCAGGCTTGAACTATGGCGCACTGCCGAAAGGCTTGTTGAAGTTCCACCGTTACGAAGACGGAAACCGTACGCCCGTAGAGGAACACTTGGTGGAAGGTGCGCTTTATGCTGCCAACAAGAATGGCAAAGTGAACATTCACTTCACTGTTTCGCCCGAACATCGTCAGTTGTTCAAGGCTTTGGTGGAAGAGAAGGCTTCTAAGTATGCCAAAAAGTACGGAGTGGATTACAATGTGACTTTCTCGGAGCAGAAGCCCAGCACGGACACGATTGCCGCTGATATGGACAATAAACCTTTCCGTGATGACAAGGGTAGTCTTGTGTTCCGCCCGGGCGGTCACGGAGCGTTGATCGAGAATCTGAACGATCTTGATGCCGACATTATCTTTATAAAGAATATAGATAATGTAGTGCCAGACAAGTTGAAAGGTGATACGGTATTGTATAAGAAGTTATTGGCTGGCGTATTGGTGGCTTTGCAACAGAAGGCGTTCGCTTACCTGCAACTGCTTGATACGGGCAAGTACACGCACGAACAAGTGCTCGAAATCTTGCAATTCCTGCAGAAGCAATTGCATTGCAAGAATACCGAGGTGAAGGATCTGGAGGATGCCGAGTTGGTTATTTATCTGAAAAAGAAACTGAACCGTCCGATGCGCGTGTGTGGAATGGTGAAGAATGTGGGTGAACCGGGCGGAGGTCCTTTCTTGGCTTATAACCCGGATGGTACCATCTCCTTGCAAATTCTCGAAAGTTCGCAGATAGATATGGCAGACCCCGAAAAGAAAGCAATGTTTGAGAAAGGCACACACTTCAATCCGGTAGACTTGGTATGTGCCGTACGCGACTATAAAGGTCATAAGTTTGACTTGGTGAACTATGTGGATAAGGCGACCGGTTTTATTTCGCACAAGTCGAAGAATGGCAAAGACTTGAAGGCACTTGAACTTCCCGGATTGTGGAATGGTGCGATGAGTGACTGGAACACTGTGTTTGTAGAGGTGCCTTTGACGACATTCAACCCGGTAAAGACCGTCAATGACTTGTTGAGAGATCAACATCAGTAAATCTCAAATGTGCCAATGTACTGATGTGTCAATGTGCTAATGCTTTACGGCATGGCCGTGCACATTGCTACATTGGCACATTGTCATATCAGCACATTAATACATTATTAGAATGAAGAAAATACTATTATTAGGTTCAGGCGAATTGGGTAAGGAGTTTGTGATTGCCGCCCAACGTTTGGGGCAACACATCATTGCCTGTGATTCGTATGCAGGAGCACCCGCTATGCAAGTGGCCGATGAGTGCGAGGTATTCAGTATGCTCGATGGGGATGCTTTAGAGCGTGTGGTGCGCAAGCATCAGCCGGACATTATCGTCCCCGAGATAGAAGCCATTCGTACCGAGCGCTTGTATGACTTCGAGAAAGAAGGCATACAGGTTGTGCCCAGCGCGCGTGCAGTCAACTACACGATGAATCGCAAGGCTATCCGTGACCTGGCGGCTAAGGAGTTGGGTTTGAAGACTGCCCGTTATTTTTACGCCAAGTCGTTGGATGAACTGAAAGAAGCTGCCGTGAAGATAGGTTTCCCTTGTGTGGTAAAGCCTTTGATGTCTTCTTCAGGCAAGGGACAGTCATTGGTGAAGAGTGCGGACGAACTGGAGCATGCTTGGGAATATGGATGTAATGGAAGCCGGGGCGACATCAAAGAACTCATTATAGAGGAGTTTATCAAGTTTGACAGCGAAATTACGTTGCTGACCGTTACCCCAAAGAATGGCCCGACGTTGTTCTGTCCACCCATCGGGCATGTGCAAAAGGGTGGGGATTATCGCGAAAGTTTTCAACCCGCGCACATCGATCCCGAACACTTGAAGCAAGCGCAAATAATGGCCGACAAGGTGACGCGTGCGCTGACCGGTGCCGGCATTTGGGGCGTGGAGTTTTTCTTGAGTCACGAAAATGGAGTTTACTTCTCCGAACTGTCTCCTCGTCCGCACGATACGGGTATGGTGACATTGGCGGGAACGCAAAACTTAAATGAGTTTGAATTGCACTTGCGGGCCGTGTTGGGCTTGCCTATTCCCGGTGTGAAGTTATTGCGGATGGGTGCCAGTGCGGTTATCCTTTCTCCTATCGCCAGCCAGGAGCAGCCCAATTATCGGGGCATTGAAAACGTGACGTGTGAGGAAGATGCGGACATCCGTATCTTCGGCAAACCGACAACGCGTGTCAACCGTCGTATGGGAGTAGTGGTGTGTAACGCACCTTTGGGGAGCGACCTCGATGCTCTGCGTGACAAGACCAAAGCATTGGCGGCTAAAGTGGAAGTCTATTGATGTGATAACTTAAAAACGGAGATTCCGACATCATCCTAAAGAGATGTGAGGAAATCTCCGTTCTTGTTAATTCTCTAAAATCAATCTTCAGAGTCGTTTATACTTCTTTTATCAGTTCCATCCCTCGCTTGATGGCCTCTTCGTTCATCGGTATCAAGTGGTGGTGGCGTTCGGGCAAAGTTTTTTTCAAGCCTTTGATGACATTCTCCAGCGACACGATGGGTTTAATTTTCAGTAATCCTCCCAGCACAATCATATTGAACGCTTTCGAGTTGTTCATCTCGTTGGCGGCATCCATCGCGTCAATGCGATATACGTGGATGTCCTTGCGTGTGGGCGGGTTGATGATGCCATAGCCGTCATAAATCAAGACGCCTCCGGGCTTTACTTTGCTCTCGAACTTCTCCAGCGAAGGTTGGTTCAAGATAATGGCCGAGTCATATTTGCTCAAGATGGGCGAAGAGATTTTCTCGTCGCTCACGATGACGGTCACGTTGGCCGTGCCGCCTCGTTGTTCGGGGCCGTATGCGGGCATCCAGGTCACTTCCTTGCCTTCCATCAGTCCTGAGTAAGCCAGAATCTTACCCATGGACAATTCGCCTTGTCCGCCGAATCCTGCTATAATGATTTCTTCTTTCATCATATTAATGTGCTAATTGTTATTCCTTATCTTTTAAGTCGCCCAACGGATAGAAGGGGAACATATGCTCTTCCATCCACTTGTTGGCAGCGGCCGGTGACATCTTCCAACCCGAATTGCAGGTAGACACGATTTCCACCAAGTTGCTTCCCTTGCCGGCCATGGAGTTCGCGAACGCCTTACGGATGGCTTTCTTGGCCTTGCGGATGGCAGGTACTGACTGTACGCTTTGGCGGGTGACGTAAGCCGTGCCTTCCAGTTGGGCGGCAATGTCGGCTATCTTCAACGGATAGCCATGCAGGTGTACGTCGCGGCCATAGGGGCAGGTAGAAGTTTTCATCCCGACCAGGGTTGTAGGGGCCATCTGTCCGCCGGTCATGCCATAAATGGCGTTGTTGATGAAGATGATGGTGATGTTTTCACCACGGTTCAGTGCATGGATGGTTTCGGCCGTTCCGATGCATGCCAGGTCGCCGTCTCCTTGGTAAGTAAACACCAGTCGGCCGGGCCATAAGCGCTTGATGGCGGAAGCCAATGCAGGTGCACGCCCGTGGGCGGCTTCTTGCCAGTCGATGTCCAGGTAATTGTAGATGAACACGGCACATCCTACGGGCGAAATGCCGATGGCTTTGTCTTCCATTCCCATTTCTTCTATCACTTCGGCTATGAGTTTGTGTACCACGCCGTGGCTGCATCCCGGGCAATAGTGCATGGGGTTGTCGTTCATCAGAGTAGGTTTCTTGTAAACCAGGTTCTCGGGTTTGATAATATCTTCTTTCGTCATAATCGTTGTTATCTATTGGTGAAGCGTATGAAGAATTCAACTACTTTAAAGAATATGGCCGCGCCGCACGTGTAGAGGAATACGGTGAAATCGTCTACCGTGAAGTACACGACCACAGCCGCTACGGCCAGCACCATAAAGAGGATGTTCAGTACGTTTCTGATTTTATCTGTTTCCATCACTTAACCAGTTTTTCCTTCAGCGCCGCTACGATTTCATCGGGGTCGGGCACGATGCCTCCCAGGCGTCCGAAGTGTTCGACATTCACTTTCCCGTTGACGGCCAGGCGGACATCTTCAATCATCTGTCCGGCGTTCAGTTCGGCCACCAGCATTCCTTTCACCTTGTCGGCATAGTGGGCGATGATTGCCGTGGGGAAAGGCCACAGGGTAATGGGGCGCAAAATGCCTACCTTGATGCCTTCTTCGCGGGCTATTTCCATCGCCTTCTGTCCGATGCGCGCCATAGAGCCGAAAGCCACAATCAGGTAGTCGGCGTCTTCGCAATTGATTTCTTCGAAGCGCACTTCGTTTTCTTCAATAAGTTTGTATTTGGCCTGGAAACGGATGTTGTTCTTCTCCATGGCTTCGGGCTTCAGCTCCAGGGAGGTGATGATGTTGGGCTTGCGGTCCTTGGTCTTGCCGGTAGAGGCCCATGGGCATTGGGCGATGACTTCCTCATCGGTGCGGCGGGGTTTCTGCGGGGGTAACACCACTTTCTCCATCATCTGCCCCACGACACCGTCCGCCAGAATGACGGCGGGGTTGCGATACTTGAATGCCAATTCGAAAGCCAAGCCTACGAAGTCCGCCATTTCCTGCACCGATGACGGCGCCAGCGTGATGAGCCGGTAGTCACCGTGTCCGCCGCCTTTCGTGGTTTGGAAGTAATCCGCCTGGCTGGGTTGGATGGTTCCCAAGCCCGGTCCTCCACGCATGACATTCACGATGAGGCACGGCAGTTCGGCACCGGCCAAGTAGGACACGCCTTCCTGCATGAGGCTGACACCGGGGCTTGACGATGAGGTCATCACCATCTTTCCGCTTCCGGCTCCACCGTACACCATATTAATAGACGCTACCTCGCTTTCGGCCTGAAGCACCACCATGCCGGTGGTTTCCC
The DNA here is from genome assembly GCA_944320735.1 of uncultured Bacteroides sp. GTDB lineage: Bacteria > Bacteroidota > Bacteroidia > Bacteroidales > Bacteroidaceae > Bacteroides. Next base: position 6,186 of record CALUIQ010000055.1, on the reverse strand, counting down.
AGGGTTTCAGTTCGGCCAGCGTTTCCAAAACCTCCGACTGAGGAGTAATAGGATAACCGAAATAACCATCGGCGCCGCAACGGATGGCCGCGTGGGCGATGGCTTCGTTTCCTTTCATTAATACTACTTCTTCTGCCATATTTTACACAGATTTACATGTTATTCAACTTTTACTTTATATACGGATATGCATCCGTCAGGACATACCGTAGCGCACGAAGTACACCCGTTGCATGTATCTTCCAACGCTTGGTAGGCATAGTTGTATCCTTTGACGTTCACTTCCTTGGACAGAGCGATGACATGAAGTGGGCAGGCCACGGCGCACAAGTTGCACCCTTTGCATCGTTCAGTGTCTACTACAATAGCTCCTTTGATTTTTGCCATAATTTACGTTTCCTTTATTTATTGGTTGTACATATCTTTGTTGTAGAAGTTCAAGATGTCTATCACCATACGGCGGGCTTCGCTGGCGGGGCTTTCGGGATTGATGTCTATGGCATACTGATAGTTGTTCAAGGCTTGTTGCCAGTTCCCCTGCTTGCGATAAGCGTTTCCGCGCAGATAGTAGGCCGTATCTTTCTCGGGGAAGTCGTTCTCAAGCAATTGGTTGAGTTGTTCGATGGCTTGGGTCACTTCTCCACTGTTGATAAGTTCTTTTATCGTAATCAATTGTTCCATGCAATACGTTGTATTGGGATTATTATCCTGCAAAGATAGCTTTTTCTATCAGACTAATGCACTATCTTCAAGAAAAAAGCGTTATTTAATTATTTAACCCTTTACCGGCGCACCCTCTTTGTGAGAACGATGTCTCTATGGTTCCGTCCGACAATTGCGCAGGTTAAAGATAAAGCTTAATGTCTCGTTCTAAACTTTGAGTTAGGCAACCTTGCAATCGTTATTATTAACAACAGAAGGCGGTCGTGTCAGCCTGTTTGTCCAGATATATAATTCTTGGGCGTTTTGTTCCCATACCAATTGCCGGAAGTGCTTCTTTCGGGTGTTTGGCAATGTTAGAAACCTAAGGGGGGAATGTTTCTAACATTCACCCTCTATGTTAGAAACATTCCCCCCTTAGGTTAGTAACCTAAAAATCAGCATCAATAAAGGCAGCCTTTTTTTATGCGTACTTTTTACTTTCCGGATTGCCGCATTCAATGTTATCAATAGTTACATGTCAATGGGCGTTTCGCCATTGACAGAACAACTTCCATTTAGCCATGCTTACGCATGTCATCAGATGAGCCTAAATTTGTTAGGATGAATCTTCGTTTCGTTCCATTTGTTCTTAGGCGGTGGTACATTCAAGGGATGTCCCACAATAATTAAATTCAATGGTACGATGTCTTTAGGGATGGCAAGTAATGCACGTAGCTTTTCAATTCGGCTTTCCAACGGATAAATGCCTGTCCACAAAGCCCCTAAGCCTATGGAATGAGCCGCAAGCAACAGATTCTCGGAAGCTGCCGAACAATCTTGCACCCAATAAAGGGTGTTGTCTTCTTTATCTATTTTGTTGATCCGTCCATAGAGGGAGGTATCTCCGCACACTGCAATGCCGATGCACCCCTTGTTTATCATCTTGGCGTAAGGCAAATCGGCCTTTAATTGCAGCTTCAGGCCTTCGTCCTTAATCACCCGCCGCCATAGCAAAACATTTGATGAAACGATACAATCCTTTCGTGTCATCCGGAGTAGGCTTTATCTGTTCTTTGTAAGCCTTGACCATTTCGTCCAAATGGATTTCAATAATGCCTTCGTTTACCAATGTGGCATTCGGAGCTAAATGGTGTCTTCCCGGATTGGCTTCGTCATCAACCAAAGCTGCCATACCGTATAGGGCGATGTTGCGCCCATTCAAGACTTGACCTGCGGCAATCGCCTGTTCGGTAATGTCGGCAATGTTCCCTGCCTGAGGGCGGGTGATTACGATATGGTTGCGGTTTACTCCGTATGCTCCGCTCCCTGTACGTAAACTTTGTTCTGTTATCTTCAGATTATTTGTGACATTATTCATACTATCTTCTTTTTTATCAGTTCATAGGACGATTGGCAACTTTCACTTCGCACGTTTCTTTCGCTTCCTTGGATGCTTCAAGCTGATAGACCAGTTGTTTGGCATCCATTGGCGTGCTTGAGTCTTCACCTGTTAATTCCAACTCCATTTCCGACAAGTCGAATTTCGCACTGCGGCAAATGAACAAATCATGGGTAACGGCAAAATCACGAGCCTTGGTTTTCCAAGGTCCAATCTTCACATTAACTGGGAAATCGCCCACTGATTGCACATTCACACCTACTTCGGCCGTATTGTAATGAACAGGACCTTCTTGGGTCACTTCAATGTTTCCTTCGTTTATCATCAGGTGCACAGGAGTTTCCCCTTGCGTTCCTACTTGGTGGCAATAGAAACCAAAAGCCACAGCATTGAGGCCGGATGCTTCCGTACCACATAAATGGACTTTTATTGTACCGCGATTTACGGTAGGACATGTCGGAAGATTATTGGGCAAGAAATGTTCGTACATAGCCGTAGCCAACGGGTCAAACTGATAATGGTAGGACACTTTGTTTTCCAAGAAAGTGGCTATGGATGTGATTTCTATCTGTCCGTTGTTCGTCATCCGAGTGCCGGCCAAGCATCCTAATACCATAATTCTTCCACTGGTCTTTACTCGGATGAGGCCATTGTTGGTCAAAGAACCGTATTGGCCGGCGGTATGTAAAATGCGGGTTTGGTAAGCCCGTTCCAAGTCAACGGTAATAGTGCCTTCGTTGATTACTTGCAAATGGCTGTCCATACTGCCTACGCCGCGGATGTAACTTTGCCAAGAACCATTGCCTACAAAATGGATTTCTCCCCGATTAATCATTAAGGAATGCGCGTTGGCCCACATAGCGCAGCCATACAATGAAACCTCGGCGTCTATCTCTTGATCCATATAGACATTGATAACACCTTCGTTGATCAACATAGAATCGGTACCGGCCACCATGGCATAGCAACGCACCGTGTCATTGTTATAGTTGTCAGGCTCGTCACTCTTCGTTTTCCGTTCTTTGTATAGTGCGTATATTTCTTTGAAATGTATGTCAATCACCCCCCGATTAATCAAAGTGGCGTTTGAAGCCAGCATTTTATCTCCCGGTCGTGTGGGGTTGTCTTCCAGAGCCGCCAATCCGCAAAGGGCAATGTTCTTTACCTCCACACCGGGCTGTCCCGGAATATTGCCATGCCGGTATTCAAAATAGTTGATTCCCATCGGTTGGGAGATATCCAAGTGTCCGTAGTTTACGGCATAGCCGCCTTTACCTACGACAATGGCTTTGTTTGACAATTTATTCATATAGTTCCTAATTTATTTTTTCGACAATGAAACCATTTTGTTTTCTTTATCCCACGCTAATGTATCTGAGTCTTCGTCAGCGGCGGTGAACTTCAGCCCTTCGTAGCCTGAATATTCATAGCGGAACATTCCGTTGCCTGCATCATAGACCAACGCTTCCGGTGCCACGCTGTAAGCGGTTCCATCTACATAATCATCGCCTCTACTTAGAAACAGCTCTCCGCCGCCTAAGTCAATGTTTACCCCTTTGGCTAAAAAAAGGTCGTGGGTTTGGCTGAAATCACGTAGTGTGGTCTTCCAACGTCCAAGTGTAATGTTGCATGCTTCTTCTTGGGTTGTCAGTTGAGTTATGAATCCGGCTTCCGCCATATTGAAACGGATAGGGCCGCTTTGTGTCACTTGGATGTTTCCGTCATTAATGATGTTGACCTGGTAGTTTCCTCCGCCTGTACCCATTAGGTCGCAGTATATGCCATAACCTTGGCTGGCCGGATTGGAGCGTTCGCTTCCTTCAATGGCAATGTGGATGGTGCCTCTATTCACCATCGAAGGCATTTGCGTACGCATGCCGGACAAAGGTTCATACATGGCACACACTGCCGGATGTTCGCCATTGCCTACTGCGGTATAGCCTTCGGGCAAGTCCACTAATGTGAGGTCTATCAGATTGTTGTTAATCAGATTCGAATCACCATAGCGGGTCATGCAAAGTATCGAACCTGGCATACGCATTCGCATGATGCCATCGTTGATGACATTGGATTTGGTGCCGCCTGTAGTAATCATGCGGGCATCTTCGCAGATGTCTAATTCTGCGGTCATGGTTCCGTTGTTGAATGCGGAAATCTGATTGCCGAAAGTGGCCATGCTGCGCAGGCGGGTAGCGACTGAACCGGTGCCGTGAAAACGGATTTCTCCGTTGTTGATGAGAGACGAGTTTTCGCCCGCTATCATCCCCATTACGTATATGGTGGCCGTTGTGGAAGGATCGTGGTCAAAATATACATCAATGGTTCCTTCGTTGATAACGGTACTGTTTTCACCGGCATACATCACGAGAACCCTGAGATAAGTGTAAGGAAGTTCCGTGTTGTCCGGAGTCTGGATGAAATCTTTGTAACGTTCCACCAAGTCCTTGGTATGCACCGTAATGGTTCCTCGGTTGATAAGCGTCACGTTTGTCACCTTTTGTGTAGAGTCAACCTTTGCCATTCCGCTTTCAGGATTCGTAGTGAAAGCCGTGGCTCCCATCGCGCAACAATTGAGCGTAGTTTCAGTCACACGCCCGCTTGTGGTCAGTAGCGTGGAAGTCATTTCGAATACAACGTCTTCTTCGCTTTCGCCCACCACGACGTCTTTCGTATTGACCACGGTAGCTCCCGATTCATCCGTTATCAGGATTTCTTCTTCCTCAACAGGTTCTATGGGAGGAGTATCATCTTCCGAACAAGAGGATATGCCGAACAACAATATCCCCCATAAACACCATCTTAATGTTTTTCTCATTGTATGCATTGTATTAGTAGAGTCTCCTCTTTTTTATTTATCCCAAGGGAACACCGTCTTTACCGGAGCGAATACGTCAATGGCTTCGGTTTCACCGATGGCTACAAAACCATGGGGTACGTCTGCGGGAACCAGGTAAGCGTCGCCTTCCTTCAATTCATATTCCTTGTCGCCGATAGTCAGGCGAAAACCGCCTTTGATGACATAGCCGAATTGTTCTTGCGGATGGGTGTGCATGCCTACCACACTTTGGTCGGCCATATTCCAGTGCAGCACATTCAGGTTCTTTCCCATGGCGAAGTCTTGGCGGATAACGCCTTTACCCATATCTATTTTTTCTACTTCCGTGTGATTGATAACCATTTTTTCCATCGTATTTCTTTGTTAGTTGTTAATAATAATATTCCTGATAAACAGACAAAAGCAGTGTCCCGTCTTCTGCTGTTGTAAACCAAATCTTGTCTTCTCGCGCCAGCCATCCGATTGCCGCCGCTATCTCATAATCGGGTAATCCGATTTCATCCACCAATTTCCGGAAAGGGACATTCTCTTTCTTTTCGTGCAGCGTACGCCATACGATGCCAGCATTAGTTCCTATTGTACTTTTATCCATCATATATTTTATTTTTTAGTTCATTGCAAATTTAAATGTCAGCTAAAGCCGTTCAAACAGTTCAAAGCCGGTTGTGTTCCAACAAAATCATTTATATTATCCATTAAAATCACTTTTGGGCACTTTTAATGAATAATTAAAACTATGTGTTGTCTTCTTTTTTATCAGAAAAACAAGCCTTTTTTCTGTAATCAGAGGGCTTCATGCCATATTTCGTTTGAAATAGTTTGTAGAAAGTAGACTCGGACATCTGAGCCTCTTTCGCAATAGATTCAAAACTCCACATAGGTCGTTCGCACATAAGGCGGACAGCGTGTTCCAAACGTAAGTCTTGTATATATTGCGTGAAGCTGCATCCCGCAAATTCCTGAAACAACGTGGCGAATTTGTTGGTCGGAACATGAATTTCTTTCAGTAACATCTTCTTGCTGAATTGAGGGTGCAAGTAGAGGCGTTGGGTAAGAATTTCGTGTACTAAACGTTCATATAGAGCGTAATCTTTTTCTGTCAGTTTGGCGGATTGTATCGCTTGCAAGACTGTTTCATCCATTTCAGCGTTCTGTCCATCGTGTCCATCGGGTGTCGGAATGGTTGCTGTGGGGCTTCTTGTCTCATTATGTTGCAAATTGATTTCTTGAAGCTTCTTGCGTAAGCATTTGTTTTCCTTTTGCTTGATGTAGAGTTTGTGTGAGACATAAACCATTCCTCCCACAGCAG
>CALUIQ010000054.1 GCA_944320735.1 uncultured Bacteroides sp. | reverse complement strand
TCCCCTCGAAGGCTTGCGGACTGGTCACCTCGTGGCAGTAGAGGCGGTCGATGTAGAGCTGCGTAGGCCCGTCTTCCACCTGCTGCACCACGTGGGCGTCCCAGATTTTGTCGAATAGTGTATTCATTGTCTTCTTTATAAGTAGATGTACAATATTAAATGATAATTTATCGGGTTGCGTGTTGTTAGATTTTTCAGCCGCAGATGACACGGATGACGCAGATTATATATTTTTAGATTAACGGCATCTGTCATGTCGAGCTTGTCGAGACATCCCACATAATGCTGAATATGCGCTACGTGAGACCCCTCGACTACGCTCGGGGTGACAGGGCGAAGCCCCTTAAAAATCCGCGTTATCAGCGTCATCTGCGGATGAAAAATAAACACACATGCCCTCCCCCTTACAGTTTAAACTTGTTGATGCAGTCGATATACGCCTCGACCGATGCGGCGATGATGTCCGTGTTGGCACCGAAGCCGTAGTAGATGTGATTGTCGTACTCCACCTGCATATGTACCTTGCCCATATCATCACTGCCTTTGCTGATGGCTTGGATGGTGAATTCCTTCAGCGTCATTTGGCGGTTGATGATCTTCTTCAACGCTTTGATGGCGGCGTCCACCGGACCGTTGCCACTGGCACAAGCCTCGAACTTCTCGCCGCTGATGTCCAACCCCAGACTTGCCACAGAATGCACGCCTACGCCACTGGTCACTTGCAAGTAGTCCAGCTTGATGCGGTGGTTTTGGGTGCGGTCGGCACCGGCCAACACGAGGATGTCATCATCATTGATATCCTTCTTCTTGTCCGCCAGTTTGAGGAAGTTTTCATAAACCTTGTCCAACTTTTCCTGGTCGAGGTTGACGCCCAACACGTGCAGGCGGTTCTTCAAGGCGGCACGGCCGGAGCGGGCGGTGAGGACGATGCTGTTGTCGTCGATGCCCACGTCGTGCGGGTCGATAATCTCGTAGGTCTGCACATTCTTCAGCACGCCGTCCTGGTGGATGCCACTGGAATGGGCAAAAGCGTTACGCCCCACGATGGCCTTGTTGGGCTGCACAGGCATGTTCATCAGGCTGGACACCATACGGCTGGTGGGGTAAATCTTCTGTGTGTTGATGTTGGTATCGATGCCGATGTGCTTGTGGCACTTCAGAATCATCGCCACCTCTTCCAGCGACGTGTTGCCTGCCCGCTCGCCAATACCGTTGATGGTGACTTCCACCTGCCGCGCCCCGTTCAGCACGCCCGCCATCGTGTTGGCGGTCGCCATACCCAGGTCGTTGTGGCAATGCGTGGAGATGACGGCGTTGTGGATGCCGTCCACGTGCTCCATCAAGTATTTTATCTTCTCGCCATACTCGGAGGGGAGGCAATAACCCGTCGTATCGGGAATGTTCACCACCGTGGCTCCTGCCTTGACAACGGCTTCGATGACACGAGCCAAATACTCGTTTTCCGTGCGCCCGGCATCTTCGGCGTAGAACTCTACATCCTCCACATACTTCTTGGCATACTTCACGGCGGCTACCGCCCGTTCGATAATCTCCTCCCGGTTGGAATTGAATTTATACTTGATGTGCTCGTCACTGGTGCCGATGCCTGTGTGGATGCGCTTGTGCTTGGCATATTTCAAGGCGTCCGCCGCCACATCAATGTCCTTCTGAACGGCGCGCGTCAAGGCGCATATCGTAGGCCACGTCACCGCCTTCGATATTTCAATCACCGAATTGAAGTCGCCCGGGCTGGAGATGGGAAATCCGGCTTCTATCACGTCCACGCCCAGCAGCTCCAACTGCTTGGCCACTTGAATTTTCTCTACCGTGTTCAGCTGACATCCGGGTACCTGTTCACCGTCCCGGAGTGTCGTGTCAAAGATGAATAATCTGTCGCTCATTTCTTATCTGTATTTATAATTGTATCCAACAAAAAAAGCCTTTCGCACCGGGAAGTGAGAAAGGCTTCATATATCTTCTTGTCCTTACATATAATCACGCACGACACTCACTTCCACCAAGCCTTGCCAGTAGAATAATAATGCCGCACAATAGAATATAAGTAAAATTCTGAATCATTTTCGATGCTTTTTCTTTAAAAACGGTGCAAAGATATAGATAAATCCATAAAGGGCAAACTAAATCGTTACTTTTTTCATCAGAAAAGTGACATTTTATAACTATAGGAGAGAATAGTTCATAGAATTTGTATCCGATCGCATCTTTTTCTTATGCTAAGAATTTGATTTCTATCGGGAAACGCATCATTCTTCCAAAGTTTTCTCTATCTTTGTGCGGTTTTATCAAAAGTTTGACGTGTATGTCCTTGTGTGAATTTCAGACATTTCTGTGGATAATGAGCGGTGTGGCACTCATCGTCTTCATTGCACTCTATTTTGTAAAGGCGGGATATGGTATGTTCCGTACCGCTTCGTGGGGGATCTCCATCCCCAATAAAGTAGCTTGGGTACTGATGGAAGCACCCGTGTTCTTTGTGATGGCATGGCTGTGGGCAGAGAGCGGTGTGGGCTTTGCCCTACCCCAGTTTTTCTTTTTATTGCTCTTCGAACTGCATTACCTGCAACGTTCGTTCGTCTTTCCCTTGCTGATGAAAGGGCGCAGCCGTATGCCTGTAGCCATTATGGCGATGGGCATCGTGTTCAATGTGCTGAACGGCGTGATGCAGGCAGGCGGCCTTTTTTGGTTCCCGTCCGAAGCCTATGCGGAAGGAACGGCTTACCTGCTGCGGCCTCATGCCATCGCAGGACTGCTCTTATTCATTATAGGTATGGGCATCAATTGGCACTCCGACCACGTCATCCGCCACTTGCGCAAGCCGGGCGATACACGCCACTACCTGCCCGCCAAGGGGATGTACCGCTACGTCACTTCGGGCAACTACTTTGGTGAACTGGTGGAGTGGACGGGCTTTGCCGTTCTGACCGCTTCGCCTGCGGCTTGGGTGTTTGTCTGGTGGACAGCGGCCAACTTAGTGCCGCGTGCCAATGCCATCCACCAACGCTATTGCGAGGAATTCGGCAAGGAGGCGGTAGGACATCGCAAGCGTATTATACCTTATATATATTAAGAGGTGATTTTTTCACCTTAAATGAAACGCCCGGTACCTTTAAATGGGACTGCAGTTTTCTTTAAAAGGGACAACAGTCCTCCTTTAATGGGACGGACGCTAACAAGAATTGAACCAATAAATAAGATACCCATGGAAGAATCCAAACTTTTCACACCCGTGACCATCGGGCCGCTGACATTGCGCAACCGCACTATCCGTTCGGCGGCTTTCGAGAGTATGTGCCCGGGTAACAAACCTTCCGAGCAGTTGCTCGACTATCACCGTTCGGTGGCCGCAGGCGGCGTGGGCATGACGACCGTAGCCTATGCGGCAGTGACCCGTAGCGGCCTTTCCTTCGACCGCCAGTTGTGGATGCGGCCGGAAATAGTCCCCGGCTTGCGCAAATTGACCGATGCCGTACATGCCGAGGGAGCCGCAGCCTCCATTCAGTTGGGGCACTGCGGCAATATGTCTCATAAAAGCATTTGCGGTTGCCTGCCTGTAGGTGCCAGCACCGGTTTCAACCTCTATTCTCCCACGTTTGTGCGCGGGCTTCGGGCGGACGAACTGCCCGAAATGGCACGAGCTTACGGACAGGCAGTTAACTTGGCGCGCGAGTCCGGGTTCGATGCCGTAGAAGTTCACGCAGGACACGGCTACCTCATCAGCCAGTTCCTTTCTCCCTCCACCAATCATCGCAAAGATGAATATGGCGGTTCGCTGGAGAACCGTATGCGGTTTATGGATATGGTGATGGAAGAAGTGATGAAAGCTGCCGGCAATGACATGGCCGTGCTGGTGAAGATGAACATGCGCGACGGATTCCGAGGAGGTATGGAGATAGACGAAGCCCTGCAAGTGGCCCACCGTTTGCAGCAGTCGGGTGCCCACGCCTTGGTACTGAGCGGTGGATTTGTAAGCAAAGCCCCTATGTATGTGATGCGCGGCGAAATGCCTATCCGCACCATGACCTACTATATGAATTGCTGGTGGCTGAAATACGGCGTGCGCATGGTAGGCAAATATATGATTCCCACCGTTCCCTTCAAAGAAGCTTACTTCCTGGACGATGCGCTGCGGTTCCGTGCCGAATTGCCCGATATGCCTTTGGTCTATGTAGGCGGGTTGGTAGCCAGGGAGAAGATAGACGAAGTGTTGAATCACGGTTTCGAGGCGGTGCAGATGGGACGCGCCCTACTCAACGAGCCGGGCTTTGTCAACCGTATGCGTGCCGAAGAAAAGGCGCGTTGCAATTGCCACCACAGCAACTATTGCATCGCCCGCATGTACACCATCGACATGGCTTGCCACCAACACCTGAAAGAAGAGCTTCCGCCGTGCCTGAAGAAAGAAATCGAACGAATAGAAAGCCGGGGATAAGCGATGGAAAAGAAATTGGCAATCATTACAGGAGCCGACGGCGGTATGGGGACAGAAATCACCCGTGCCGTAGCTTCGGCCGGCTATCGGGTCGTGATGGCCTGTTATGACCTGAAACGAGCCCAAGCCAAACGGGAGATGTTGATAAAGGAAACGGGCAATCCGGACATCGAGATAGAGTTCATCGATTTGGCTTCGCTGAAAACCGTGGCCGACTTTGCCGGACGGATGCAAGAACGAGGCGAACGAGTCTCCCTGCTGATGAACAATGCCGGGACGATGGAGACCCGCCGCGTCATCACCGAAGACGGACTGGAGCGCACGGTTAGCGTCAACTATGTGGGGCCTTACTTGCTTACTCGCAAATTGTTGCCTCTGATGGGCGAAGGCAGCCGGGTGGTCAATATGGTGTCGTGCACCTACGCCATTGGCAAACTCGACTTTCCCGATTTCTTCCGAAAAGGGAAGAAAGGCAGCTTTTGGCGCATCCCCATTTACAGCAATACCAAACTGGCATTAACCCTCTTCACCATCGACTTGTCACGCAGGGTAAAAGAGCGCGGCATCGTGGTCAACGCTTCCGACCCGGGCATCGTTTCTACCGACATCATCACGATGCACGCTTGGTTCGACCCCTTGACGGACATCTTCTTCCGCCCCTTTATCCGTACCCCCCGGCAAGGAGCCGCCACAGCCATCAGTCTGCTGTTGGACGAGGAAGCGGGCAAGCGAAACGGTACTTTGAACGTCAGCTGCCATCCTAAACACCTTTCCGAGAAATACCTGCATCACCGGCAGATGGCGGAACTATGGGAACGGACGGAACAAGAAGTAAAAAAGTGGTTGTAGAAGCGACATCAGGGTACAGACACAAAGATACAGAGAGCTTAACATCGTCCTTCTCTGTGTCTTTGTGCCTTATTTTCAATCCCGCCCTTGACTAATAGCATAATCCGACCAACCAAAGCGGCAGTTTGTTTCCCGTAGCAAATTCTTGATTGTCGGCAAGGATGTATGAATGAGGAATACCCGCTATCTGTTTGAATCCTTTCTCAGGCCCCCCTACCTCGAACGTGTAAGTATGGTCTATCACAAAATCGCCTTTCGCTTTTCCATACTCCACATCGTGATTGACCGAAAGCTGGCTGACAACAAATGTCTCACGCGCGGTTCCTATCTGTACCTGTGTAGAAGAAAGCGCATAGAGCAGATTCGTGTTCTGCAAATAGATTTTATCGGGTTTCTGCATTTTCTTTACTGACATCACATCCGCATATATCAGGTTCAGCAACTCGGCACGACCTAAGTTCTGCAAATAAGTAATGGTGGAATTGCGAGTTAGCCCGATTGTCCCGGCTAACTTCGTAATGTCAACTTCATAAGGAACTGACGATGCCAATATACCCAACATCGCTTTCAGCCTCCTGACGTATGCCGGATCTACGCCGCATAGCAGAGGCATTTCCTGTTCCAGTATCAGATTGACTACATTTTCAATACTGATGTAATAATCCTCCCTGTTACCTGTGAAAAACGGATAATAACCTTCGCGCAAATACTTGTTGAACATCTGAACCGGACGACATTTACCATTCACTTCTTCACAAAGTTCCGGCGCACGCTCCAATACTTCCGGCAAAGTGCAAAGAGGAACTTGTATGCCTTTATAGAACATCAGGAATTCACGGAACGACAATCCGTACATATTATAAGGGCGGCATCTCCTGGACAAATCCGCATCGGCATTCAATATATTCAATAGAGAAGAACCACTGAATACTACCCGTAAAGTAGGATACAGATCATAGACTTCTTTCAGTTCTTTGCTCCACGTAGGATATTTATGCACTTCATCCAAAAACAAATGTTTGCCACCTTGTATATAAAATGTTTCTACCAGCTCCAATAGGCTATGGTTACTGAAGTAGATACTATCCAGCGAGCAATATAAAACTTCACGGCTTCCCGCCGGATAGTTCAGCTTGATGTATTGCAGCATCAATGTCGTTTTGCCCACTCCCCTTGAGCCTCGGATAGCTATCAGGCGATTGTCCCAATGGATGGTGTGCATTAGTTCGCGCACAATCCGTGTACTGGTCTGCGCCAACAATCTTTCTTGTTTCAAAAACAGAGTTTCCATACTTTACAATCTGAAATAATGGCAAAGATAATCATTTGCTCACTAAAGAAAGCAAAAAGCAGGCAATTTTGTTTAGAGCAGAAAGCAAAAACGAAGCATTTTTGCTCAATAGAGAAAGCAAACGAGGATGGTTATATCCGTTGAAAGCGAGAATAGTCTTAGAATATTATAAAGCAAGATGAGAAAAGTTGTAAGGTATTCCGATTTTTCGTACCTTTGCGGCTCCTTTTCAGAAAGGACACTACTAACCATTAATACTTTTTATTTATGACAATGAAATTCAAAGAAGGACGTTGGAACAATGAAATCAACGTTACCGATTTCGTGAAGACGAACATTACCTCTTACGAAGGCGACGCTTCCTTTTTGGTTGGTCCAACCGAACGTACCAAAGCTGTTTGGAACA
>CALUIQ010000053.1 GCA_944320735.1 uncultured Bacteroides sp. | reverse complement strand
GCATTGGCATACGCCAACCAAGTGTCAGGCAACGATGCTCCGTCCGTCGGATATTCTACGGTATATCCATTGTCTATGTTCCTACGCATCATAGCAGGACAAATGATTCTGCTTGCGATGCTATAGCTTGACGCTATATATATAATATGGTGTATAAGTAACGAATCAAAGTTATCTTATGGTACACAGATGACACTGATTTAACAGATGACCACAGATATTATTAAAAAAATAATCTGTGGTCATCTTGTTTAATCTGTGTCTATAACACGGGATAGGCTTGACAAAGTAAGTAAGCTGTCTGGGCAAAGTAAGCAAGCTGACTTGGCAAAGTAAGTAAGCTGTCTTGTTGAAGCCAGCAGTAAATGGAAATTTAGCGGGGCAAAGCTCCGTCCTTTTTGCGTTTCTTCCACAGCTGATAACTATTGATGATGTTCTGCCAAAGCACATACGAACCGGGGCCTACGGAAGACAACGGATTCAGATAAGTATAAGCCATCCAAATAGCCAGCACCGTATTCTTCTGCCCCAATGCCTGCCCACCGCTGATGCGCTCTTTATAGTGTCCGCCTATTCGCTTGCCCCAATAAAACTGAAGGCAACAAGCGACAAGACCGGCCAACGCAATCAATACTTCCACATAAGCCGGAGCCGAACTGTTGGCCAACGAACGCACCGTCTGACCGGAAACTATGGCCAAAGCCACTCCCCACAAATAGAAAGCCGCTCCATGCATATCGAGCAACCAGCCGTGCACCCGCGGAAAGAAGGCGCGAAGCAACCAAGCTAAAAAAAACGGACAAAGCAACAAGGGAAACACTTTGCCCAATATCTTGAGAAAAGCTATCCAAAAGGTGACATCGGCATGAGGCTCTACTAATGGGAAAACCAAGGGGACAACTACGGCAGCCAACAGGTTGGAAAGCAAGGTATATGTCGTAAGGCTGGCGGCATTCCCGCCCAATTTGCCCGTAATAACAGCCGCGGCCGTAGCCGTAGGACAAATGAAACAAACCATGGCACCTTCGAATACTTCCCGATAGACTTCATCCATCGGGCAAAACACCAACAATGCGGCCAGCATCAGGCAAGCCAATACCTGAATCAGCAACAACCAAGCGTGCCAAGCCTTGGGTTTCAAGTCGCTCACTTCCATCTTACAGAAAGTCAACAGCAGCTGGGCAAATATTAAAAACGGAGTAAGAACACCCACCACCCCATTGACAAAGGGTTTGGCGGGAGCCAAAAAAGACACCTTGGCAAAGACAAAATAAACAAGCGCGCCAGTCACCATCGCTACCGGCAACGTCCAGTCTTTCAAAAAACGCACCAATGCTTTCATCAATTCTATATCTAATCCAAAAAACGGGCGCAAATTTACGCCTAAATTTGTGAAACACATAAAATAAGACGGACAAAATCGAATAAAACTTGATAGAAAGCATTAGTTTTCTATAAAAATGCGCTACATTTGCACAGACATTCTAATTTTATGCGATTGAACAAACTCCATATCCCATTCATCGTGACGTGTATCGCGATGCTCTTGCTACCTCTTTGTTTGGCTTCGGCCCAAACGAAGGCATTCACCGTCGTCATCGATGCGGGACATGGAGGCCATGATCCAGGAGCCATTGGGAAAACTTCGCGGGAAAAAAACATCAACCTCAGCGTGGCTTTAAAACTGGGGAAACTCATACGGACGAATTGCACCGATACAAAAGTCATCTACACGCGCGACAGAGACGTGTTCGTTCCTCTCGCCAAACGAGCCGAGATAGCCAACAATGCCAAAGCCGATCTTTTCATCTCCATACACACCAACTCATTGGGCGGAAACCAAAAGGTGAAAGGAGCATCCACCTGGACACTGGGTTTAGCCAAATCGAACGCCAACCTGGAAGTGGCCAAACGCGAGAATGCCGTCATCTTGTACGAAGACGACTACCAAACACGCTATGCGGGTTTCAATCCCAACTCATCCGAGTCGTACATCATCTTTGAATTTATGCAAGACAAATATATGTCACAAAGTGTGCATTTGGCATCGTTGGTACAAAAGGAATTCAAGCAAACCGCCCGACGGGAAGACCGAGGCGTGCATCAGGCTGGATTTCTTGTGTTAAAAGCCAGTGCTATGCCCAGCATCTTAGTGGAACTGGGCTTCATTTCTACCCCCGAAGAAGAACGGTATTTAAATACCGACAGCGGACAAAATGCCTTGGCCCGAAGCATTTATCGGGCATTCCTTACGTATAAGAAAGAACAAGAGGCGCGTACAGGAGAGAGCCTTACCCCGAACAACAAACCCCTGCCTGACACGTCGTCTCGCTCCTCGTCCACCCCTTCAAACAAAAAAAGACAAGAAGAGGCACCGGGAAAAAATGTTTCAGCACCTCTATTCAAAGTACAGATATTGGCATCCACCCGGCCGATTTCTGAAGGAAGCAGAGAACTCAAGGGGCTGAAAAACGTGGACTTTTACCGGGAGAAAGGCATGTATAAATATACCTGCGGTTCTTCTACCGACTATAATGAAATCCTGCGGTTGAAAAAACAACTTTCCCGCCGGTTCAAAGGTGCGTTCATTATCGCCTTTAAGAACGGGAAAAAGACCGATGTGGAAACCGCCATCCGTGAATACAAGAAGAATAAAAACAATAATTAAATAGAAGTAAAGAGAAAGGAAAACATCATGAAGTATATTACAAAAGAAGTCAAGATTGGTGTTGCGGCAATCGTAGCCTTATGTATATTGGTATATGGCATCAATTACCTGAAAGGTATCCACTTGTTCAAGCCGGCCAGCTATTTCTACGTACAGTTTCAAAACATCAACGGCCTGACCAAGTCGAGTCCGGTCTATGCCGACGGTTATCCGGTAGGCATTGTGCGCGCCCTTTATTACGACTACGAACATCCGGGTAACGTCGTAGCGGAAATAGATGTAGACCCTGACTTGCGCATCCCTAAGGGAAGCCACGCCGAATTGGCCGCAGAGATGCTGGGAGGTGTCCGCATGAACCTGCTCTTGGCCAACAATCCCCGCGAACGACACGAGATAGGTGACACGATTCCCGGAAACTTGAACAACGGTATGATGGAAAAATTAGGCAATATGGTTCCACAAATTGAAAATATGCTGCCTAAATTGGATTCCATTCTCGCTTCGCTCAATACCCTATTGGCCAACCAAGCCATTCCGGCCACGTTGAACAATGTGCAGAACCTGACTGCCAGCTTAGCCACGACCAGCAACCATTTGGAAAAACTTATGAGCAACGACATCCCCCAACTGACTTCCAAGCTCAACACCCTGGGAGACAACTTCATCACCATGTCCAATAACCTGAAGCAGATAGATTATGCCGCCTCTATGCAACGAATAGACTCTACATTGGCCAATGTAAAAAGTCTGACAGACAAGCTTAACAGCAAGGACAACACCGTCGGCCTGCTTTTCAACGACCCGACCTTGTACAACAACCTAAGCGCCACTACGGCCAATGCCGCAAGCCTGTTGGAAGACCTGAAAAACCATCCGAAGCGCTACGTACACTTCTCGCTCTTCGGCAGAAAAGACAAGTAGAAAAAAATCTCTATATAGATTTCGTCTAAATAATGTTCTATTTCTTCCGAACCCCGGCAAGTGGGTTAGAAGCTTGAAAAGACACCAATTACCCCCTTTACAAGCAGAGACCTGAATACGACTCCAAACGGATAAAAATAGAAGCTAAACACCAAATACACAAGAGGTTGGAAAAATGCAACAGTTCTGTAACAAGGCTGTTGCATTGTTGTTTTATAAGTGGCTGAAAGTAAATACCTTATTAATCCTACGAGAAAAGCAAGAAAAAAGGCATTTGTTTTTTTAAAATAAGATTCTCATTTTTGCAGTTGTAGAAGTTATGCTTAAATCAATAAATGTAGAATAGCCGTTATGAGTGAAACGAATCATGTCGGACTATGGAATCGTTGTCTCGAAATCATTCGGGATAACGTACCTGAACAGACCTATAAAACGTGGTTCTGTCCGATTGTGCCCTTGAAATATGAAGACAAGACGTTGGTCGTACAAGTACCAAGTCAGTTCTTTTATGAATTCCTCGAAGAGAAATTCCTCGACTTGCTGCGCCAAACCATCCACAAGGTGTTTGGCGAGGGAGCCAAGCTTATGTACAACGTTGTAGTGGTAAAGAATCCCCCTGCTACCGTACCTCTGCCTCCTCATGCCGGTCCGACGAATGTCTCTCCGACCCTGCGCCAAACCATCACCAAGGAAATACCGCAAGCTCCTCAAGTAGCTGACCTAGACCCGCATCTGAACAAAGAATACAACTTCGAGACTTTCATCGAAGGCGAAAGCAACAAGTTGTCTCGAAGCGTGGCCGAAGCCGTTGCACTCAGTCCGGCCAAGACCATCTTCAACCCATTGTTCTTTTACGGTGCCTCTGGAGTAGGAAAAACCCACTTGGCCAACGCCATCGGAACAAAGATTAAAGAGCTTTACCCCGAAAAACGGGTACTCTACGTGTCTGCACACCTTTTCCAAGTGCAGTACACCGACTCTGTGCGCAATAATACGACCAATGATTTCATCAACTTCTACCAAAGCATAGACGTACTGATTATTGATGACATACAGGAGTTTGCTGGACTCACCAAGACGCAAAACAACTTCTTCCACATCTTCAATCACCTGCATCAGAACGGGAAGCAGCTCATCCTGACTTCCGACCGCTCGCCTGCCCTGTTACAAGGTATGGAAGAACGGTTGATTACACGCTTCAAATGGGGTATGGTGGCCGAATTGGAAAGACCGACCATCGAACTGCGCCGAAACATCCTGCGCAACAAAATCAGACGCGACGGTCTGCAATTCCCGCCAGAAGTCATCGACTATATCGCCCAAAATGTAAGCGATAGCGTGCGTGACTTGGAGGGAGTCGTCATTTCGATTATGGCTCACGCTACTGTCTATAACAGAGAGGTTGACCTCGAACTGGCCCAACGCATCGTAAAGAAGATAAGCCACAATGAGTCCAAGCCGATAACCATAGATACCATTATCAATACTGTATGCTCGCACTTTGGTTTGGAAACTTCTATGATCCATACAAAGTCAAGAAAGCGCGATGTGGTACAGGCACGTCAGATAGCCATGTTCTTGGCCAAAAACAATACGGATTATTCCGCTTCCAAAATTGGTACGCTCATCGGCGGTAAGGACCATGCGACGGTGCTCCACGCCTGCAAGACTGTCAAAGAGTTGAGGGAAGTGGACAAGGCATTCAGGGCGGAATTGGACGAGATACAAACGGCACTAAAGAATCAAACGGCCTGAGAAAAAGGTAGGCGTCCCGTAAATGGGAAATAAATACGGAGACACAAAGACACAGAGGAATAGCATTTAAATCAAATCTCTGTGTCTTTGTGTCTCTGTTTTCTTTTTATACCTCAGAACCCTTGCTTCTTCATTGTTTCCCAGAGAACCTTCGACATAGCCTCGGCATCTTTCTTGGTATAGCGCACATCGGTAAACACTTGCGCCAAAGTTTCTTTCCCATTCTCAGCGATGAATTGATGATTTTCGGGCAAAGACTCTTTGTAGGCATAAAGGCGGTCGATGTCCGCAGGGGCATAGTCATGGTAAACTTCCTCGTGCACGATGGCTTCCAAGGGCAGGCGGTCTACTTGGGGCGGATTCTCATCGGGCCAACCTACAGTGACCGTAGCAAGCGGAAAGACCAGTTCGGGCAACTCCAAGACATCTACTATTTGGTCGGGGTTGTAAGTGGTAGTACCTAAGTAGCAGATACCTAAGCCACGCTCTTCGGCGGCCACACAGAAGGTCTGCGCCACAAGCAGGGTGTCGATGGCGCCCGTTACAAACCATTCGAAATTGCCATATCCAGGCTCGGCCTTCCGTTGACGACACCATTGGCTGAACCGCCGGAGGTCGATACAGAAAGTGAACACAACGGGAGCCGACTCTACCATCGGTTGGTGGAAGTGCGCGGGAGCCAAACGTTTCTTCCGCTCGGCATCGCGGGTGACAATGACACTATACGTCTGCATATTGCCCACGGTAGAGGCACGACAGGCACTCTCCAGCAGGTCGTTCAGCAAGTCGGCCGGAATATCCTTCGACTGATACTTGCGAATGGTTCTTCTTTGCTTTAAACTATCCATGATATTTACTTTTCTTTAGTTTCCCGCAAAGGTATCAAAAAAAACGGGAAGTGTACACGGGCTTTCGCTGAAAAAGGCGTCAGAAGTGAACGTTCACGCCTGCCATCACCGTCGCGCGGGGCATGGGGTATCCGGCATTGATTTCATACTTCTGAGCCAGCAGATTTTCGCCACGCGCCCAGAGGTGGAGCCAACGGGCGACACGGAAGGAAGCGCGCAGGTTCCACAGGACGAAATCCTCGGTAGCGACAGGCAAAGTGGAAGTGTACAGGCCGGCAATGTATTGCAAGCCGGTAGACACGTTCCATCGCCCTTGCGTGAAGTTGGCTCCGGCGTAGAGCTTGTGTTCGGGGGCGGCTACTACGGGCGTCTTCATGTGCAGGTAGCTGTAGTTGGCGTCTACGGACCACGTGCGGTTGACGCGCCAAGCCGCCTGTACTTCCACGCCCGTGTTGTCTATCTTGCCGGAGTTTTGGTTCAACATGCCGCTCCCGCTGGGATTGGGCAGGGTCAGGATGAGGTTCTTCCCGTCGATATAGAATACGTTCACGCCGTAGGAGAAACGTCCGTCCAGCAAGCGTTGGGAGAAGGCAATTTCGTAATTCCACATCGACTCGGGCTTCAAGTCGGGGTTTTGCGGAGGAAACATGTACATTTCGCGGAGTATCGGGTAGCGGAAACCTTTAGAGGCGGACAGCTTCAGTTCGGCCTGCCGGGGCAGATGGAATGCCAATCCGGCTTGCGGCACCCACTCAGTACCGACTCGCGAATGATGGTCCACGCGAAGTCCAGCATTGAACGTCAGCCACGTCCCGATGTCTTGGCGGAAATCTACATAGCCCGCCACCTCGTCTTCGTGCTTGTCCACGATGTCTTGGCGTGTGCCGGCATTCTCGCCCTTCACGTATTCCGTCCACGCCTCACCTCCGTAGCGGAACCAGTCGAAGCCGAACGTGACGCGGTTGTCCTCGAAGAAGCGTGCGCTCTGGTAGAGGGAAAGTCCCATCATATCGTCAAAGGAATTGAAGCGTCCGTCCTGCGGCGATTCTCCCGCACTGGGCGTATAGCCGTCGTTTATCCAATGGTCGCCCCAATTGTAGAAGAAGCTGAACCCACCGGAAGTTCGTTCGTAATCGTTCTCTATCGCCAAGGAAGCCATGCCGCGGGTGATGCGTTGGTCGCCTTCCAACAGGGGGGCGGAAACGGGGCCGGGATAGGTAGCGTTGAAGTGCGTCACGTTTACATCGGCATAGGTGCTCCAGTGGTTCGTCAGCTCGTAGCCCAGTTTGGCATAGCCACCATATTGCTCGAAGGGCATATTGTCCCGATGCCCGTCCGTGCGGTTGTACGAGCCACTCACCACGCTGGAGAAATGTCCCTTGCGGATGCGGTTGGTGAGTTCCGTCTCCAACGTGTTGTACGAGCCATAGCCCGCATGCAGGTCGGTACGTACCCCGTCCTCACGCATCTTGCGGGTAACGATATTGATGACACCGCCCATGGCGTTGGAGCCGTAGAGCACGGAAGCGGGACCGCGCAGCACCTCCACCCGCTCGGCCAGCAGTGTCTGGTAAGCGTCCGAGATGGGATGCCCGAAGATGCCGGCATATTGCGGATGCCCGTCGATGAGCACCATCAGCCGGGCGTTGCCTCCACTCAAGCCGCGGAGCGAGATGCCTCCCGCCGCCCCGTTGGACACGCCGAAGCCCATCACGCCGCGCGAGGTGGTAAACAGTCCGGGCACTTGCTCGGTCAGTACGGGCAACAGGGACGGTTGCTGGCTGGTCTCTATCAGCGCGCGGTTGACGACCGACACGGTTTGCGACAGATGGCGCACGTCTGTCTCGTTGCGGGTGCCGGTCACCACCACTTCATCCAACGCATAATTCTTGCTCACCGAGAGCGTGTCTTGTGCTTGTACTCCCACCGCCAGCACGCAAAGCCAGACGGCGATTCCTCGATTTATCAGTTGTCGTTTCATATTATAAGTTAAATGATAGAGTGTTGTTTGATTTTTCATCCGCAGATGACACGGATGACGCAGATTTTATATTTTTAGATGAACGGTATCTGTCATGTCGAGCTTGTCGAGACATCTTACGTAGTGTATGAGAAAGTATTACGTGAGACCCCTCGACCATGCTCGGGGTGACAGGGCGAAGCCCCTTTAAAAATCCGTGTCATCCGTGTCATCTGCGGCTGAAAAATAAACACACACAGTTAAATTCCCATTTGTCGGCGCAAAGATAAAAGAAAAAACGCCAACAAACATTGCCTTGCGGCTCAATGTTTGTTGGCGTGAGGGTCGTTTAGGGATTCCAAGCACAAAGACGGGTCAGTCCAGCGTCACCGAACCGCTGCCGGATTGTCCCGGTGTCCAGTCGCCTACGGTGAAAGTACCCATCGTGATGCCTGAGCGGTCTACCGTCAGGCTGATGTTGCAGTACTGCGACTCGACTGCCGTGATGCCGCCGGGGAGGTTCAGCACGTAGCTGTAGGTCGTAGAGCCGTCCGCAAGTTGGAAGAAACGAGAATGCTCCGCAAAGGTAGTGCCGGGCATCACCAAGGCATAGTATGTCAGCGTGCCGTCACCGTTGTCCACCATACAGGGCGTGAGGGCGGTGAGGGGTGTTCCGGTCGTTGCGGAGGTGATGGCTCCCGTGGTCAAGTTCCACGTGCCTTCGCTCGGTATCGTGCCAAGGATGGCCGCGTCCATGTTCTTAATCTCACTCAGGCTGAAGCCTTCACCGTCCGTCACGTCCAGCTTCAGCAGGCTCATCTTGTGGTTCAGCGTCATATTGATGATGCCGTTCGATGCCGCCCAGTCCGCCGTTGCCCACATATAGTCGATGGTGGTCAGCTTGTCCGCGTCGCTTTGGTCGGCGGGCAGGGTGACGGGCACGGCTGCCTCGCTCGCCACGTTGTCCTGATAAGGATAGTAGGCACGGAAGGTGTAAGTGTAATCGTCGGGCCAGTACATCGTGGTAGATGACTGCCAGTTGGTTCCGTCGGTGTTGGTAAACAGGACGTTGCTGTAGCCTGCGTCGGTGTACACGCCTACCCGGTCGCCCTGCTCAAAGGCAGCGTCCTTCACGGCGATGGTGGCACAGCTCTCGGCTCCCATCTGTGCGGGGCTGAAACTCAGTTGGATGGGCTTCGACAGGTCTACGCCCGGCTCGTCGTCGTTGTGGCAGGCGGTCAGTGCCAAGCCACAGCATAGCGCAACGAGTACGCTCTTCAGTGTTGCATTTGTTTTCATTGTTGATAGTGCTATAATTGTTATTATCGGCTATGCGTTATCTGATTTTTCATCCGCAGATGACACGGATGACGCAGATTTTTTCATTTTTTAGGAGTAAGAAGGAGTTATGCCTTCGGCAGGAGTAAAAGGGAGTTAAAAGCCGATACCTTTTTCTATTGGCCTATAACTCCGGGCGAAGCCCTAACTTCTTTTAACTCCCGATAACTCCTTAAAAGAATAAAATCCGTGTCATCTGCGTCATCTGCGGCTGAAAAATAAAACATACAGTTAAATTCCCATTTACTCCAGCGGATCCTCCGTCACGCCTCCGCCCGGCTCGGTGCCACCGCCTTCTTCGCCGGTGCCTGTGCCGCTGCCGCCTTGCACAGGCAGTTGCCCGGTCTCCTTGTACTTCAGGTACGAGCTGGTGTCGGGGAAGGTGAAGCCTTCTTCCACCACTCCCACGTTCTCGAAGGTCAGGTCCTTCTTGATGTCGGCCAGCAGCTCCTTCGAGAGAGTGAAGACCACCTTGATGTTCTTTATCATCGAGGAGGGGTTGAACTCCTTGATGTTCTCCACGCCCTCGCTGCCGAACGACAGGCGCAACCAGCCCAGGCGGCCCAGCTGCACGCTGTTGCCTTGCTGCAGTTCGTGAGGAATGCCGTCCACCACGAGGTTGAAGGACGACTCCAGCTCCGTGGGAGCGGTAGTAGTGTTGCGTGTCACCGTCTTGCACACGGCACGGGTGGTCTGGCGGTTGACGGTACTTGGGATGGCGTACCACAAAGGGGTATCCGTCTTCTTGATGGGATTCTTACGTTGCGTAAGCTTGTACTTTGCACACATAATCAATCAGTTTAAAGTTAATATTCCGTTAATTTATCAATCCTTTTTACTTGTTTAAAATACACGTACGTGTTGTTAAAAACGCGCGTACGTGTCGTTGAAAATGCACGTACTTCCGTTTTCAACCGCATATACGTGCGTTTGCAGCAACACGTACATGCATTTTCAGTCGCTTCACGAGGGAAACAAAAACAGAGCCGCCTGCCGGGTGCGTTGCGTTCGCACGGGGCAGGCGGAATAAGGGGGGGGGGAGTTGGTTTTCAAACTAAACCTTGACAAACCAATCGTGCCATCTGTTTCTATTCTTTTCGATGTAAATCTTCAGTTCGCAACTGGTCCAGCCGTTGCTGGTCGAGAATTCCTTCATCCCAAAGCCGGTCTGACTCTTGGTCGAGCTTCTCTTGGAAATGACGTGTCAACACTTCCTGTATCTCACGGGCGTATGCTTCGCTACGGTCGAACGAGAACAGCTTCAGCAAATGCCGCTGAGTCGGAGTCAAAGTGGTTGCTTCCATATTATTTTCGTTTTAAATGTTCATTGTATATTAAGATATTGGTATCAATCAAATATCTCATCTCCAATACAGGGTTGGGTCGTTAATAATCACACTGCCTTTCAGCCGTTGGGCTGCTTCCCATGCCTTGCTTACTTTCTTCTTCGTAGTCTGTTCCTTGGCTTCCACTTTCGTTTCCGCCTTGGTTTCTTGTTTCTTTTCTGTCTTCTTATCCATACCTTAATTATACATTCGTTTCATTAAGTCTGTTTCATTATTATCTCAAAGTCGGCAAACGAAACGATTGACGTACAACCAATCTTTTGTAGTGACAACAAGTCGTTATCACCACTGACCAGATAGTCGGCACGGGCGGCAATGGCCGTATAGAGCAGATAATCGTCCTTCGGGTCACGGCAGAGCGGCGGGCCTTGTTCCGGCTTCACAAGCAAAGCGGCTTCGCAAAGCAAGTCAAGGAACTCTTCCGCTTGTTCGGCAGGAATATACTTGCGGATGCGCAGGCGACTCAACACATCGGCCAGTTCGCGCAGTTGTACCTCGCAAGTTACTACTTCTATCCGTCCTCCGTCCATGTGGCGATGCAACCCCACCAAGCGTTTACCTATCAAGAACGATATCCAGATGTTGGTGTCGATGACGACACGTCTCGGCTCATTGTTTCCGTTCCTCATAATGCTCTTGTCTTACAGCTTCTACTTCACGAGTAATATCCTCCAAACTCAGTTCATCGGTACGAACGGAACGTAGCAGGCGGTCGAACCGGCTGACGAATAGCGATTTGCGCAAGCGGTCGAATACTTCCAGCTGGTCTTGTTCGGGCATGGCTTGCAGCATGCCGAAGAATTGCTGTTTGCTGATGTTCAGTTGAATGGTATCCATATCCTATCCTCCTTTTTGTTACGTTAGCTTCACGGGGACAAAGATAATGAAAACTTGGCGGACTTCCTCCGTCTTCCTTATTCCTTTTAATGAATATCCGCAAAGCTCCTATTCAGCTACGAGCTACAAGCTACGAGTGACGAGTAAAGTTCCTGCTTGTAGCTTGTAGCTCGTAACTTGTAGCTGAATGGCCGATTACGGACATTCATATTCTGTTTCCCAGTATGTCAAAGAGCGATGTATAGCGGATGTGCGCCGCTTATTCTTTCTTCTCGCCGAACATCTCGCGGGTCAGTTCGGGGGTGCGGATATAGACGGGCCCCATCTTGTAGTAGCGCGGGGTGTAGCCTTTCAGCTTGACCAGCTACTGCCGGATGGAGTCCAGTTCCTGGTCTATCTCGGCTATCTTCCGGTCTGTCTCCTTCATCTCCCGCCGCAGGTGGACGGAATAGGCTATCCCGATGGCGATTATCAGCAGGCACAAGCCGCCGAATGCTCCTCCGTACCGTTTGTACGACCCATCTATATGTCTGTATGTACGTGTCTTCTTCATTTGCTTGCTGCTTTTTTTATTCTGTTTTAATGATTAATGACTATTGTTGAGTGGCGTTACCGGAGGCGTCGTACACCATAGTTTTATCCAATCTATAGGTATCTCTGGTATGGCAATACACCGTGCTGCTCTTAATGCTGCCACCCGTGCCGGGATTGACTTCGGAAGAAGCCGAATCTGACGTCCATCCTGCTCTACCGATATAATCGGCAACCACTCCTCCACGAACGGCGTGGATGGTGGAATGGGTTATTTCAATCTTGGGTATGGCACCAATTTCCGCAGAAAAATTATGCATACCGGAACCTATTCCAGGAGCAGCCAAGTTGTCACTCCCTGTTCCATAGGCATAAACCACAG